>NZ_JBQCCV010000152.1:0-13319 GCF_051961875.1 Intrasporangium sp. | reverse complement strand
CCCGAGGGTGCCGAACGCCTGCGCGATCACGGCCGGGTTGTACCGGAACGTCGGGGTCATCACCGAGGTGCCGAGCACCACCCGCTCGGTGCGCTCACCCGCGGCGGCCAGCCACGACATCGCGAACGGGGCGTGCCCGTCCCGGTGCCGCCAGGGCTGGAAGTGGTCCGAGATGAACACCGAGTCCAACCCGACCCGCTCCGCCTGCACCGCGTACTCGACCAGCTCCCGCGGCCCGAACTGCTCCGCCGACGCCTTCCAACCGATCCTCAGCACCTTGCCTCCTACGCCGTTGGGGTGTCTCGCCAGCGTAGAGGGCAGCCGCTCACCAGTGGATGACGACCTTGGTGCCCACCGGGGCCTCGTCGTAGAGCCGGACGAGGCCGTTCCAGTCGCGCACGTTGACGCAGCCGTGCGACGAGCCGTTGTAGCCGAGTCGGGCGAAGTTCGACGAGTAGTGGATCGCCTGGCCCCCGCTGAAGAACATCGAGTAGGGCATGGGCGTGTGGTAGAGGTTCGAGATGACGTCCTTCTTCTTCCAGGTGATCGCGAAGGTCCCCTCGCGGGTCGGCAGGGCCTCACTGCCGAAGCGGACGTCGAACTGGTACTGCGGCACGCCGTCGACGACCCATGTCAGCATCCGCGTCGACTTGCTGATGCAGATGACCCGGCCGGTGAGGCACCGCGAGTCGACGTCCCAGGTCAGCTTGCCCGGCGGGGCCGCGACCGGCTTGGGGAGGATGTTGTTCAGCTCGTCACGGGTCGGGGGGCGGCTCATCGAGACGACCTTGTCCCACGTCCGCTCGTCGAGCACGCCGGTCTCCGGGAAGCCGCGCTTGGCCTGGAAGCCCCGCACCGCGGCGCTCGTCTTGGTGCCGTAGTGGTCGGTGACGTCGCCGTCGTACCAGCGCAGCTGCCTGAGCCGCGCCTGCAGCTCGCGCACCTTGGGGGAGGAGTCGCCGGGGCGGAACAGGACGACGGGGGCAGGCTCCGGGGTCGTCGTAGGGGCTGCCGTGGGGGTGGCCGGGGTCGTCGTGGGGCCGTCGGAGGGCATCGGCGTGACGCTCGCCGTCAGCTCCGTGGTCGTCGCCGTGCCCGGTTCGGTGGCCGAAGACGTTGTGCTCGTCACCGGGTGGGTGGCGATCGGCGTCTGGGCGGCGTGCGGGGTTGTCGGTGTGCATGCGGTCAGCGCCAGGGTCAGGCCCAAGCCGACGCCGGCCACCGACATGGCCCTCGCGCCGCGACGGCGTCGTGCAGCTCCCATGGCGATCCCTTCATCACGTGCCGGTGCTGGCATTCAGGGTGACGCCGCAGCTGCCCGAATGGTTGGCACACGGGACGTCGTCAGCCCGAACGTGACCGATCCGTTGTATGCCGTGACGTCTGTGCGCCGCGACGTCGTCAAGGTATGCCGCGCAGCCGGCTCCCGCACTCCGAAGCGGCGGTCATGAGGCCCGGCTGCCCGAGCCCTAGGCGTGCTGAGGCCCGGGCGCTGTCGAGCGAGGGGTCAGACCTCCTGGTGTGGCTGCTGCTGCCCCTGGGCGTGGGCCCGGCGCAGCACCTCGGTCAGCTTGTTGGCACCGGCCACGACGGTGGCGGCGTGCAGCCGGCCCGGCTGCCGCGAGAGCCGCTCGATCGGCCCGGAGATCGACACGGCGGCGACGACGCGTCCCGAAGGACCGCGCACCGGCGCGGACACGGACGCAACGCCCGGCTCGCGCTCGCCGACACTCTGGGCCCAGCCGCGGCGGCGGACGCCGGACAGGGTCGTGGCGGTGAAGGCTGCCCCGTGCAGGCCACGGTGCAGCCGGTCGGGGTCTTCCCAGGCGAGCAGCACCTGAGCGGCCGACCCGGCGAGCATCGAGAGCGTCGCGCCGACGGGGATCGAGTCACGCAGGCCCACTGGACGCTCGGCGGCCGCGACACAGATGCGTTGGTCGCCCTGGCGTCGGAAGAGCTGGGCGCTCTCGTTGGTGTGGTCCCGCAGCGCCCCGAGGACGGGCCCAGCGGCGGCGAGGAGGCGGTCCTCGCCGGCAGCCGACGCGAGCTCGGCGAGGCGCGGACCGAGCACGAAACGTCCCTGCATGTCGCGCGATACGAGGCGGTGGTGCTCCAGTGCGACGGCGAGGCGGTGCGCCGTCGGGCGGGCGAGGCCGGTCGCGCCGACGAGCTGGGCGAGGGTCGCCGGGCCGGCCTCGAGGGCGCCCAGGACGGTCGCCGCCTTGTCGAGGACTCCGACTCCACTTGACTTGTCCATGACCTGATATTGCCGTCTCAGGCACTGAGACGTCAATTCGCCGTGCCGGGAAAACGACGACTCTTGAGTAACGAGCGATGCCGCCGTGGGCCCCACCGGGCTGCGGTGAGCCGCCGTCCATTGCCACAGCGGAGGAAGAATGCCAGGAACACTCGCCGAGAAGGTCTGGGACGCACACGTCGTGCGGCGCGCCGAGGGAGAGCCCGACCTGCTCTACATCGACCTGCACCTCGTCCACGAGGTGACCAGCCCCCAGGCCTTCGAGGGCCTGCGCCTCGCTGGGCGCGGCGTCCGCCGACCCGACCTCACCATCGCGACCGAGGACCACAACGTCCCCACCACGCCCGGCCCGATCAGCGACCCGGTCTCGAAGATCCAGGTGGACACGCTGCGTCGCAACTGTGAGGAGTTCGGGGTCCGGCTCTACCCGATGGGTGACGCCGAGCAGGGCATCGTCCACGTCGTCGGCCCGCAGCTCGGGCTCACGCAGCCCGGCATGACCGTCGTCTGTGGTGACAGCCACACGTCGACCCATGGCGCCTTCGGAGCCCTCGCGTTCGGCATCGGCACCTCCGAGGTCGAGCACGTCCTCGCGACCCAGACCCTCCCGCTCAAGCCGTTCAAGACGATGGCCATCAACGTGCGGGGTCATCTCGCCGAGGGTGTCACCGCCAAGGACGTCATCCTCGCCGTCATCGCCCGGATCGGCACCGGCGGCGGGCAGGGCTACGTCCTCGAGTACCGCGGCGAGGCCATCGAGGCGCTCTCGGTGGAGTCGCGGATGACCATCTGCAACATGTCGATCGAGGCCGGCGCCCGCGCCGGCATGATCGCCCCCGACGAGACCACCTTCGCCTACCTCAAGGACCGCCCGCACGCGCCGAAGGGCGCCGACTGGGACGCCGCAGTCGAGTACTGGCGCTCGCTGCGCACGGATGAGGACGCGGTCTTCGACGCGGAGGTCGAGATCGACGCCTCGGCGCTGACGCCCTTTGTCACCTGGGGCACGAACCCCGGCCAGGGCCTGCCGCTCAGCGAGTCGGTCCCCGACCCTGAGTCCTTCGCCGACGAGAGCGACCGCGTCGCGGCCGCGAACGCCCTTGCCTACATGGGCCTCGAGCCGGGCACGAGGCTGCGCGACATCAGGGTCGACACCGTCTTTCTCGGCTCCTGCACCAACGGCCGGATCGAGGACCTCCGGGCAGCCGCAGCGGTCGTCAAGGGCCACCACGTCGCCGACGGCGTGCGGATGCTCGTCGTCCCCGGCTCGGCCAAGGTGCGCCAGCAGGCCGAGGCCGAGGGCCTCGACCGCGTCTTCACGGACGCCGGGGCGGAGTGGCGCCTGCCGGGCTGCTCCATGTGCCTCGGGATGAACCCCGACACCCTCGCGCCGGGGGAGCGCAGCGCCTCGACCTCGAACCGTAACTTCGAGGGACGTCAGGGCAAGGGTGGTCGCACCCACCTCGTCAGCCCGCTCGTCGCCGCCGCGACCGCCGTGCGCGGCACCCTCTCGAGCCCCGCCGACCTGCCCGCCGAAGTCCTCCAGGAGGCCTGAGCCATGGACAAGTTCGAGACCCACACCGGCGTCGGGGTGCCGCTGCGCCGGAGCAACGTCGACACCGACCAGATCATCCCCGCGGTCTACCTCAAGCGAGTCGCGCGGACCGGCTTCGAGGACGGCCTGTTCGCCGCCTGGCGCAAGGACGAGTCCTTCGTCCTCAACAACCCGGCCTATGCCGCGGGTTCGGTTCTCGTCGCCGGCCCCGACTTCGGCACGGGGTCGAGTCGCGAGCACGCGGTCTGGGCCCTGATGGACTACGGCTTCCGGGTCGTCATCAGCTCCCGCTTCGCCGACATCTTCCGGGGCAACAGCGGCAAGGGCGGTCTGCTGGCTGCGGTCGTGTCCCAGGACAACGTCGAGCTGCTCTGGAAGTACCTCGAGAACCACCCGGGCGCGGAGATCAGCGTCGACCTGCTCTCGCGGACCGTGACGGCGGGAGAGATCGTCGCCCCCTTCGAGATCGACGACTACACCAGGTGGCGCCTCCTGGAGGGACTCGACGACATCGGCCTGACCCTCCGCCACGAGGACGAGGTCGCCGAGTTCGAGCGGAGCCGGCCCTCCTACAAGCCGGTGACCACCGCCTCCTGACCCGCCAGGCACCTCCATCTGACCGACGTCGAGAGCCGAGTTCCCTTCAGTGACAAGGGGACTCGGCTCTCGTCCTGTCTGAAGGGTGGTGCCGGTGGACTGTGTCGAGGCGCCAGTCGGGCCATGCCGACACCCGGCAAACTCGTTGCGACACAACGAAAAACAGTGTTCAGGGTGGTGGACCTGAGCGTTGCATGCCTTTACCGTCAGAGAGAGCCGGATCGTTTCCGGGCCCACGCGTCGGGTCGTCCGACACCGAAATTCCTCTGGAGGGGAAGACGTGAACAAGGCAGAACTGATCGACGCCCTCGAGGTGAAGCTCGGAAGCAAGAAGGTTGCGTCCGACGCCCTCGAGAGCCTGCTCGACATCGTGATTCGCGAGGTCTCGAAGGGTGGCAAGGTCGGCATCACGGGCTTCGGCACCTTCGAGCGCGCCGACCGTGGCGCGCGCACCGGTCGCAACCCCAAGACCGGTGAGACGGTCAAGATCAAGAAGACCCGGGTGCCGAAGTTCCGGGCAGGCACGAACTTCAAGGAGGTCGTGTCGGGCAAGAAGAAGCTCACCAAGGGCGTCCTTGCGGCTTCGCGTGCCTCTGCCTCGACCGTCTCCCAGGCGGCCCCGGTCACCAAGAAGGCTGCAGCCGGCAAGACCGCCGCCACGAAGAAGACCGCCGCCGGCCGGACCGCGGCCAAGGCCACGACGGCCGGGACGGCGAAGACGGCTGCCAACAAGACCGCCAGCAAGAGCGCCGCCAAGGCGACCACCAAGAGCGCGAGCAAGGCCACCGCCAACAAGGCCACCGCCAGCAAGGCCACCGCCAGCAAGGCCACGGCGGGACGCAGCGCGAAGAAGGCGTCCGCCACCAAGGCCGCTCCGGCGAAGGCCACCAGCCGGGCGACCACCGCCCGCGAGACGGCGGCCAAGACGACCGCGAAGAGGGCCACCGGCGCCGCCAAGGCGACGACGAAGAAGACCACGGCCAAGAAGGGGACGACCCGCAAGACCGCGGCGAAGCGCTGACCAGTGGGCGGAAGTGGGGGTCGGCCATCTGGCCGGCCCCCACCCGCATGTCAGTGAATGGGCTGGCCGCCACCGACACCGACGATGCGCAGCGCGGTGACACGGCCGTCCGCGACGTCGACGGTGAGGCGCTGGCCCGGGCGCAGCAACCGCAGCCCGCTCGTCGTGAAAGCTGCCGCGTCAAAGGGCAGTTCGACGCCGTCGTCACGCAGGACGCTGCCCGTGAGGGTGTCTGGGTGGAAGCGGTGGACGGTGGCCTGCACGGCCCAAATCTAGCCGTCTGCGCGTACCGCGCGCTCGGAGCTCGTGAGGCCGAGGACCGCGCTCGTGGCAGAACCGACGCCGAGCCGCACAGCCGCCGCCAGCGAGTCCGGGTCGTCGACGTCGCGTCGCAGCCGCGGCAGGTCGAGCTCCAGACGAAGTGCGCCCTGTCGGGCGTGCGCCTCCGCGCTGCCAGGACCGAACTGCGGGACGAAGGCGTGGCCGCCCCGCAGGACGGTGCCGGACCCGTCGAGGTCCGGCACGAACCACTCCGCCACCCGGCCGCCCGCCTGCAGAGCGGTGACCACGTCGACGGCAAGGAGACTCGGCAGGTCGCCGAGCAGGGCGGCCCGGGGCACGTCTGCGGGCACGTGAGACAGGCCGGCCGTGATCGCTGCATTGAGGCCATGACCGGGGTCCGGGACGACATGGACGCCGGCGCCGGCCCAGTCCCACGACAGGCCCGCGTCGGACGTCACGAGCCACACGTGCTCCGCCTCCACGGCCTCGACGACGGCGGACAGGGTGTCGTCGGCGATCGCCCGGCTGAGGCGTGTGCGTCTCACCCCCGCGGGCGCGAGCCGCGACTTGCCCTCGCGGGTGTCCTTGATGGGCACCACGACGTGCCAGGAGGGCCTGGAGTCCGAGTGGTTCGCCGTCACCATGGTCCGAGAATTCTCGCACTCGCCGGGGGCAGCCTCGACAGCCCGGCCCCCGGTGGAGAGACTGATGCCCACACTCGCCCCGTGGGGCGCCGTACCGAGGAGGTCCATTCGTGAGCGCAGCACGCGCCGACTTGCCGCTGTCCTACCGCTGCATCGCATGGATCCTCCGCCCCCTCCTCATGCGCATCACGAAGCGCGACTGGCGCGGCATGGAACACCTGCCCTCCGAGGGCGGTTTCGTCGTCTCGCCCAACCACATCTCCTACGTCGACCCGATCGTCTTCGCGCACTTCATGTACGACGCCGGCCGGCCGACCTACTTCCTCGGCAAGGACAGCCTCTTCCGCGTTCCGGTCGTGGGCTGGGCGTTGCACAAGGCAGGGCAGATCCCGGTCTACCGCAACTCCCTCAAGGCCGCCCACGCCTACCGTGCCGCCGTCGAGGCGGTCCGCGAGGGCAAGGCCGTCGGCATCTTCCCCGAGGGCACGATCACGCGCGACCCGGACCTGTGGCCGATGCGCGGCAAGACCGGCGCCGCCCGGGTCGCCCTCGAGACCCGCTGCCCCCTCATCCCGGTGGCCCAGTGGGGCGCCCAGGAGATCCTCTCGCCGTACGGGCACCGCCCCAGGCTCTTCCCGCGCCGGACGATGTCGATGGCGGTCGGCCCGGCCGTCGACCTGTCCGACCTCTACGACCGGCCCATCGACACGGGGACGTTGCGGATCGCGACGGACCGGCTCATGGACCGGATCACCGAGCTGCTCGAGCAGGTCCGCGGCGAGCAGGCGAACCACGAGCGGTTCGACCCCCGCAAGCACGGCGTGCCCGAGATCGGCGACCCGCTCAACCACTCGGACATCGGTCGCCCGGAGCCCGAACCCAAGCCCATGGGGCGCCGGACGGGCGGAGGGCGCCGATGACCCGGGTCGCGGTGATGGGCGCGGGCAACTGGGGCACCGCCTTCGCCGGCATCATGGCCGACGCCGGCGCGACGGTCCGGATGTGGTCCCGCCGACAGGAGATCGCCGACCAGATCAACGAGGGCTGCAACCTCGACTACCTGCCCGACCTGCACCTGCCCGACTCGATCCGGGCCACGACCGACCCCGAGCAGGCCTGTGTCGGCGCCGACATCGTGGTGCTGGCCGTGCCCTCCCAGACCCTGCGGACGAACCTCGAGACGTGGGGGTCGGCGATGCCCGCGGGGGCTCCGGTCATCTCCCTCATGAAGGGTGTCGAGCTCGGCACGACGAAGCGGATGAGCGAGGTCATCAGCGAGGTCGGGCGCGTCGAGCAGGACCGGATCGTCGTCGTCTCCGGCCCCAACCTCGCCCCCGAGATCGCGCAGCACCAGCCGGCGGCAAGCGTCGTGGCCTGCGCCGACATGGGCACCGCCGAGCGCGTCGCGACCGCCATCGCCACGCGCTACTTCCGGCCCTACACGGACACAGACGTCGTCGGTGCCGAGGTCTGCGGCGCGACGAAGAACGTCATCGCCCTCGCCGTCGGGATGGCCGAGGGGCTCGGCTTCGGCGACAACACGAAGGCGACGATCATCACCCGCGGCCTGGCTGAGACGACACGGCTCGGCATGGCGCTCGGTGCCCACCAGCAGACCTTCCTCGGTCTCGCCGGTGTGGGCGACCTCATCGCGACCTGCATGTCACCGCTGTCGCGCAACCACACCTTCGGGGTCCGGCTGGGCCGGGGCATGGCGGTCGAGGAGGCGGCGGCCCAGCTGCGGCAGACCGCCGAGGGGGTCAAGTCGTGCCAGTCGATCCTCGCCCTCGGGGAACACCACGGCGTCGAGCTGCCCATCGTCGAGCAGGTCGTCGCGGTGGTCCGGGACGGCCTGCCCGCCACGGAGGTCGGGCCGAAGCTGATGGCGCGCGATCTCAAGGCGGAGAAGCACGGCACGCCCCAGCCCGACCCGCACTGACGTCGGCGCGGGCACGGGGGGACACGTCAGGCGAGGGCGGTCTTGAGGGCGCGGTCGAGGTCGGCCCAGAGGTCCTCGACATGCTCGATGCCGACCGAGAGCCGGATCAGGTTGTCCGGGACGGTCTCGGCCTCCGACGGGTGGCGCCGACGCCGCTCGAGCTGCGACTCGACCCCGCCGAGGCTCGTCGAGTGGAACCAGACCCGCGTTGCGGCACAGACGCGCTCGGCGGCCGCGGCATCGCCGACGACGTCGATCGAGAGCATCGCGCCGGACCCGGGGTAACGCACCCGGGCGACGGCGGCGTGGCCCTCGAGGCGGGCTGCAAGCTCGGCCGCGGAGGCGCAGGCCCGCTCGAACCGCAGGGCCAGGGTGCGCAGCCCGCGAAGCGCGAGGAAGACCTCCATCGGCCCGGCGATCGCGCCCTTGAGGGTGCGGTGCCGGTGCAGCCGGCCGGCGAGCTCGCGGCCACGCACCGTGTCCGCGACGACCGTCGCCCCGAGGACGACGTCCGAGTGTCCCGAGAGGTACTTCGTGACGGAGTGGACCACGACGTCGGCCCCGAGCTCGAGCGGCCGGCACAGCAGCGGCGTCGACATGGTGTTGTCGACGACGCTGACGACGCCGAGCTCTCGGGCCCGGGCCAGGATCGGCTCGAGGGCGATCACGTCCATGAGCGGGTTGGTCGGGGACTCGAGCCACACGAGGTCGGCCTCGGGCAGTGACTCGAGGAAGCCGTCGGTGTCGCTCGCATGCCGCCGCAACACCTTGGTCCCAGCCTCCTCCAGATCACGGACAAGGTCACCGGTCCCGTTGTAGGTCGTGTCGGTGACGAGCACCGCGCCGCCGGGAGGCAGGAGCGAGAGGGCCGCTGCGATGGCCCCCATCCCGGAGGCGTGGACCAGGGCCTGCCCGCCCTCGAGCTCGCCGAGCGCGGTCTCGAAGGCCGACCACGTCGGGTTCCCGGACCGGGCGTAGTTGACCGGGCCGTCAGCGGCATACGTCGAGGTGAACTCGACGGGAGCGTTCGCCGACGCGCCCGGTGCGTGCGGGGGCCGCCCGGCCGCGACAACGCGCGTCTCCAGTCGCAGGTCGGCTCTCTCGGAAGAACTCGTCGTGTCCGGCACGCTTTCAGGTTAGGAGCGTGGTGAGAACGCCGGGATAGAGTCTCGTCTGATGACCACGGACCAGCCCACGACGCCCTCGACACCTTCGCGCCCGCGTGTCGCCATCGTCTTCGGGGGGCGCTCCTCCGAGCATGCCGTCTCCTGTGCGACGGCGGCCGGCGTCCTGCGCGCCATCGATCGCGACCGCTACGACGTCGTGCCGGTCGGCATCTCGCCGACGGGGGAGTGGGTGCTCGTCGCCGACGAACCGGACCTGCTCGAGCTGACGGCCGGGAGCACGCCGCAGATCGAGGCCAACAAGGCCCACGTCATGCTGCCGCTCGGGACGGAGGACCGCGCCCTGCGCGTCCTCGAGCCCGGTGAGCCGCCGCATGAGCTCGGCGACGTCGACGTCGTCTTCCCCCTGCTCCACGGGCCCTTCGGCGAGGACGGGACGATCCAGGGCTTCTTCGAGCTGACCGATGTCCGCTACGTCGGCTCCGGCGTCTTCGCGTCCGCCGCCGGGATGGACAAGCACTACATGAAGGTGCTCTTCGCCGGACACGGGCTGCCCGTGGGGCCCTACGCCGTCATCACCGACCGTGCCTGGCGCACGGACCCGGCCGCCGCCATGGACGCCTGCGACGGCCTCAGCTACCCCCTCTTCGTCAAGCCCGCCCGCGGAGGCTCCAGCATCGGCATCACGAAGGTCGAGGACCGGGCCGACCTCGAGGCTGCCATCGAGGCCGCTCGCGAGCACGACCCGAAGGTCATCGTCGAGTCGGCCATCACGGGGCGCGAGATCGAGTGCGCCGTCCTCGAGGGCCACGGCACCGATGCTCCGCGCACCTCGGAGGTTGCGGAGGTCGCCGTCCACGCGAACCACGCGTTCTACGACTTCGAGGCGAAGTACCTCACCGAGGCCGACGTCGAGCTCAGCTGTCCCGCCGACGTGCCCGACGCCGTGTCCGACGAGGTCCGCCGCCTCGCTGCCACCGCCTTCGAGGTGCTCGGCTGCGAGGGCCTGGCGCGGGTCGACTGCTTCTGGACCGACGACGGCCAGGTGCTCATCAACGAGATCAACACGATGCCGGGGTTCACGCCGCACTCGATGTACCCGCGGATGTGGGCGGCCACGGGCCTCGACTACCCGCAGCTGATCGACGAGTTGATCTCCCTCGCGCTCGAACGGCGCACCGGGTTGCGCTGACCCGATCAGCGGGTATGCCGCAGAGCAGGCTCCTCAGGAGCAGTGCCGTCCGTTCGTCGGCAGCTGCTTGGCGACGGCCGCGAAGACGGGCAGCTGGAGCGGGGCCGGGCCGTAGCTCTTCGGGACGAGGACCTCGATGGCCGGGTCGGTGCCGAAGGTGGTCGCGGCCGAGCCGTCGCTGAGGGAGCGCACCACCCAGTCGACGCCGTCGACCGTGACGCACTCCTCCGTCGTCGGGGCGAGCGGGGGCAACCCGCAGCGCGCGATGATGGCCGGGCTGCCCCACGCGGCCACCGACGGCGAGTCCGACGTCGTCGCGACGTGCTCGGCCCCGCTCACCCGGTCGGGCCAGGAGAGCGACCGGCAGGCGGGGCTCTGGGCGAACTGGGCCGGGGAGACGTCGACGGAGGAGGAGCACGCCGAGACGACGCAGAGCACGACGGCGGCGCCGAGCGCCACCGCCGTGCCGCGCCGACGGGGGGAAGGAGCGTTCAGACGTGGACCACCGTGCACGTCAGGGTCCGGGTGATTCCCTGGACCTCCTGGAGCCGGGCGATCACGAGACGGCCCAGGTCATCGACGTTGGGCGCTTCGACCCGGGCGATGACGTCATACGGTCCGGTCACGTCCTCCGCGAGCGCGACACCGGAGATTCCCCGGATCTCCTCGGCGACGGTCGCGGCGCGGCCGACCTCGGTCTGGATCAGGATGTAGGCCTGGACCACGGGTCACCTCTTCTTGATGGCTGACGGTCGGCGACCGGCCGGACGCGCGCGAACGGCCGTGTCCCGACCGTACCCTGCCCGGGGCGTGTGCGTCCCGGTGAGCGGGGATGACAGGGTGGACGCGTGCAGAGACGACCAGGGCCGATGCTGACCGAGGGCACCGCCCTCCGCCACCTCGACGAGGAGGAGATCCTCGCTCGCGTCCTGCCGTTCTACGGCCGGCCGCCATCGCTCGTCGTGCCACCCGGCGACGACGCCGCGGTCCTCCGCACGTCCGACCGCACCATCGCGACGACGGACACCGTCGTGCTCGGGCGCGACTGGCTCGACGCGTGGTCCTCGGGAGCCGACATCGGGCACAAGGTGATCGCACAGAACCTCGCCGACATCGCGGCCATGGGGGGCCGGCCGACGGGCGTGCTCCTGACGCTCGTCGTCGATCCCGAGGTCGCGATCGAGTGGGTGCTCGACCTGACGCGGGGCATCGCCGAGGCCTGCTCCGAGGCGGACGTGGCGGTCCTGGGCGGCGACCTGTCATCGGCGCCGCCGGGTGTCGTCATGGCGTCGGTGACGGCGCTGGGCGACCTTGTCGCCGAGCCGGTGCTGCGCTCAGGCGCCCGACCGGGCGACCACGTCGCGGTGGCGGGCTCCCTCGGGCTGAGCGACGCCGGGCTGCGCCTGCTGCAGCAGGGTCGGCCCGAGGCGGACCAGGAGGCGGTGCAGGTCCACCGCCGTCCGCGGCCACCGCTGGAGCAGGGCGTCGCGGCCGTGGAGGCCGGTGCGACCGCGATGCTCGACGTGTCGGACGGCCTGCTGCGCGACGGTGGCCGGATCGCCCGGGCGAGCGGCGTCATCCTCGACCTCGACCCGACGGCACTCGACGAGGACGTCGACCGCCTGACCCCCGCCCTCGGCGTCGAGGTCGCCCGCGCCTGCGTCCTCGCCGGCGGCGAGGAGCACTCGCTGCTCGCCACCTTCCCGCCCGGCTGCCTACCTCCCGGGTGGCGTCTCATCGGGGTCGTGCGAGGCGTGGCGGCGGGGGAGGGCCCCGACATCCTCGTCGGTGGGCTGCGCGAGGCGCTCACCGGATGGGACCACTTCCGCCTCTGAGCCGATCGAGAGTGCACTTCTTCCCATCGACAGTGCGCTCCTTTGCCCTGCGGACTGGGACTACTGCACTCTCGATCGGGAATGCTGCACTCTCGATCGCTCGGGAAGCAAGAGGGCCGGCCCCCGTCCGGGAGCCGGCCCTCTCAGTGTTGAAAGGTCAGCGTGCGACCTTGCCTGCCTTGAGGCAGGAGGTGCAGACATTGATCCGCTTGGGCGTCACACCGTTCAGCATGGTCCGAACGCGCTGGATGTTGGGGTTCCAGCGACGCTTGGTGCGGCGGTGCGAGTGCGAGATGTTGTGACCGAAGCTCGGTCCCTTGCCGCAGACGTCGCAGTTGGCAGCCACGGGTGATCTCCTGAAACTCGTCGTTGTGGTCGTTCGTCCATTCGCCCCAGGGGCGCGGCAGACCGTCAGACGACGGTGGGATTGGCCGATGCGCACAGGGCAACCGCTTTAGAGTAGCCGACGGCCGCCGCGGGGACCAAAACGGGCACAGTCGCACCGACGACCCGATCACGGTAGCGGTCGCGAACCCCTGCCGTCGTTACGGTGGGGAGATGGTGCGAGAGCCGAGGAGCCACCGCAAGGAACGCCCCGGCGCCCCGCCGGGCTTCTTCGAGGCGGAGGCATGCGGCCTGCGCTGGCTGGCCGAGGCGGAGGCAGACGGCGGCACGCGCATCGTGCGCGTGCTCGACGTGGGGGAGGGCTTCATCGACCTCGAGCAGGTGCACGTCTCCGGCCCGACCCGGGAGGCGGCCGACGAGCTGGGCCGATCCCTGGCCGCGACGCATAGGGCAGGAGCGCCGGCCTTCGGGTCGCCGCCGGAGGGCTGGGAGGGGCCCGCCTGGATCGGCCGGCAAGGCCAGTCGAAC
>NZ_JBQCCV010000151.1:0-2987 GCF_051961875.1 Intrasporangium sp. | reverse complement strand
CAGCGCAAGCGCGCTCGAACGATGGGCCGGCCCAGTCGCGGCGACAGCGGCGGCCGGCGTGCTGCTCGGGGCCGCGATCGTGCGGGCACTCCGGCGCGGCACCGTCCCGCAACCGCGCTGAGGCCAGTCGGGGGCGCGCCGGCGCACGAGGCGTGGGCGCGGCCCACGAGCGGCGCGCGACCTCAGGGGCGGGCGGCGCTCAGGACGAGAACGTGAGCACCGCCTCGAGCTCCACCGGCGCACCGCCCGGCAGGGAGGCAACGCCGATGGCCGTTCGGGCGTGGATCCCCCGCTCCGGGCCGAGCACCTCGGCGATGAGGGTGCTCGCGCCGTCGGCGACCGCCGGGTGCTGGCCGAAGTCTGCGGCGGCACGAACGTAGACGCGAACGTGCAGGACGGCGTCGACGCTGCCCAGCCCGTGAGGCAGGTGCGGCGACCCGTCGATGGCGGCGAGGAGGTTGACCGCCGCGCGGCCAGCATCCTCCCGCGCCTGCTCGACGGAGACGTCGTCACCGACGACCCCGGTCACCAGCAGGCCGTCCGGGGTGCGGCCGGTGTGGCCCGACACCCAGAGCTGGCCGCCCTCTGCCCGGGTCGATGCATAGGCACCCTTGCTCGGCAGCGGCTCCGGCAACGCATAGCCGAGGCCGGCCAGCCGTGCGCGTGCCTCCTCACGTCGTCTCCGCGCGTCGTCGCCGGCGGACGGCGCCCGGTGATCCGTCACGGCCACACGCCGTTCATCGCGCGCAGGTCGTCGACGGTGTGGCTGCGGTGGACCTCGAGCAGCTCGACCACCCCCTCGACATCCCGGGCAGCGCAGGCGTCGTAGATGAGCTCGTGCTCGGCGTTGACGGTCTTGCGCGTGAGGGGCCGCTGGAAGTAGAGCGACCGGTAGGGATCGGTGGTGTCCCAGAGGCGGCGGATCATCTCGACCGCCCGGCCCATCCCGCTCCGCTCGAAGAGCGCGAAGTGGAACACGCGGTTCTGGACGCCGACCGCGACCATGTCCTGGGCATCGGCGGCCCGGTCCATGGCGTCCATGGCGTCACGCATGCGAACGAGGTCGGCCTCCTCGAGTGCCGGCACGGCCGCTCGCGCCACGTGGGACTCGAGGACCCCTCGCAGGTCGTAGATCTCGAGCAGGTCGGCGACGTCGAGCTTGGCGACGCTGTATCCGCGATGGGCGGCGTAGACGACAAACCCCTCGCCCTCGAGGATCTTCAGGGCCTCGCGTACGGGCACCCGGCTCACCCCGAACTGCTCGGCCAGGCTCTCCTGGTGGATCGGGACGCCGGGAGGCAGCTCCCCGCGGATGATGAGACCGCGGAGCTCGGCGAGCACCGCCTGCTGCGCGGTCTGGGGGCGAAGGAAGCGATGCGACCCTGAGTGCTGGACTGTCACGGCTCGATCATATTGGATACGGTATAAAACCTCCACGACCGAACCGCGAGGAGCGCCATGGGCACGACACTCATCACCGACATCGACATGCTGGTCACCGGTGACGCCGCGGCGCCTGTGCTGCGGGACACCCAGCTCCTCATCGAGGACGGCCTCGTCGCGGCGATCGGCGAGGACGTCGCGGCACCGGACCGTGTCATCTCGGCCGGCGGCATGAGCGTCATGCCGGGCCTCGTCGACGGTCACGTCCATCCGACCTTCGGTGAGTGGACGCCGGCGCAGAATGCGGTCGGCTGGCTGCACAACTACCTGCACGGTGGCACGACGAGCATGGTCTCCGCGGGGGAGCTGCACCTGCCCGGCCTGCCGATGGACGCGCTGACCCCCGAGCTGGTGACCAGCCTGGCGGTGACCTCGCTGCACACGACCGGCCGGGTCCGGCAGTCCGGCGTCAAGATGACGGCCGGCACCGTCCTGCTCACGCCGGGGATGACGGAGGGGCACTTCGACCGGCTCGCGGCTGCCGGGGCCAGTCAGGCGAAGTTCATCTTCTACGACTGGAACCACCTCGACACCGGCGAGCCGATGACCTACCTCCAGTGGGCGAACGAGCGGGACATCACGGTCAAGATGCATTCCGGTGGAGTGTCGCGCTCCGGCTCCAGCCGAGTCGCCGGGTACGACCTCGTGTCGGCCGTGCGTCCGGACGTCGTCGCACACATCTCCGGCGGCCCGATTCCCATGCCGGACGAGGAGATTCGCAAGACCATCGACGATCTGTCCGGTGCGATCGAGGTGTGCAGCTCGATGAACTACCGGGCGACCCAAGTCGCGGTCGACCGGCTCACGGAGCGCGGGGAGCTGCACCGGCTGACCCTGGGCACCGACACCCCGGGCGGGACCGGCGTCATCCCCCGGGGAATGCTCCGCAACGTGCTCTACCTGGCCTCGGTCTGCGGAGTCGACCCGGCCATCGCCGTCGCGGCGGCGACGGGCAACACCGCGTCGGCACATGGCCTGGACGCCGGAGTCCTCGCGCCGGGGCGGCCGGCCGACCTCCTCATCCTCGGGCCGATCACCGGGTCGCTAGCGACGAACGTCCTCGAGTGCTTCCAGCTCGGAGACCTGCCCGGGATCGCGGCCATCTTCGTCGACGGTGAACCGCTCGTCCTCGGGCGCAGCGAGCAGACGCCGCCGCCCAGCCGACGCGTCAGCATTCAGTCCTAGCCGCAGAGGGCTCCCGGCCCGTCGCGCACCTCTCGTCCTCGCCGATCGCGGCGAGGACGTGTCCTACTCCCCAGGAGGTCCAGATGCTCAAGATCGGTTGGAAGGCGTCGGCGGAGCAGTTCGGGCCGCGGGAGCTGGTCGAGTACGCGGTGCAGGCGGAGCGGGTCGGGTTGGACTCGGTGTTCATCTCGGACCACTTCCAGCCCTGGCGGCACCGCGACGGGCACGCCCCGTTCGCGATGTCGTGGCTGGCCGCCGCGGGTGAGCGCACCGAGCGGGTGGTGCTCGGCACCTCGGTGATGACCCCGACGTTCCGGTACAACCCGGCCGTGATCGCGCAGGCGTTCGGCACCCTCGGG
>NZ_JBQCCV010000150.1:0-2078 GCF_051961875.1 Intrasporangium sp. | reverse complement strand
CAGCGGGCCGAGCGCCACGAGCGACATCGAGCTCGAGCGGGTCGAGGGCGTCCACGGCCCCCGCATCCTGCACGTCCTCATCGTCGAGTGAGCGCTCCGCCCCACCAGTCCAGCCGGGCGTGGGGCGGGAGTGACCGAGTGCTCACTCGATGGGGTGTTTCCTTAGGTCGAGTGAGCGCTCCGCCCCACCAGTCCCAGGGCGTGTGGGCACGAGAGTGACGGATGTGACCGACTGCTCACTCGACTGAAAGGTCGAGTGAGCGCTACGTCCCAGGAGCCCCACCCTCCGCAGGGTCAGCGGGGGCAGTCGTCGACCGGGATGTCGCGCTCCTCGGAGCGCGACCCGCGCAGGCTCAGCAGCGAGTCGACCGTCAGGGCGATGAGCGCGACCCAGACGATGGCGAAGCCGATCCACCGCTCGGTCGGCATGTGCTCGCCCAGCAGGACGACGGCGCACAGCAGCTGCAGCACGGGGGTGATGAACTGGATCAGCCCCACCGTGACGAGTGGGATCCGGCGGGCCGCGGCGGCGAAGCACAGCAGCGGCAACGCCGTCGCCACGCCCGACCCGATCAGCAGCCACGTGTGCAGCGCCCCGTGCCCGCCGAACGTCAGCTCGCCGTGCTGGCCGAGGATGACGAGGGTCAGGGCCGCGACAGGCGCGAGCACGAGGGTCTCGATGGTCAGGCCGTGCAGCGCCGGCAGCGTCGCGCCGAGCTTCTTCTTGAGCAGCCCGTAGAGCGCGAACGAGAAGGCCAGGGTCAGCGCCACGACGGGCACGCGCCCGCCGGCGAAGGCGAGGTAGAGGCCGGCCACGACCCCGATCGCGACCGCCGCCCACTGGAGGAACCGCAACCGCTCACCGAGCACGACCACCCCGAGCGCCACCGTGACGAGCGGGTTGAGGAAGTACCCCAGCGCCGCGTCGCTCGTGTGGCCGGAGGTGACGGCAGCGACATACACCACCCAGTTCGTCGCGATGAGGAGCGCGGCGATCGTGATCCCCGCGACCAGCCGGCCGTTCCGGAGCACCGGACCCAGCCACCGGAAGTCCCGCGTCACGACGAGGACGATCGCGCAGAAGACGAGGGTCCATAAGATCCGGTGCGCGAGGATCTCCCAGGCGCCGGACGGCTTGAGGGCGTCGAAGTAGAGCGGGAAGAACCCCCACAGCCCGTAGGCGACGAACCCGAGGATCGTGCCCAGGCCCGTGGCCGAGACGCCACCGAGCCTGTCGCGCACGCGTCCGGTCCGGGTGAGGGTCGAGGTCGGCTGGCCCGACGTCACGCGGTCACAGTCCAGGTGTCCTGTCCGGCAAGCAGGGCGTCGATGTCCGCGTCGGTGACCGGGGTGGTCTGGGCGGAGGCGACCTGCTCGCGCACGGCGTCGTCGTAGGTCGGGCGGGTCACGTTGCGGAAGATGCCCATCGGCACGTGCGCCAGGTCGGCGCTGTCGAGCCGGGAGAGGGCGTACGCGGTGCTCGGGTCGGCCGCGTCGGGGTGGTGCGTGACGATCCGTGCCGGGTCGGCCTGGTCACGCCCGACGAGCCGTATGCCGCTCACCTCGTCCCAGACGGCCACCTGGTCTCCCAGCGTGACCTCCTCGCCGGCCTGCAGCTGGATGACCCGGGCCTCGGCGGAGGTGCGGTCCTTCAGGACGTCGAAGACGCCGTCGTTGAAGATCGGGCAGTTCTGGTAGATCTCGACGAGGGCGGAGCCGCGGTGCTCGGCGGCGGCGCGCAGGACTGTGGTGAGGTGCTTGCGGTCCGAGTCGAGCGTGCGGGCCACGAAGCTGGCGTCGGCGCCGAGGGCGAGCGAGACCGGGTTGAAGGGCTCGTCGACGGAGCCCAGCGGGGTGGACTTGGTGACCTGGCCGACCCGCGAGGTGGGGGAGTACTGGCCCTTGGTCAGCCCGTAGATCTCGTTGTTGAACAGCAGGATCTTGAGGTTGACGTTGCGGCGCAGCGCGTGGATCAGGTGGTTGCCGCCGATGGAGAGGGAGTCGCCGTCGCCGGTCACGACCCAGACGGACAGGTCCTCGCGGCTGGTGGCCAGCCCCGTTGCGATGGCCGGGGCCCG
>NZ_JBQCCV010000149.1:0-11692 GCF_051961875.1 Intrasporangium sp. | reverse complement strand
CGGCTGGAGCGGCTGGCTGACAGCCCCCGAGTAGAGGTTTGCCGCTGGGCGGGCTACCGTGGTAAGCCGGCCCAGCGGCATACCTCGTCTTCAGGCGCCCCGCAGCTCGCGCTTGAGGATCTTGCCGGAGGCGTTGCGCGGCAGCTCGTCGACGAACGTGATGCGCTTCGGGATCTTGAAGCCCGCCAAGGTGTTGCGGGCATGGGCGGCCAGCTCGTCCTCGGTGACGTCGGCCTTGCGCACCACGAACGCCGCCACCGCCTCGATCCACTTCTCGTCCGGCACCCCGATGACCGCGACCTCGGCGACGGCGGGATGCGTGTAGAGGGCGTCCTCGATCTCCCGGGAGGCGACCATCACGCCGCCGGTGTTGATGACGTCCTTGATCCGGTCGACGACGAAGACGTAGCCCTCCTCGTCCATCCGGACGAGGTCCCCGGAGTGGAACCAGCCGCCGGCGAAGGCCTCCTCGGTCGCCTCCGGGTTGTTCCAGTAGCCGTCGCAGAGCTGGGGCGACCGGTAGACGATCTCGCCGGTCTCGCCGACGGGCACGTCGTTGCCCTCGCCGTCGACGACCCGAGCCTCGACGAAGAGGCAGGGGCGCCCTGCCGAGTCGGGGCGGTCGGCGTGCTCCTCCGGCCGCAGGATCGTCGCGAGCGGGGCGATCTCCGACTGGCCGAAGCAGTTGTAGAACCCGAGGCCGGGCATCTTCGACTCGAGCCGCTTGATGATCGGTACCGGCATGATCGAGGCGCCGTAGTAGGCCTTGCGCAGGCCGGACAGGTCGCGGGTCTCGAAGTCCGGGTGGTTGGTCAGGGCGACCCAGAGGGTCGGTGCCGCAAAGAAGGCCCGGTGGCCGTCCTGCTCCACCCGGCGCAGGATCTCTCCGGCGTCGGGCACCTCGAGGAGGGTGTTCGTCGCGCCGATGGCCAGCCACGGCATGAGGAAGACGTGCATCTGCGCCGAGTGGTAGAGCGGCATGACGTGCAGGGGCGCGTCCTCCGGCGTGAGGTCGAGGCCGACCAGGCACGAGACGTACTCGTGCACGAGGGCCCGGTGGCTCATCATCGCCGCCTTGGGCCGGGAGGTGGTGCCGGAGGTGTAGAGGAACTGGCAGAGGTCGGTGTCCGTGACGTCGACCTCGATGCCCGCGACGACACCCACGGTCGCGATCTCGATGATCGACCCAGCCTTGTCGCGCAGGGGGATCCGGTGCTCGAGCTGGTCGAGCACCTCGGCATCGACGCCCCCGAGGGGCGCCTCGAGGGCGGGGTCGACGAGGATCGCCCGCGCGCCGGACTGCTGGAGCAGGTAGCCGAGCTCGGCGCCGGTCAGGTTGTAGTTGAGCGGGACGTGGACCAGCCCCGCTCGGGCGCAGGCGAGGAAGCCGATGAGGTAGGCGTCCGAGTTCTTGCCGTAGGCGGCGACCCGGTCCCCCTTGGCGAGGCCGAGACCCAGCAACCGGCTCGCCGCGCGCGACACGGCGTCGTCGAGAGCGGCATACGTCCACTCGCGCTCTCCGAAGACCAGGGCCACCCGGTCGCGGAAGGTGTGGGCGCTGCGGCGGATGATCCCGTCGACGGTGCTGCTGCGCAGGGCGTGGCTCATCGGCACTCCTCGGGCTCGGCCCCACAGGGCGAGGCGTCTGGTTCGCGTTGCTCCGACACTAGACCGTGCCAGCGGTGGTCCACCGGGACCCCGGGCACGGGTGCACTCTGTTTCGCCGGGCGGAGGGCGACCCGAGCGGCTAGCGTGCCCGCATGACACACCATCGCCGAGGTGTTTACTCCCTCACCCTGCTCAGCACCGGGGTCGCCGTCGCGCTCTGCGCCGCGGTCGCGGTGCCGGCCGCGAGCGCCGAGCCCGGCGCTGCATTCGCGAGCGCCACGTCCGGCGCCGCATCCACGCCGCCCACGCTGACCATCCCGATCGGGGGCGGTTACGAGACCGAGTCGCTCCAGGCCTTCGCCCGCGCAGCCGCCGAGCGCGCGACGGGCCCGACCGTGCGGCTCGTCGTCGTGCCCTCGTCCTACGGCAACAGCGACGAGGAGCGCGCGGAGAACCTCCAGCTCGCGCAGAACCGGACCGACCAGATCGGCAGGATCTGCGACGGAGTCGTCACCGCACCCAAGACCGGTTGCAACGCGACCCTCGCCGTCCTGCTCAACCGGGCCGACGCCCTCGATCCGGCCAACTCGACCGCGATCGGCAGCGCCGACGGCATCTACATCCTCGGGGGCGACCAGGGCATCGCGATGGAGGTGCTTGCGGACACCCCGGCGGAGGCGGCCCTCGCCGCCGCGGCCACCCGCGGTGCGGTCGTCGCCGGCACGAGCGCGGGTGCGGCCGTCCAGTCGCGGTCGATGATCAACGGCTACGACGGCGACCTCGGCCCATGGGACGGCTTCCGCCGTGGCAGCACCCTCATGTGGTGGGGCGACGACACCGACGCCGAGCGCGGCCTGTCGTTCGGCTCGACACGGGCGATCTTCGATCAACACTTCTTCCAGCGGGGCCGGTTCGCCCGGCTCGTCTCGACGATCGCGAGCAGCGACGAGCGCTTCGGCGGCGAGAGCCGCCTCGGGGTGGGCGTCGACTACGGGACGGGAATCCGCAACACCGGCGACCGCACACTGAGCGGCGTCTTCGGCCCGAGCGCTGTCGCAGTCGTCGACTTCGAGACGCTGGGAGCCACGCACCAGTGGGTCGGCAAAACCGAGCTGCTCTCGGCCCGACGCGTCCTGACGCACCTGCTCACACCCGGCGGGGCGGCATACGACATGGCGACGCGGCGCCTCAGCGTCGACGGCACGCCAGTGCCCACCCCCAAGGTGAAGCCGTGGACCATCGCAGGGGGCCCCTCCGCCGGCGGCACCCTCTACCTCGGTGGAGACGTCAGCGGCGATTTCAGCGCCGGCGTCGTGCCGGACTTCGTGCGCACGGCCACCCGGGCCGTCGGCACCCGGGGCGCAACTGCCCGCATCGTCGTGCTGTCGGTGGGCCAAGGCGATGTCGCAACGGCGCGGCGGTATGCCGCTGGGCTGGGAACGGCGGGCTGGCGTGGGTCCGTGGACGTCGTGGCCTACCGCGGCGAGGGCTGGGACGGCCTCGACCTGTCGCGGGCCGCGGGAGTCGTCCTCGTCGCGCAGAACCCCACCACCTTGGCCCCCGCACTGGCGGACCGGGTCTTCCGTCAGCGGGTCTCGGCTGCGGTGTCGCACGCGCCTGCCGTGCTGGCCGACCGGCACATGGCTGCCGCTCTCGGCACGTGGTGGTCCCCGAAGGCCGATCCGACCGGACGGAACTACGAGGACGAGGCGATTGCCTACTTCCGGGCCAATGACGCACAGTGGCAGCGCGGCCTCGGGCTCGTCGACCTCAGTCTCGTACCGACGCTGACCTACGACTACCGCTGGGGTCGGCTCTATGACCTCGGCCGGGTCGCTCCGTCGCAGCTCGCGGTCGGGCTGGGCGAGGACACCGCCCTCGTGCTGGGGCCGGGTCGCACTGAGGTCATCGGCACCGGGTCGGTCGTCGTGCTCGATGCACGCGCGGCGACCTACAGCGTGGCGCCAAGCGGTGCCCTGGGTGCCCAGAACGTCGTGCTCGACGTCTTCGCCCCGGGAGAGCAGGTCCGCTCGGCCCGCTGAGCCGTCAGGAGTCGAGGATCGCGGGACGTCGCCGCTCGGGCCACCGGGTGGCGGCGTCCCACGTGGCGGCGAGGCGCAGGACGGCGGTGTCCGCGTGGTTCGGGCCGATCACCTGCAGGCCGATCGGCAGCCCCGACGGGCCGAACCCGGCGGGCATCGCGAGCGTCGGGGCGCCGAGCAGCGTGCCGACCGTCGAGACCTCCATCCACCGGTGGTAGGACGACATCTGCCGGCCGGCGACCTCGTCGGGCCAGGTGATGTCGATCCCGAAGGGCATGACCTGCGCGGTCGGGAGCAGCGCGAAGTCGGCCGCCTCGAACAGTCCGAGGAACCCGCGGTAGAGGTCGGAGCGGCGGACCGAGGCGGCGAACATCTGGGCGGCCGTGATGGGATCCGCGCCGTCGAGGCCGTGGAGCATCCCCTCGATCTCGTAGATGGCCTCCGGCTTGAGCATCGCCCGGGTCCGGGGGTCGTCGTAGAGCCCCATGTTGGAGCCGCCGCTGAGGACATGGCGGTAGGTGCGCCAGAGCTCCCAGAGGTCGGCGGTGCCGGTGAAGCTGCCGTGGGCGGGCAGGTCGTCGAGGACGGTGACGTCGAAACCGAGGTCCTTCAGCTGCCCGACCGCGGCGTCGCAGACCTCGAGGACCTCCGGCTCGATCGGCAGGTAGCCGCCGAGGTCGCGGAACCACACGATCCGGCCCCCCGTGAGGGGCTCGCTGAGGGCGGCGTGGTCGACGCCTGGGGCCGGGATCGACAGGGGCGCGCGGGCGTCATACCCGGCCATCGTGTCGAGCAGCAGCGCGAGGTCGAGCGGCGTCCGCGCGATCGGGCCGTCGACGCTGCCCTGGTTGACGAAGACGTCGCCGCCGCCGGTCGGGACGCGACCGAAGGAGGGGCGCAGGCCGTAGACGTTCGTCCAGCCCGGCGGGTTGCGCAGCGACCCCATGAAGTCACTGCCGTCGGCCACCGGCACCATGCGCAGGGCCACGGCGACGGCGGCACCGCCGCTGCTGCCGCCGGCCGTGCGGCCGAGGTCGTAGGGGTTGCGGGTCGTGCCGTGGACCGGGTTGTAGGTGTGCGAGCCCAGGCCGAGCTCGGGGGTGTTCGTCTTGCCGATGATGATCGCGCCGGCGGCCCGGATCCGCTCGACGAAGATGGTGTCGGACTCGGCCGGAGGCACCGACTCGAGCGGCCGGTGGAAGCCCTTGGTCGTCGGCAGGCCGCGGACGTCGGAGAGGTCCTTGACCGCGTGCGGGAAGCCGTGCATCCAGCCCTGCCGCTCGCCGCGCGCCAGCATGGCGTCCTTCTCGGCCGCCTCCGCGAGCAGCTCCTCGCGGGGCCGCATGGCGACGATGGCGTTGACCTGCGGGTTGACCCTGTCGATGTGGTCGAGGTACGCCGTCATGACCTCGACACAGGTGACGAGGCGCGAGCCGATCGCCGACGACAGCTCCGCCGCGGTCCAGTCGACGATGCGGCGCAGGTCGTCGGGTCGCGCGACACTCGGCAGGTCAACACTCGTCATGTCATCTCCTCAGGTGCGGGGGTGCTCCTCCCTGCAGGGTGTCACCTCGGCTGGACGCCGAGCACGGGCAGACCACTCCAACTCGGGGGCGCCTGCTTCGTCACACCTTTCCCGCCCTGGGTCCCGGGAGGGTTCGCGGTTCACTCCGGCTGGCGGGGGCCCAGGATCCGGCGAACCAGGCGACGGATCCGTCCTACCTATGCACGACGGCCGTCCCTGTGGCCGTCCCTCTGGCCATCGCAGTGGCCGTCGCTGGTGAGCAGCGCCATGTTGGATGGGAGCTCCCTCAGGTCGATCCGCTCGCGGGGGTCCACGCCGTGCTCGATCATCCTCCGCACCTGGTGCCCCACCGCGGCTCGGGCTCGGTCCCCCGGCTCGTACACCGTCCCGGACGCGTGCTCGTTCGGGCCCACCGGCTCACCCGCCCGGCGCCGGCGCTCGATGTCGTCCCGGATGGAGGCCATCAGCGCGCTGAACTCGGTCTCGTTGTCGAAGACCCCGACGACGACGTGCCGACGTTCGTGCCGCTCGGGGTCATAGCGGTAGTGCCGCACGACGAAGCGCCTGATGCTGTCGTCCTCCACGTCGACGTGGCCCATGTCCAGAGGTTAGGACGCAAATGTCCTTCCGGACCCCTCAATGTGCGGGCCTCCTCCGCGCGCCCGGCGAGCCAGGGTGCCCTACGGGTGCGGGCTAGAGGCGGTCGAGGGCGTGGAGGTATCGGCTCGTCAGGTGGCGCTGGACGACCCGGCCGAGAGGTCCGCTGGCTCTGGCGAGCCGAGTGGCTGGCTTGGACAGCGCGGTGATGGTGAAGTGGACGCGCCTGTCACCATCCCGCTCGAGGAGGAACCGCTCGCTGCCGGACTCCGGGTGCCCGGGGAGCGTTCCGTAGGTGAAACCCCTGCGCGTGGGCTCGTCGATGACCTCGAGGACGCTGCACGGGGCCGTCACGGCAAGGGAACCGATGCCGAGCCGCAGCCGGACGTCGGACCCGGTGATGACCGGTATGTCGGAGGCCCGGACGTCGAGACCGGCTGCCTCGTGGGCTCGCAAGGAGAGCAGTTCGTGCGCCAGCTGCTCGAAGTCCGTCCGCTTCAGTAGGAGGGACACGTGGAGGCGGTGGTAGCCCGTAGGCGTCCGGCCGTCGTCGATCTCAGCACGGAGGTCGACCGCTGTGCCCATCACCGCCCGCCGTCGAGGCAGGAGACAACGCGCTCAGCGGCCCGCTTCCCCGCAGCAAGCGTCTCCCCGGTCCACGTGACGTTGTCCCACGAGACGGAGGGGACGCCGCCGATCTCGGACCTGCCCAGCGGAATCATCTTCCGGTCGTCGGGGTCGCCCGTGACGCCGTTCGTCAGCGCGACATTGCGATCGCCTTCCCCGGTCGTCGTGCCATCGTCGCGTTCATACTCGCGGTCGAGGGCCAGGACGTACCAGTCACCGGTCTCCGTGGTGGCGGCGCGCACGAGGGCCGAGGCCTTGATCGGGCCGGGGTGGCTCGCGATCGCGACACCGGCCCAGTCGAGGACTGCCTCAGACGGCTTCTCACACGACAGGCCCGTGGTGGACTCGGCCTCGGCCTGGAGCACAGAAGGGGTCGTTGCCGCCCCACCGGCCGCAGGCGCGCCTTGGGGAACTGTCGAGGGCCCGCTCTTGACGCCGCTCGGGGACCCGGAGGTGCATCCGCACGTCGTCGCGACCATGAGAGCGACGGCCAACGCCGTCCTGGGGTGACCCGCCATGACCCAGACCCTAGGGAGAAAAGACCGCGTGAGCGACACGCGCGACCAACCCGGCGTGCCGCGGCGCGTGGGCTATCGATCACGAGGCCGGCCCAGCGACATACCGTCACGTGGTGGCCCGGGCTACGTCGGTGGCTGTGGGCGAAGAATGATCCCACTGCGCATCGTCCAGTCTGAGCACGTGAAGCGCCGCCAGGGCCAGGCCGGCGCCGACGAGGACCCACAGGACGATGTCACGGGCGGTCCCACTGAGAGGTGCGAACTCGCTGAGAAACCCTGCGGTGACGAGCACCGGCGTGGCCAGCGGCGCCCGCCCAGCGCGTCGCAGTGCGAACGCGAGGAGAACGACGCCGAGCCCGCCGAGCATGAGCAGGGGCATCGCGACGGGGAAGACCTGGCCGGACATCCGGTCGAGCACCGGCAGGAGCTCCGTGCGGTAACCGTCCTGCGGCACCGCCAGGAGAACGAGGAACAGGGTGGCCATCATGGCGTGCCCGATGGCGCCGAGCAGGGCGAGTCCGCCACCGACGTTCGCGAGAAGTGCACCGCGGGCCCGCACAAGGTGCACGACGCCGGCCACTGCAACGATCCACAGCAGTACTCCGGGGGTGCCGATGGCGGCGGACACGGCGATCTGGCCGGCCTGGGTCGATGCGGCGTCATAGACGTCGGCAGGTTGCTCGCCGATCTCCGGCTGGGCGACGGCTGCCGCGAGCATCGACACCGGCCACAGCACAAGACAGGCCGCGGTCGCGGTGCGGCGAAGCCGTGAGGTGTTCATGAGCATCTCCTTCGGTTGTGGATGCAAAGACGCTAGGGAGCCGCCCGCGCCGAGTCGTCTGCATCGGCGCCCGATGCCGTGGCCCAAAGCGGGACACGGGATCTGCCTCAAGACAGACGCGCGGCTGACATGGTCCACCTATCGTTGGTGCATGCGGCTCACCGCCTTCTCCGTGGACGCCGGGCCGCCGGGGCTCGACCGGGTGGTCGACGTCGCGTTGGCCGCCGCACTGGTCGTCGTTGCTCAGGTCCTCGCGTGGGGTGGTTCGTTTCGTGGCCCGATCTGGCCGAACGCCCTCTTCTGCCTCGCGATGACGGTCCCGCTGGCGTGGCGCCGCAGGGTGCCGGTATTGGTGCTCGCCCTCGTCGTCACCGTGATCGGAGCCCAGGCCCTCATTTTCGGCGCCACCGAGACGGCCGCGGTGCTGCTCCCCCTACTCGTCGCGGTGTACTCGGCTGCCGCGTATGGCGGGCCGGCGTACGTCGTGGCGTGCATCGCGCTGCTCGGTGTCGTGGTCCACGACCTGTGCGACCCCTTGGTCGACTCTCTGTCACAGGCGTGGTTCTCGCCGGTGGTCACCTTCTCCGTGTTCGCCGTCGGCCGGGTGGTCCACGCGAGACGTCGGCAGGCCGAAGAGGCGGCGGACCTGGTACGCGTCGCCGAGCAGGACCGGGAACGCGCCATCGCTGCGGCCGTGGCGGCCGAGCAACCCCGGCTCGGCCGCGAAGTGCATGACGTCGTGGCCCACAGCATCGCGGTCATGGCCCTTCACGCCGGGGCGACGGAGCAGCTGCTGGATCGGTCTCCCGATCGTGCCCGTGAGGGGTTGCGCCTGATCCAACGAACGGGCCACGACGCCGTCCGAGAGATGCGACGACTGCTGTCGGCGGAGCAGAGCCCCACCCGCGACCCCCTGCCCTCGATCCGCACCACCCCGGAGCTGGTCGAGGGAGTTCGCGAGGCCGGGCTCGACGCCGAGCTCGTGGTCCTGGGCCCACCGCGGGACCTGACCCCGGTATGTGACCTGACCCTGTACCGGGTCGTCCAGGAGGGGCTGACCAACGCGCTCAAGCACGCGCCCACCGCGCGGACGGTGGTGACGGTTCGCTACCAGGAGGACGCCGTGGTGGTCGAGGTCGTCAGCCAAGGCCCACCCGGGCACGGCCGCGGCGGCGGCTCTCGCCGTGGCCTGCGCGGGATCGCCGAACGGGTCGAAGCCGCCGGCGGCCACCTCGACGCCGGGCCCGACGGAAGCACCGGCTGGCGGCTCGTCGCGGTGGTGCCCGACCCATGAGCCACCCATGAGCCCGATCCGCGTCCTTGTCGCCGACGACCAGCCCGTCGTCCGGAGCGGACTGGCGACGATTCTCGAGGGCGCTGCCGACCTCCTGCTCGTCGGGGAAGCGGGGACCGGTCGCCACGCGCTCCGGCTCGCCGCGGAGACGAGCCCGGACGTCGTGTTGATGGACATCCGGATGCCTGAGCTCGACGGCATCGCAGCGACGCGGGCCCTCGTCGACTCCGGCTCGCCGACCCGCGTCCTGGTGCTGACGACCTACGACCCGGACGAGTACGTCTACGAGGCTCTCGTGGCCGGGGCCTCGGGCTTCCTGCTCAAGACCGACAGTCCCCAGCGCCTGCTCGACGGCATCAGGGCGGTCCATGCCGGCGAGTCGCTCTTCACACCGACAGTGACGCGGCGCCTCGTCGAGAGGTACGTCGAGGCGCCGCCTGCGCGCCCTCCCGCCGACATCCTGCCCCAGCTCACCGAGCGCGAGGTCGATGTGCTCCTGGCTGTCGCCGACGGCCTGTCCAACGCCGAGATCGCAGCCCGGCTCTACATCGGGGAAGGCACGGTCAAGACGCATGTCGCCCGGATCCTGGCCAAGCACGGGCTCCGCGACCGGGTCCAGGCCGTGGTGCTGGCATACGAAAGCGGGCTCGTGCGAGCCTCCCGAGGCATTGGGCAGTAGACCCTACCTGTACCGAGCACGGACGTTGGTGACAGGCGAGCCTGCTGGTCGTGAGGAGGACCCCCGGGTGAGGTGGAGCTGTCTGACGGCATCACACCCACCCCGGTCATCCACAACCCGGTCCTGCCGGCGCTGAGCAGCAGAAACGCCCCCGACCGGAGTCGAGGGCGCTGGTGGAGCCGCCTGTCGGAATCGAACCGACGACCTATTCATTACGAGTGAATCGCTCTGGCCGACTGAGCTAAGGCGGCGTGACCGGCCAGGGCGACGAGCGTCCGGCGGCACGGTGGATGAGTATACGCAGAGGTCACCGAGACGAGGAAATCGGAGACGGTGCCCACAACACCTGGCAGCAACACCACTTCTCGCGGCGGGACCCGTGCCCGCCGTACGTCAGCTGGCCGGGCACCTCGTGTCGTTGGTAGGGGCCACGCCCCCGACCAGGTAGCCCTCCACCGCCTTGTCGGCGCAGGCGTTGCCCGATCCGTAGGCACCGTGCCCGTAGGCGTCGACGCGGACGAGCCGCGACCGGATCAGCGTGGACGCGAGGTACTCGGTCCCACCGATCGAGGTGACCGGGTCGTGCTCGTTGCCGATGACGACGATCGGGGTGGCCAGCTCGGCGCCGACGAGCAGGTTCTGCCGGTGCGGTCCCGGCCAGCCGGCGCAGGGATCGCCCGGGCCCGGGGAGAGTCGGGCCAGCAGGGGGAACTCCCGGAGCACCTGGGCGCTCGGCTCCATCGACGACCACGTCGACGGCGGCCAGTCGGCACAGGTCACCGGCAGGTGGTTCTTGCCGAAGCTCGCCCCCGGATAGGTGCCGTCTTCCTCGCGACCGACGTCCGCCATCGCGATCCACGCGAGGTCGGACCCGTCGCCCTGTCGCGCGTGCTCGAGCCCCTCCACCAGGTAGGGCCAGGCGTTCGTGTCCTCGAGCCCCGCCCGGACCGCCTCGACGCCCCACCCCTCGGTCAGCCGCGGCAGCGTCTCGACGCCCGTGGGCAGCGGGCGACGCGCGAGCCCGTCGAGCACCTGCACGATCGTCGCCGACACGGCCGGGCCGTCCGAGCCGAGCGAGCACTGGGTGCCACAGGCATCGGCGAAGTCCGCCACCGCGGCGTCGAGGTCGCGGCCCCGCTCCCGGGCCTCCGCGTCGAACTCCGCCTGGGTCAGGTCCGGGGTGTCGAGCCCGTCCGACCCGACCCCCGAGTCGAGCACCATGTAGCCGACGCGAGAGGTGAAGAAGTCGGCATACATCGCACCGATCATCGTCCCGTAGCTGACCCCCACATAGTTGAGCCGCTCGTCCCCGACCGCCTCCCGCAGGATGTCGAGGTCGCGGGCGACGCTCTCGGTGCCCATGTGGAGCGCGAGCGGTCCGCCCCGCGCGACGCAGCCTCGCAACCGCGCGCGATCGGCCTCCTCCAGCGCGCGGCGCTCAGCCTGCGTGGCTGGGGTGGGGTCAGCGGCATACAGCGCGTCGAGGTCGCCGTCGGTGAGGCAGTCGAAACCGCCCGACTCACCGATCCCCCGTGGGTCGAAGCCGACGATGTCCCACACCGCCCGCACGTCCTCGCCGAAGTAGCGGTGCGCCTCGCGGGCGAAGTCGGTCCCCGACCCTCCTGGGCCGCCCGGGTTGATGAAGAGCGTGCCCTTGCGCTTCGGGGGCAGCCCGGCCGGCACCCGGTAGAGGCTGATCGGCACGGTCGCGCCGGCGGGCTCGTCGTAGTCGAGCGGCACTCGGACGGTCCCGCAGTCGCCCCAGCCGCGGGCGCACTTCGCCCATTTCACCCGCTCGCCGTAGTAGGCCGCGAGGTCGGCCGGGTTGGGCTTGACCGGCTGGGTGAACGCGATGCCGGATGGGGACAGGGCAGCCGTATGCCGCTCAGCGGGCTTCGCGTCCACCGTTCCTCCCGGCGCGGCCGGCTGCCCGGTGGTGCTGCCCGTCGCCAGCGCGATCATGACGGCGAGCACGGCGACGGCGGTCGCGGGGGTGCCGAGGCGCCTCAGCACGCCTTGCC
>NZ_JBQCCV010000148.1:0-3143 GCF_051961875.1 Intrasporangium sp. | reverse complement strand
GTCGGCTCCTGGCTGAAGCGCAGCACCGCGCCGTCGGAGACGTGCAGGTCGACGTTGCTCATCAGGTGGATCGGGCCCTTGCTGAGCCACGTGCCGCCCGGGAGGACGACGTGACCGCCGCCGGCGGCGTTCGCCTCGCGGATCGCGGCCAGGATGGCGGGTAGCGCGTCGCTCGCGCCGTCGCCCACCGCCCCGTATGCCGTGACGTCGAAGTTGCGCGCCGGGAAGGTCGGGACCTTGATCGACTTCTCGATCTGGGGGACCTGGCCCCAGCCGGGCGCTCCCGTCTGGGCGCCCGAGCCGTTGCCCGGGGTGTCGGCGGCGGCGATGGGAAGGCTGGGCAAGGCCAGCCCGACAACGGCGGACGAGACCATGATGATGCGAGTAATGCTTCTTCCACGGCTCGTCATTGTTGCGATCTCCTGAGGGGTTCGAGCTGCGTTATCTCTTTGGAAAATCCTGAAACCGTTTGCGGTTCGGATCGACCCCACCATGGTTCGAGAGGCGGGGTCAAGAGGTTGCGTCGCTGAAACTCGTTTCATTGCCGCACGGCCGGATGCGCTTGCTGTCCCTGTGATTTTCGAGTTGAGGGCCACCCTGACCCGTGTTAGCGTCCGAGCCACTGAAAACCGTTGCAGGGCGGCTGGAATTGACCGGTGCCATTTCGCAACGTGAAGAACTCCTCCTCGAGGACGTGCGGACGGACATTGATTCCGGGATCCGCCGATGCATTACGCCAAGAAACAGCCCCAGGGAATGGAGCGGACAAAGATGTCGGATCAGGAAATGGGCTCACGAGGTATCGGCCGGCGCAGCGTGCTGATGGGAGCGGGGGCCGCAGTCTCTGCCGTGGCCCTCGCCCAGTCGGCGACCGGCGCTGCGGCGGCACCGGCCGCGGGCAAGCCGGGCAAAGGGCAGCGGATGCTCAACGCCTACTACCTGGCGCCGAACGCTTACACGGTCGTGCCCCGCCGGGTCCGTGACGACATGCGCTGGATGGCGAGCATCGGCACCACGGCCGTCTCGATCAGCGTGCTGGAGCAGGACTTCGACAGCGCGCACTACAACATCGAGATCGCGGTCAACGAGGCGATCCGGGCGGGGATCACGCCCTACGCCATCCCGTCCCGCTGGGGCAGCCTCGTGGCGGGTGCGCCCAGCGTGCCGAGCAACTTCACCGAGCAGCACCCCGAGACCTGGGTGCTCAAGCCCGATGGCAAGCCCTACACGAACAGCCGCGGCCACCGCAGCGATCCGAAGCACCCGGCGACCGTCGACTTCTTCCTCAAGAACACCGAGAGGCTGCTGACCCAGTGGGCCTTCGAGGGACTGATCTGGGACGAGCCGAAGCAGAACGACGCCGTCGACCTGTTCCGTGTGGCGAGCGACCACGCCCGTGCGATCAAGCCCGACCTCACGCTCACGATGTTCATGGACCTCGCCTCCTTCCGGGGAGGGGCGGCGGCCGACGAGGCGGAGCGCTTCGCCCAGATCGAGGCGCTCGACTACTTCGGCTGCGACGGCCGGCCGTGGGGTCTCGATGACCCGGACGAGCAGAACAAGGTCCTCCTCGGTGGTGACGGGCAGCGGTTCATCGACATGGCCAAGCGCAACGGCAAGGGCAGCTTCCTCCTGGCGGAGACCTACGCCTTGAACAGCAGTTCCTACCCGCTCGTCGACCGCCGCCTGCCCGAGGTGGTCGACCTCGGGTGTGACCAGCTGGCGTACTACTACTACCCCCGCAACTGCCAGGACCCGGACCGGCTCATGCAGATCACGAGCAAGCACGTCCGCAACTATGCAGGCAGGTAGCGCGGCCCGATAGGCGCCCGGTTGGCACGGCTCACGTCGTGCCGACCGGGGGCTCAGCGTTTGAGGGGGAGCCCACTCAGCGGCATACGGCCTAGTCGTCGGCGACGTTGTGCGCGGCGATGTAGCGCTCCACGCGGCGGTCGGGGACGAGCCACATCAGCGCGACGATCGTGTAGATCGCGATCCCGAGCCACGGCACGAGGAGCGCGCCGAGGATGCCGAGCAGGTAGATCCACGGGCTCGTCTTCGCCTTGAGGTCACGGCCGAGCGCCGTGGCGAGGGCGCCGTCGCGGCCCTGGTTGTGCTCGATGGTGGTCTGCAGGATGAAGTAGGCGATCGCGCAGAGGAGCAGGTTCACGCCATACGTCACGACCGGCGTCGTCGCGAAGGCCTGCTCGTCCATCCAGGCCGTGGTGAACGGCAGCAGCGACAGGCAGAAGAGCAGCCCGAGGTTGCTCCAGAGGATCCCGCCGGTGACGCGCGCGACGAGCTGGAACATGTGGTGGTGGTTGTTCCAGTAGATCCCGACGTAGACGAACGACAGCAGGTAGGTCAGCAGCCCGGTCGCGGCGCCGAGCAGGTCGTGCAGCGTCGGCCCCTGCGGCACCCGCAGCTCCAGCACCATGATCGTGATGATGATGGCGAGTACGCCGTCGCTGAATGCCTCGAGCCGACTGGTCTTCACAGCAAATCAGTATGTCGGCGGGGTAACCGGTAGGTATGCAAGCACTGGAACAAGGGCCGCGATTCCCCTCCACTGCGCGGCGCATCAGATCCGGGTTCATCGCCCTCGTGGCGTTCGGACTCTTCCTCGTCCTCAACTTCTGGCCGGGGTGGTCCTCACTGGGGATCTTCACTCCAGGGGCGCTGAACCTCGGCATGGTCGACTTCGCGCTCTGGTCGATCATCGTCTTCAACGTGGCCTACCTCTTCGCTGACGCCCGGGGGCTGCGCCTGACCGGGCACCTGATCATGGCGATGTTCCTGTTGCTCGCCTTCACGACGCTGCTGCAGGACTTCCCGTTCGCGCTGTCGCCCGGCCTGTGGTCGAACGTGGTGCACTGGGTCCTCGTGCTCGGCGTGGTTCTGTCGTTCCTGACCATCCCCGTGACCTGGTGGGGGATGGTCACCCAGGGCTACGAGGAGCCTGGCCGGACCCGGAGGCACGGCCTCCCGCGCCCGCACGTCGGCCGGCACCGGCACGCGTCCTAAGGCCCGCTTGTATGAGCGCTCCCGCCCCTCGACTCCCACGTCGAGTGAGCCACCTGTAGGACTTCGTCCTTCCCGTTGCGGGATGAAAATGGGGGTGGCCGCCCGGTGACGTCGGTGGC
>NZ_JBQCCV010000147.1:0-25206 GCF_051961875.1 Intrasporangium sp. | reverse complement strand
GACGATGATCCCGGCGATGAGCAGCCAGCCGGTGGCGCCCCAGTTCATCGCGAGGAACGTGTAGAGGGCCGGGGCCCAGACTCGCCCGAGCGTGCCGCTCATCTCGGCGGCGCCCTGGTACGCGCCGCGCTGCCGCGGGTCCATCAGCTCGGCCTCGAAAGACCAGCTTGCGGCAGACAGGTAGAGCTCGGCACCGGTCACCGTGACGTGCCCGAGCCAGACCAGCGCGATCGTCACCCAGCCGACGGTGTCGTGTGTCGCCAGGGTGATCAGGCAGGACACGACGAAGAACATCGACGAGAGCCGGATCGCCCCGAGCGCGCTGGGCACGTCCTTGACCCTGCGCGACGTGACCATCGGCAGGAAGATGCACATGACGGTGGTGGTGCCGAACAGGAACGCCAGCAGTACCCGCGGGGCATCGGTCTTCTCGACGAGCCATAGCGGGATGACGACGTTGAGCAGCACCTGGTTCGTCCAGAACACGCCGCCGAAGAACGTCGTGAGGAGCCAGCCGGGGTTGCGGAGCGGCCCCGGTCCGGGGATCTTCACATTGCGGTCCTCGGGGGTGCGCTCGTCGTGGGCCGCCTTCGGCAGGCGGGTGATCGCGGCGGCGTTGACGAGGAACGCCACGGCGGTGAACCACGGCAGCGCGTGCAGGACATCGTTGGAGTGGAACGCCAGGGCGATGCCGCCGAGCATCGAGCCGAGCGTGAAGCCGACGTTGAGCGCCGAGTACATGTAGGCGCGGGACTTGACGCGCTCGCCGGCCGGGAGCACGTCGATGGTGTACGCGCCGTAGGCCGCGCCACCCAGCGCGCCGATGACCTCCATGCCGATGGCCATCAGGACGTAGCCCTCGAAGCCGTTGATGAGCGGCCACAGCGAGAACATGGCGGCCTGGCCCGTCGCGCTGACGGCCCACATCTTCTTGGGTCCGAAGCGGTCGACGAGCTTGCCCATCGGCAGCGCCGCCAGGAACGCGGCGATTCCGGCGAAGGTCAGGCCGAGGCCGACCTGGGCGGCGGACAGCCCGACGATCTGGGTGAAGAACACTGCCGAGCCGGTCATGAAGGTGCCCTCGCCCAGGGCGAAGAGCAGTGACTGCGCGGCGAGCCGTCCGGCCAGGGGTGATGGGGGGCGTGTGTGGCGGAGGACGGCGTCGAGAATCACCCGGAGATTCTCCGGATCCTGACGGCGGATGTCGCGTCATTTTCCGGGCGCGTCTGAACCGGGACCTACTTCTCGTCCAAGGAGCCGACATCGGCGATTTCCCACGCTTCGGCGATCTTGCCGTCCCGAAGGTGGCAGATGACGGCCTGATCCATCCGGAAGGACTGTCCGCTTCCCGCAATGCCAGCGAAGTGGTGGCGGAGAGTTCCGCTCACGATGACACGGGCCATTTCCACATCCCCCTGCGCCACCACCTCCTGTACTTCGTGGCGGAGGTCGGGTATCGCCGCTACTGCCTCCCGCCACACCGCCTTCTCTGATTCGACGTCCTCGGTCGAGAGCCCCCGAGGTGCGTGGACCACGACATCTGGATGCAGGAGATCATCGAAGGCCTCGACGTGACCGAGATCGCCGGCGGCGAGCCAGCGAGTAACGACGTGAGCTGGCTCATCCATGCCTCATTGTCTTCCGGAGCGGCGAGCGGCACTCACTTTTTGCCCAGCGCCGGACGGTGCTCAGTCCTCGTGGACCGGCACGCCGTCGAGGGAGGGGACCGCGCCTTGGATGTCGGTGGCTCTCGAGCCGGCCCCCTGCGCCTCGATTCCGACGCCGACGGTGACCTCTGCGATGGATGCGCCGTCGGCCACCTCCAGCGTGGTGACGCCCGGCCCTTCGGTGCGGAGTGCACCACCGATGGCCACCGATTCGATCTGGCCGCCCGCCTTGACCGAGAACGCGATCGCCTTGAGCGTGACCTGCACGCCCTTGACCAGGCTGGAGCCCTCGCCGCCGGTCGTCACGACGTCGTGGTGCACGGTCAGGCTGCCCATCGGCCGGCTGACCTGGATGCCGACGGAGCCGTCGCCGGTGGTCCTGATGGAGTGGAAGGACGCTTCCTTGAGGGTGCCGTCGTAGAGGTTGAAGCCGCGGGCGCCGCCGCCGGTGGTGATGACCGGCGCCTGCATGTCGAGCCTGTCGATGTCACCGAAGTTGACGAAGCCGATGCCGGAGGGGCCGGTCGACCTCATCTCCGCGGTCGAGACCCACTCCTTCACGTAGCCCCAGTTGTCGAGGACCATGTCGTTCTGGCCATGGGTGGTCACCTGGCCGGCGTTGACCACCCGGTCGACGCGAGCCCCGGAGACGACGAAGACGCCGCCGCTGATCTTGTCCGGTGTGCCGGGGGCGATACCGCCGTCGGTGACCACCTTGCCGGTCTCGATCAGGTCGGCCTCGAAGGAGCCGCCGGCCAGGCGGCCCAAGCGATCGCCGTACCCGGCGACGAAGATGCCCGAGCCGCGCACGGGTGTCTCGTCCGTGCCGATCGAGACGTCCCGCAGCGTGGCGCTGAACGACGAGGACGCGTCCTTCTGGCGGTTCCAGAGGGTGAGCCCGCCCTGGAGCACATCCACGCCGTACCCATGCGGCTGATCGGCGCGTCCGCGGACGTCAGCGTCCTGGACGTGCAACCCGCTGGCCTCCACCCGGACGGTCATCGTCTCGGCCTCTGCCACCAGGTACACCTGCCCGACCGTCGTCACGTTCCGGAAGGACAGTGTGCCGGCGTCCGGGATGCTGGTGTCGTTGTAGACCGCCACCTCGTACGGCGTCGTCCTGATCGCGATGTCCCGCAGGGTGTTGTCCCGGGTGAGGCGCACCCCCTTGGCGAGGAACACGAGCTCTCCACCCACCAAGGTCGTCCCCGGCGGGAGCGTGACCGACGGGGAGCCCGTGATGGTGCCGTCCACCTGGATCTCACGGGCCCCGGAGCCGAGCGCCCGCCCGAGCTCGTCCGCGCTGCGCACCGTCACACGATCCGTCGCCATCCCTCCGTTCTAGCCCTTCACGCCACCCCTGAACAGCCCCGGAGACCGGGCATGGCCACCGCCTTGCTGGCGGCGGAGCCGGGCCCAACGCGGCCATGAGGAAGCCCCGCCGGGGGTGGCCGGCGGGGCTGGTGGGGGTTGTGGCGACTGTTACCTCAGCTGGTCACCTCAGACGGTGGCCGGGGTGCGGTCCTCGCGGGTGACGACCATGTCGCTGGCGGTCTTCGCGTGCCGGAGGCCGAGGAGGCCGAGGATCAGGAAGAGACCGGCACCGACGAAGGAGGCGACGCTGGCGAGGGCCGCGATCTTGCCGATGGTCCCGAAGGCGTAGGCGTTGAGGAGGAGGCCGCGGAGGGTGTTGCCCATGAAGAGCGTCTGGCGCAGCTGGCCGAGCTCGGCGACCTTGGCCTGGTCGGCACCCGGGTCCTTCGACATCTTCATGAACTCGCCCGAGACCTCTTCATACGTCTTGCCGTTCGAGGCCGCGTTCATGTGGACGAGGATGTAGTGGTCCGCGAAGGCCTTGGCCTGGTCGCCCGTGGTCATCTGGGTCTTGCCGTCGGACCAGGGCTGCAGTGCGGCCTTGTCGGCCGGGTCCATCTTCTCGATGGCCGCCGCCGCCGGCATCATGATCTTCTGCGACCCGAGCTGGTCGTGGACGTTCTGGTTCGTGAAGTTGCTGGCCCAGGTGAGCAAGCCGCCCGCGACGAGCAGTACCGCCGCGAGGAGGAGGCCGGTCCAAGAGATGAGCTTGTCGAGGGTCTTGCGCATGGTTCTCTCCTGTGTGAGTTCCCGGGTGGCCGGGCGTTTTTCCCTGTACGACAGAAACTACTACTACTTGTAGTACTACGCGAGCTGGTTGCATGCTCAACCACGGTGATCTACGACACTGTGTCGCAGAGCGGGAGCTTCGACGCCACGGCCACCGGAACAGCCGCCTCTGGTCGAACGTTCAACGGGCATGCACAACCACTTCAACGGGCTGAAGACCGCTGCCCTTTTCGGTGCCATCTGGGTGCTGCTGCTCGGTCTCGGCGCGCTGATCGGCGGCGGCCGCTACATCTGGGTCTTCGCGCTCATCGGCGTCGGCACGACCGCCTACGGCTACTGGAACTCCGACAAGCTGGCGATCCGCGCGATGCACGCGTACCCGGTCTCCGAGGCGCAGGCACCGGGGATGTACCGCATCGTCCGCGAGCTCTCGACGCGCGCCGGCAAGCCGATGCCGCGGCTCTACGTCTCCCCGACGCAGGCGCCCAACGCGTTCGCCACCGGCCGCAACCCCAAGCACGCGGCCGTCTGCTGCACGGAGGGGATCCTCCAGCTGCTCGACGAGCGCGAGCTGCGCGGCGTGCTGGGGCACGAGCTCATGCACGTCTACAACCGTGACATCCTGACCAGCTCGGTGGCCGCGGCGGTCGCCGGCGTGATCACCTCGATCGGGCAGATGCTGATGTTCTTCGGAATGTTCGGCGGCGGCGGCTCCGACGAGAACCGGCCCAACCCGCTTGCACTGCTCGCGATGAGCTTCCTCGCGCCGCTCGCGGCGATGATGATCCAGATGGCGATCAGCCGCACGCGCGAGTACGACGCCGACGAGGACGGCTCGAAGCTGACCGGTGACCCGCTCGCCCTCGCCTCGGCCCTTCGCAAGCTCGAGTATGGCGTCCAGCGGGCCCCGCTCTCGCCCCAGCAGGACATCGTCAACGCGAGCCACATGATGATCGCCAACCCGTTCCGGTCCCAGGATGTCTCGCGTCTCTTCGCGACGCATCCGCCGATGGACCAGCGGATCGAGCGTCTCGAAGCGATGGCCGGAGGCCCGCGCCGGTACTGACACGGACGGCTCGAAAGGGTCGGGGCGCGATGCTCTGCAACCCGTGCGACGGGGGCTGTCCGCATCTGGCAGGCTCGCCCTCATGCGCAGTCTCACCCTCGCCGAAGCCCGTGACCGTTCCGAGCTGATCACCGTCGGCTCGTATGCCGTTCAGCTCGATCTCGACCAGGGCGCCGAGGTCTTCGGCTCGGTCGCGACGGTCCGCTTCACGTGTGGCTCGCCGGGTGCCGACAGCTGGGTCGACGTGAAGGCGCGGGAGGTCCGCTCGATCCGGCTCAACGGCCGGGAGCTGGACCCGGCGACGGTCGACGACGGCCGCCTGCCGCTGCCCGACCTCGCGGCCGACAACGAGCTCACGGTCGAGGCGACGATGGCCTACAGCCACGACGGGCAGGGCCTGCACCGGGCCACCGACCCGGCGGACGGGCGGGACTACGTCTACGGGCACCTCTTCCTCGACGCGGCCCCGAGCGTCTTCGTCTGCTTCGACCAGCCCGACCTCAAGGCGCCCTACGACATCACGGTGAAGGCCCCCGAGGAGTGGACCGTCATCGGTAACGGCGCGGCCACCCGTACCGCCCCGGGGCGGTGGACCCTCGCGACGACGAAGCCGCTCGCGACCTACTTCGTGACGATCTGCGCCGGGCTCTACTCGTCCGTGTGTGACGAGCACGACTTCTTTCTGCTCGCGGTCCTCGCCCGCCATTCGCTTTAGGGGCCGTTCGAGCGGCACGCCCCCGAGATCTTCGAGGTGACGAAGCAGTCGTTCGACTACTTCCACGGCCTCTTCGGCATCCGTTACCCGTTCGGCGACTACGACCAGGTCTTCGTCCCGGAGTTCAACGCGGGCGCGATGGAGAACCCGGGCTGCGTCGTCCTCCGTGACCAGTACATCTTCCGCGGCGCCGCGACCCAGGACGAGCTGCTGACCCGCGCCAACACCGTCTCCCACGAGATGTCGCACATGTGGTTCGGCGACCTCGTCACGATGAAGTGGTGGGACGACCTCTGGCTCAACGAGTCGTTCGCGGAGTACATGTCGCACCGCTGCCTCGTCGACGCGACCCAGTACAGCGAGGCGTGGGTCGACTCGTCCATCGAGCGCAAGGTCTGGGGGTACGGCGCCGAGCGCTCGCCCTCGACGCACCCGGTCGCCGGGGTCGAGGCGCTCGACGCCATCAGCGCCCTGCAGAACTTCGACGGCATCTCCTACGCCAAGGGTGCGGCGGCGCTGCGGCAGCTCATCGCGTATGTCGGCGACGACCGGTTCATCGCCGGCGTGCGCACCTATCTGACGGACAAGGCCTACGGCAACGGGACGCTCGCCGACTTCCTCGCCGCCATCGAGGCCGCGAGCGGCCGGGACCTTGGCGGCTGGGCCAAGGCGTGGCTGCTCACCGCGGATCGCGACACCCTCCGCGTCGACCTCGCGGAGGCGGACGGCCGCGTCACCGCGGCGACGCTGACGCGTCAGGCGCCCCACGACCACCCCGCCGACCGGCCCCATGCCCTCGACGTCGCCGGGTGGACCGACGGCACCGAGACGGCGCGCGTGGCGACGACCATCGGATCGCCCGAGGTGTCGCTCGACGGGCTCGTGGGCACGGCGGCGCCGGACGTTCTGGTGCCGAATGCCTCCGACCTGACCTGGGCGCGAATCGTCCTGTCCGGCAAGACGATCCATGCCCTGCCCGGCCAGCTCGGCGAGGTGGCCGACGCGCAGGCCCGCGCTGTCGTGTGGTCCTCGCTCATCGACGGCCTCCACCTGGCCGACGTCGCGCCGGCCACCCTCCTCGACGTCTTCGAGGGGGCGTGGACGAGCGAGACGAACTCCTCGATCCTGACGCGGATGGCCGCCTACGCGGAGCAGGTCGTCGTGGGTGTGTTCCTCCCACGCGAGGAGCGGCCCGCGGCGCGCGAGCGGCTCGCGCGCTGCGGACAGGCCCTGCTCGACACCGCGGAGCGGGGCTCGACGTCCTCGCTCGCCGCGGCACGTCTCGTCGCGGGCACAAGCGCCGACGAGGAGCTCCTGCACGGCTGGGCCTCGGGCCACGGCCTGCCCGCGGGGCTCGAGGACGACGGCGACTTCCGGTGGATCGTCGTGCGCAACCTGGCCCGTCGCGGAGCCCTGTCGGACGCCGACATCGAGAGCTTCCGCGCGGCCGACGACACCCTGCAGGGCTCGCTCAACGCCCTCATGTGCCGGGCCTCCCGGCCCGATCCCGAGGCGAAGGCCTGGGCGTGGGAGCAGCTCACCGGCCGCAACGGCCGATCGAACTACGAGATGAACCACCTCGCCCGCGGCTTCTGGGCGGCCCCGAGCGACGACCTCGTCGAGCCGTACGTCGCGCGCTACTTCGTCGAGGTGCCCGCCATGAGCGCCTGGGTCGGCGAGGACGCCCTCTCGCGGGTCGTCACCCTAGGGTTCCCGCAGGTCCACACGGCCGAGACAGCCCGCCTCAGCGCCCAGACCCTCGAGCGCGACGACCTGACCCCGGCGGTGCGGCGCTCGCTCGTGGACGCCGACGCGGACCTACGCGAGGTCCTCGCCTCCCGAGCCGCCTTCCGCGCCGGCGCCTGACCGTCAGGGCCCACCTCAACGTCGAGTGAGCGCTCAGCCACACCGGTCACGCCCACTGGGCGGGGCTGGTGGGAAGGGGCGCTCACTCGACGGTGAGCGGCGTACTGGGATCTGCCCGGTCAGCGGGCAGTGGCCGGTGCCCCGCTCGGCGTGCCGAGGTGGCCCAGCTGCCGCAGCAGGGCCAGGTCGTCCGTGACGATCCAGCGCTCGGTCGCGAGGCCCGCGTCGTCGAACCGCCGGAACGTCATCGCCCGCCACTCGAGGACCCGCCCCGTCGGGCGCGCCCCGTGCAGCACCCCCTCGTGGGTGCCGCGGTAGGTATGACGGGTCGCGACGAGGTCGCCGCTCGCGACGATGTCCTCGACGGTCGAGGTCACGTCGGGTAGCGCCTCACGCATGGAGGTGAGGAACTCCCGGTGCCCGGACAGGTTCGGCTCGAGGTGCTCGGGCAGCCCGTGGATCACCGCGTCCGGGGCATAGCTCGCGAGGTAACGGTCGAGGTCGCCGGCGTTGAAGGCTGCGATCGCGTCGAGGGTGTTCTGCCTGTTCCGTTCCGCGTCCATGTTCCAGTCTCACCCGAGCGGCGCTGGGGCGCCCAGCGATCGCCCGCTGAGCGGCATACCTCTCGTGCTCTCGTGGGCATGGTTTGAGGTGCCCTAGCGGCGGGAGGGACCGCTCGAGCACCTCAAACCGGCGAGGGAGAGTACGTCAGCCGGCTGAGCTGGCGGGCTTGACGGCGAGGGTCACGTCGAGCTCCAGCCGCTGTCCGTTGCGGATCACGGTGAGCTTGGCCTGTTCGCCGGCCTTCATCTCCCGGACCTGGGCGACCAGCGCGGTCGAGGAGTCGACGCGCTCGCCGTTGACCATGATGATGACGTCGCCCTGCCGGACTCCGGCCTTCTCGGCGGGCGTGCCGGAGGCGACCCGGACGACCTGGGCGCCGGCGCGCTTGGCAGAGCGGTCCGTCACGACCGCGTCGCGGGCGCTCACCCCGAGGAAGGCGTGGTCGGCGTGGCCCTTCTCGATCAGCTGGCTCGCGATCGACTTGGCCTCGTTGACGGGGATCGCGAAGCCGATGCCGATGTTGCCGCTCTGGCCGCTGCTGCCGAAGCCGCCGCCGCCGAGCTGGGCGATCGAGCTGTTGATGCCGATGAGCTCACCCTTGCCGTTGACGAGTGCGCCACCGGAGTTGCCGGGGTTGATCGCCGCCGACGTCTGGATCGCGTTCGTCACGACCGCGTCGCTCGTCGTCTGGTTACCGCCCTGGGGCGACTGGTTCTGGTCGCTCGCCTGCGTCGTCACCGGCCGGTTGAGGGCGCTCACGATGCCGGTCGTCACGGTGCCGGAGAGGCCGAGCGGGTTGCCGACCGCCATGACCGGGTCACCGACGGACACCTTGCCGGAGTCGCCGATCGTCATCGGCGTGAGGTCCGAGGGCGCGCTCTGGATCTTGATGACCGCGAGGTCGGTCGAGGGATCGGTGCCGACGATCGACGCCGAGTATGTCCGTCCATCATTGAGCGCGACCGAGATGGAGCCGTTCGACGCGCCGGAGACGACGTGGTTGTTGGTCAGCACGTGGCCCTGGTTGTCGATGATGACGCCTGAGCCGGCCCCCTCGCCGTTCTGGAGGACGACGTCGATGCTGACCACGCTCGGGCTGACCGCCTTGGCGACCGCGGTCCAGTCGGGGGCGGCGGCGTTGCCTTGGATGACCGTCGGTGAGGTGGAACCCTGCTGGAGCGTCTGCGAGCTCGCGTTCTGGGTGCCACCGGCGGTGCCCTCGCCGCCGGCCTGGGTGGCCGCGTAGGTCCCGCCGCTCGCGAGGACGGCCGCGAGCAGGGCGACACCGACCATCTCCCCGAGGTGACGCTTCTGCTTGGGCTCCTTGGTGCGGTGGTCCTGCGGGGTGGGCCGCTCCTCCGGGGGAGGCGGCACGGCAGACATGGGGTTGTGCGTGCCGGGTGCCATGGTCATGGCTTCTCCTTCGCTCGGCTGGTTGGTACCCAGTTGACGGCACGAGCTTTGGTGGCCCCTCTGGTGCTCCTATGAGTCCACTGTGTGCTCGCCGTTGGGAGGCTGAACGGGCAGTTCCACCACGAACGTGGCGCCGCCGCCCGGCGTCTCGTCCGCGCGGACCGTTCCGCCGTGGGCCTGGACGATCGCGTCGACGATGGCGAGGCCGAGCCCGTTGCCACCACCGTGCCCGCGGCTGCGCGAGGCATCCGCACGATAGAACCTTTCGAAGACGGTGGCCCTGTCCTCCTCCCGGATGCCATACCCATGGTCGCGGACCGCAAGCGCGACGTGACCACGGTCCATCGGCCCGACGAGGATCTGGATCGGGGTCCCGGCCGGGGTGTGGACCCGCGCGTTCGTCACGAGGTTCGTCACGACCTGGCGCAGCTGGCGCTCGTCGGCGACCAGCTCGGTCGGGTGGATCGGCCCCGCGATCCCGGTGGCGGTGACGAGCCGGCTGGGATCGATCGTGCGAGCGTCCTGGGCGGCGTCGGCGGCGAGCACCGCGAGGTCGACCGGTCCGAGCTGGAGGGGCCGCTCGCCGTCCAGGCGCGCGAGGGTGAGCAGGTCGTCGACGAGGTCGCGCATCCGGTGGCTCTCGCCCTCGATCCGGCCCATCGCGCCGGCAACGGCCTCCTGAGTCGGAAGGGCCCCCTGCCGGTACAGCTCCGCATAGCCCGAGACCGCCGCGAGCGGCGTGCGCAGCTCGTGGGAGGCATCGGCGATGAACCGGCGCATCTTCGCCTCGTTGGCCTGCCGGACCGCGAACGAGCGCTCGATCCGCGCCAGCATGACGTTCAGCGACCGGGACAGGGAGGCCACCTCGTCCTCGGCACCGGGCACCTGGATGCGTCGCGTCAGGTCGCCGGCGGCGATGGCGGCCGCGGTGTCCTCGATCTCGGCGAGTGGGCGGAACGCCCGTCTGACGAGGAACCACCCCAGTGCAGCGCAGATCGCGAGGACGATGGCGCCGATTCCTGCGGCATACCAAAGGAACTGGTCCACGGTGTTGTCGAGGTTCCGCAGCGACAGGGCGACGACGAAGGTATCGCTCTTGTCCTGGTTCGTCGTGGCCAGGGCGAGCCACCGCACGCCCCCGCCGATCGAGCCGACCGTGAAGACGCGGTCTTGCTTGACCCGGTCGTCGTTGGGGCGGATCAGCGGGATGTCGGCCTTGTCCCGCTCGGTGACCGCCTCACCGAGATAGCGCTGGTAATCGCCGTGGGCGGGGATGACCCGCAGGGTGAACCCGGTCGGGAGCAGCGGACGCGAGTCATCGAGCTGGGTCGGCTGGAGCCGGCTGACGCTCGCTGCATAGAGCCGGAGCTCCTGAGAAGCCTGGTCGAGCAGGTAGCGGTTGAGCAGGGCACTCGTGACGACGAGCGTCAGGGCGAGCGCGATGAGGATGAGGCTGAGGGCCACGGTGAGCAGCCGCCAGCGGAGCGGGATGGCACGCAGCCTCACCCCGCCCCTACCGCGGTTCCTCGAGGTTGCGACGTTGATGGCAGCCACCCGTCAGGACGACGACTCCGGCGGAACCCGCAGGACGTAGCCGACCCCACGCTTGGTGTGGATGAGAGAGGGAAGCCCGTCGACGTCGATCTTGCGGCGCAGGTAGGAGATGTACGACTCGACGATCCCGGACTCGCCGCGGAAGTCGTAGTCCCAGACGTGGTCGAGGATCTGCAGCTTGGACAGGACCCGGTTCGGGTTCAGCAGCAGGTAACGCAGCAGCTTGAACTCCGTGGGGGACAGGTCGATGACACGGCCGGCGCGGCGGACCTCGTGGGAGTCCTCGTCGAGCTCGAGGTCGTGGAAGCGGAGCGTTGCGGAGTCGTCGTCGACCGGTCCGCGGGTGCGCCGCAGGACGGCTCTGATGCGGGCGACGACCTCCTCGAGGCTGAACGGTTTCGTCACATAGTCGTCCCCGCCGACAGTGAGCCCGGCGATCTTGTCGCCGATGGAGTCACGAGCGGTGACGAAGACGATCGGCTGCTGCCGGCCTCGGTCGCGCAGGCGCCTCGTCACCTCGAACCCGTCGACGTCGGGCAGCATGACGTCGAGCACGACGAGGTCGGGCTCGCAGCTTTCGGCGAGGGCAAGCGCACTCGCCCCGTCGTCGGCGGTGTCGACCTCGAAACCGGCGAACCGGAGGGAGGTCGCAAGCAGTTCGCGGATGTTCGGCTCGTCCTCGACGACGAGGAGGCGGGCCTCAGGGGTTTGTGTCTCCACGCTCCACAGTGTCCCGACGTTTGCTGTGAGTTCACTGGGAACGCGGTGGACGTCTCAGAGGTCGTCCGCGTCGACGATCCGGTAGGCGTAGCCCTGCTCGGCGAGGAACCGCTGGCGGTGCGCCGCGAACTCCGAGTCGACCGTGTCCCGGGCAACGACCGTGTAGAAGTGCGCCGTGCGCCCGTCACCCTTGGGCCGCAGGACGCGGCCGAGGCGCTGCGCCTCCTCCTGACGGGAGCCGAACGTGCCGCTGACCTGGATCGCCACGGAGGCCTCGGGCAGGTCGATCGAGAAGTTCGCGACCTTCGACACGACGAGGCGGGTGATCTCGCCGGAGCGGAACGCGTCGTAGAGGCGCTGCCGCTCCTTGACCGTCGTCTCACCGGTGATGACGTCCGCGCCGAGCCGCTCGGCGAGCTCGTGGAGCTGGTCGAGGTACTGGCCGATGATGAGGGTCGGTTCCGTATGCCGCTCAGCGAGCTTCTCGACGACGGGCAGCTTCGCATCGGAGCAGGAGGCGAGCCGGTAGCGGTCGTCCGGCTCCGCTGTCGCATAGGCCATCCGCTGCCCATCGGGCAGGGACACGCGGACCTCGACGCAGTCGGCCGGCGCGATGTAGCCCTGTGCCTCGATGTCCTTCCACGGCGCGTCGAAGCGCTTGGGCCCGATGAGCGAGAAGACGTCGGCCTCCCGGCCGTCCTCGCGCACGAGCGTCGCGGTCAGGCCGAGCCGGCGCCGGGCCTGCAGGTCGGCGGTCATCCGGAAGATCGGGGCCGGCAGGAGGTGGACCTCGTCGTAGACGACCAGGCCCCAGTCGCGGGCGTCGAGCAGGTCGAGGTGCGTGTAGGCACCCTTCCGCTTCGTCGTCAGCACCTGGTAGGTGGCGATGGTGACGGGGCGGATCTCCTTGCGGGCGCCGGAGTACTCGCCGATCTCGTCCTCGGTGAGGGAGGTGCGCCGGATCAGCTCGTCCTTCCACTGGCGGGCGCTCACGGTGTTGGTGACGAGGATCAGGGTCGTCGCTTTGGCGGCAGCCATGGCACCCGCGCCGACCAGCGTCTTGCCGGCGCCGCAGGGGAGCACGACGACGCCGGAGCCGCCGTGCCAGAAGCCGTCGACGGCGTGCTGCTGGTAGGGCCGCAGGTGCCAGCCGTCCTGGACGAGGTCGATCGGATGCGCCTCACCGTCGACGTAGCCGGCGAGGTCCTCCGCGGGCCAGCCGACCTTGAGCAGCTCCTGCTTGAGGTGGCCGCGCTCGCTGGGGTGGACGACGACTGCGAGGTCGTCGATCCGCTCGCCGGTCAGAGGCTTGATCTTCTTGTGCCGCAGGACCTCCTCGAGGACGGGGCGGTCCGTGGTGCGCAGCACGAGCCGGGTGCCTTCCGGGCTGTCGGCGAAGCCTTCCTTCTCGAGCGTGAGCCGGCCGTAGCGGTCCATCGTCTCGGCGATGTCGACGAGGAGGGCGTGGGGCACCGGGTAGCGGCTGTGCGTGATGAGGGCGTCGACGACCTGCTCGGCGTCGTGTCCGGCGGCCCGGGCGTTCCAGAGGCCGAGGGGTGTCACGCGGTAGGTGTGGACGTGCTCCGGGGCACGCTCGAGCTCGGCGAAGGGCGCGATGGCTCGCCGGGCCTCCTCGGCTCGCGGGTGGTCGACCTCGAGGAGAAGGGTCTTGTCGCTCTGGACGATGAGGGCTCCGTCATTCATCAGAGTCACCAACACCGGCGCCGGGGCCGCTGTTCCCTGCGGCGCCCGCCACGCTTCCTGGGGAGGGGGTCGTCACGGCTGACAGTATGGACGACATGCGCACCCCTCAGGTCGAGCCGGCAGCGGGACTGCCCGCCGAGGTGACCATCTACGAGGTCGGCCCCCGCGACGGGCTGCAGAACGAGAAGACCGTCGTCTCGGCCGCCACCAAGGTGGAGTTCATCCGGCGCCTCGAGGCGGCCGGCCTGCGGACGATCGAGACGACCTCGTTCGTGCCGGCCAAGTGGGTGCCGCAGATGGGCGACGCCGAGCAGGTCCTCGGCGCGCTGGGCCCGGACGGGGTCGGCCGGCGCCGCCCGGCGCTCGTGCCCAACGAGCGCGGCCTCGACCGGGCTGAGGAGCTGGGCCTGCGGGCCATCGCGATCTTCGGGTCGGCCACCGAGACCTTCGCCCAGAAGAACCTCAACCGGTCGGTCGCAGAGCAGTATGCGATGTTCGAGCCGGTCGTGAAGCGGGCCAAGGCCGACGACATGTGGGTGCGGGCCTACGTCTCGATGTGCTTCGGCGACCCCTGGGAGGGGCCGGTCCCGATCGAGCAGGTCGTCGATGTCGCCGAGCGGCTCATGGGGCTCGGCTGCGACGAGCTGAGCCTCGGCGACACGATCGGGGTCGGCACGACGGGGCACGTCCATCGGCTCCTCGAGGCGCTGGACCAGCGGGGGATCGGCACGGACCGGATCGCGGTCCACTTCCACGACACCTACGGCCAGGCGCTCGCCAACACGATGGCCGCGCTGCGCGACGGCGTTGCGGTCGTCGACGCGTCGACGGGCGGTCTCGGCGGCTGTCCCTACGCCAAGTCCGCCACCGGCAACCTCGCTACCGAGGACCTCGTCTGGGCTCTGGGAGGGGCCGGGGTTCGAACCGGGGTCGACCTGGAAAAGCTCGTCGAGACGAGTGTCTGGATGGCGCAGCAGCTAGGGCGGCCCAGCCCGTCGAACGTCGTGCGGGCCCTCGGCGGCGGCCAGGCCCTCGCCGGCGGCGAGGCCCTCGAGGCCGCGCTGCCGCCCGAGACAGACGAGCCCCCGGTCGGCTGACGCTCAACCATCAGGATCGAGGGTGGCGCCCGTGATGCGGTGGATCGAGTAGCTCTTCTCGTGTCCCGCCGCGTCGGTCGCGCGCACCTGGCCACCCTCGACCCGCCGTGGGTGGATGAGCTCGCGGGTCGTCGCCCCGTGCCGGTCGCTGACCCCGATCCAGACCCCGTGCCGGTCCGCGGCCGCGTCCCGCAGGAGCGCGAGGGTCACGACCGGGTCGCTCACCGGGATGGGTGGCCCCTCGCGCTGCTCCTCCTCGGCGCGCCGGGCGTCCGCGGCCGCCTCCGCCGTCCGGAGCCCCGCGACGAGGGAGCGGGTGAACGGCTCGTCGACGGGCGAGACGATCGTGGCTGCCTGCCGCCGAGTCCTCGCCCGCCGACGTCTCGTCTCGGCGACGACCACGCTCCCGTCGGGTGACTCGGTCACGGGCGCGAAGCCGGCATCGTGCAGGACGTCCGTGACGACCGCCGGGCTCGCTTGGGAGACAAGGACGGTCGGCGCGACGCGCCGTAGCAGGAGCGGGGCGAGCTCGCGCGAGGCCAGCATCGCCTCAAGGACGGCCTGGTCATCCGAGCGGATGTATGCCGCTGAGCCCCCGACTCGCGTGCGCCCGTGCTTCCGCGCGACATCCGACACGAGGTACTCGAGCGGCTGGGGGAGCGGCGTGCGGCTCGACCGGCGCAGGGTGTCGACCAGCTGGGATGCCGCCCAGCCGGCGTCGAGTGCCCGCCGGACCGACTCGTTCGTGAAGCGGTAGACCGTCGCCCCGCCACGCGACTCGACGTCGGCGGCGAGACGCATCAGCTCGGCGAGGTCACCGACGAGGGGCCCTGGTGCGACGGCGGTCAGGTCCGCTTGCAGCAGAACGTGGTCGACCGGCTCCGGCAGCTGCGCCGCCATCGCCGCGGCTGCCGCCTCGACACCGTCAGGGGTGGGCCCCGTCCCAGCCTTCGAAGGGGGCGGGTGCGAGCCGAGGAGCGCGCGACCCGCCGTGGAGAGGGCGCCGCGTCCGGTGAGGCCCAGCCACTCCGCCTCCCGCAGCACGGCCACGACGGCATCGCCGAGGACGGAGCCGGACCGGAGCGGGCGTCGCCAGAGCAGGCGCTGCGTCACGTCCTCGGCGCTGGGCGCCGAGCCCGGGGACAGGTCGGCGAGCTCCGTGAGGACGTCCCGGCGGATCGCCCGGATGGGGGGCCACTGGACATCCGGTCCGAGCGCGTTCGCGACGCCCGAGGCCCCCGGAGTGCGCTGCCCGACGAGGTGAGGCGCTCGCGTCATCCGGAGCCAGGCGGCGGCGAGGCCGGCCCAGCGGTGGCCCGCGTCCGAGGCGGACCACTCGTCGAGCTCCGGTGTGGGCGCCCACACGGGCACGATCTCGCCGTCGTCGGCGAGGAGGTGAGCGGCATACATGAGCTCGACGAGAAACCCCGTGCGTGCGGTGTCGGCATCGAGCAGCTCGCTCGTGCGCTTGAGGTCCCGCACGGACACCCCGCCGGCACGCAGCACGCGGGGCGGCTCGGCGCCCCAGGCCTCCACGACCTCGTCGACCTGGGTCAACAGCTCGCTGGCGGCGCCGCCCCCGAGGGCGTCCACGGCCGTCACGGTGCGCGCGGGCAGGTCCGGCGGGTCGAGCTCGACCCGGCGGTGCAGACGGCCGCCGCGCAGGGCGAGGCCGACCTCGCGAGGCAGGGCGACGCGGTCCACGGAGACGGTGACGAGCAGGTGGCGCTCGAGGAGCCAGCGCACGGCCGTCTGGCCGGGCCCGCTCGTCGGCAGCACGCCGAGCGGCGGGCCCCAGGCCATTTTCTCGAGCACGGCGCGGGCGGAGGACGGTGCCTCGTCGAGGAGGGCGGCGAGCTCGGCACCGTCCTCGATCGACGTGACCGGCCCGTTCGGGGAGGGGCGCAGCTCGCGGATCGGCGCGCCCAGCCCGGCCACGTTGCGGCCGAGGACCTCGGGCACCGTGCGGACCACGTGGTGCCTCCCGTCGGTGCGCCAGAGCAGCGCGGAGCGCCAGAGGTCTTCGACGATCGCGCCGATCCTCGCGCCACACGCCTCGTCCACGCCGAGCAGGCGGCGCACGTCGTCGAGGGTGGCGTCCTCGCCCGCCACGACCAGGGCCTCGAGGACCTGCAGGTGGCCTCGGTCGAGGGCCTCGACGGCACGTTGGACACTTGCCTTCGTGCTGGCGCGCGCGGCGAGGCCGGTCAGGTCCGCGGGCGCCGGCCGGGCGAGGTCGGGGCGCGCCAGGACCAGCGCCACGAGCTCGTCGTCGGTGCGGCGCCTGATGTCGTCGGCGAGGCTGCGGCTCGGAACGGCCATGGTCTCCAACCTAGTGGCGGGGAGGCACGGACCCTCAGGCCGATACGCTCTCGGCATGAGTCAGGTGACGCCGGAGGCACCGACCGGTCAGCAGTTCACCATCGCGCACGGACCGTTCGAGGCGACGGTCGTCGAGGTCGGCGGAGGCCTCCGCAGCTTCACGAGGGACGGCGTCCCGGTCGTCGCCGGGTATGCGGAGGCCGAGGAGTGCCGGTCCGGTCGGGGCCAGCAGCTCATGCCCTGGCCGAACCGGATCCGCGACGGCAAGTACGACTTCGGCGGTGAGTCGGAGCAGCTGTCCATCACCGAGGTGCCGCGCCACAACGCCAGCCACGGCCTGGTCCGCTGGTCCCTCTGGGAGCTGCTCGAGCACGAGCGCGACTCGGTGACGGTCCGCTACCGCCTGCACCCGCAGCCGGGCTGGCCGCACCACCTCGACCTGCGCACCACCTACGTCCTCGACGACACCGGCCTGATCGTCACTCCCGCCGCCCGCAACGTCGGCAGCGGCCCGGCACCCTTCGGCTATGGCGCCCACCCCTACCTCTCGATCGGCTCGCTGCTCATCGACGACGTCGAGGTACACGTCCCGGCGTCGACCTGGCTCGCGACCGACGACCGGATGCTGCCGACCGAGACCCACCCGGTGGACGGCACGCGCTACGACTTCCGCGACGGGGGCCGCGTCGGCTCCGAGATCCTCGACACGGCCTACACCGACATCGAGCGTGACGCCGACGGGATGTGGCGCTGTCGGGTGCAGTCGGACGAGTTCGGGTCGGTGACCCTCTGGGCCGATGCCGCCTTCCCGTGGCTGCAGGTCTTCACCGGTGCGGCGCACCTCGGCAAGGGCGAGCCGGGCATCGCCGTCGAGCCCATGTCGTGCCCGGCCGACGCGTTCAACTCCGGAACCTCCCTGGTCGTCCTCGAGCCGGGCGAGGAGTGGACCGGCACCTGGGGCATCCACCCCGGCTGAGCCGACAACCACCGATCCTGCCGGGGGCCGTGATACTCGGTTCGACGGGGCCGCTGGTCCCGTTAGGCTTGGAGGACTTTCGAGCAACGAGCAAGGGGTGGACTGTGCCCACTGGCAAGGTCAGGTTCTACGACGCCGACAAGGGCTTCGGCTTCATCGCCGAGGACGAGGGCGCCGATGTGTTCCTGCATGCGAGCGCCCTGCCCGAGGGTGTCACGACGCTGAAGAAGGGCGCCCGTGTCGAGTTCGGCATCGTCGAGGGCCGACGCGGCGCGCAGGCGCTCTCGGTCCGGGTGCTCGACCCGGCGCCGTCCGTCGCCGCGAACCGCCGCGAGCGCGACCGGAAGACCACCGAGGAGATGGTCGTCATCATCGAGGACCTCATGCAGCTCCTCGACGGCATGAGCACCGGCCTGCGCAAGGGCCGCTACCCCGACCGCAAGGTCGGCGCGAAGGTCGCCCAGGTGCTCCGTCGTGTCGCCGACGACCTGGAGGGCTGAGGTGGCCCCGGCCCCGACTGCCAGCAAGAAGGACGCCGTCCTCGCCGACGCCGTCCCGCTCGCGCGCACCGAGCTCGAGAAGGTGGCCGAACCGGGCACGGTCGGCGAGCACCTCGGCGTCGAGATGCTCGGCGAGCGGCTCGCCATGCACTGGTTCGAGTGCCTCTCACCCGGTTACGGCGGCTGGCGCTGGGGCGTGAGTGTCGCCCGCGTGTCTCGGTCCCGCGTGGCCACGGTCTGCGAGACGAACCTGCTGCCCGGCCACGAGGCGATCCTCGCGCCGGAGTGGGTGCCCTATGCCGACCGGCTCGCGCCCGGCGACCTCGGTGCCGGCGACGTGCTGCCCTACCGCGAGGACGACCCGAACCTGGTGCCCGGGTTCGAGGCCACCGGCGACGAGGACGTCGACCGGCTCGCCATCTGGGAGCTCGGCCTCGGCCGCCCACGCGTGCTGTCCGCCGAGGGCCGTGAGACCGCCGCCTCCCGGTGGTACGAGGGCGATCCGGGCCCGACGTCAGAGGTTGCGCAGAAGGCGCCGGCGCCCTGCTCGACGTGTGGCTACTTCCTGCCGATGGCCGGTGCGCTGCGTGCCGTCTTCGGCGTCTGCGCCAACGAGTGGTCGCCCTCCGACGGGCGCGTCGTCTCGCTCGACCACGGCTGCGGTGCCCATTCGGAGGCGGACCTCAAGCCGCCGAAGCCCACCCCTGTCGCGGACCCCGTCCTCGACGAGCTCGCCGTCGACATCGAGGTCCACCCGTCCGGGGAGGCTGGCCCCTCCACGGAAGGTGGCCCCTCGACCGAAAGTGGCACCTCGACGGAGGATGACGGCGAGTCCGGGCCGAGCGCGGAAAGCGCAGCGGGCGCGGAGGGCGCGGAGGGCGCGGAGGGCACGCCCGAGCAGGACTCAGCCGAGCCGCATACGGACTGAGCGGCATACGGACTGAACGGCGCGGTTGCCCTGAGGCTCAGGCGTCCGCCGCATTGCCGCGCCCGCGCCTGACGTAGGTCAGGCCGATCCCGCCGAGGCCGAAGCCGGCGACGCAGCACCACGGCCACCACGCCTTGTCGCCCGTGTGCAGCGCGGGCACGAGCATCACGACGAACAGTGCGACGAGCCAGCAGAGCATGCCGACCTCGACGATCCGGACCATCGGGACGTGGACCGGCGTGAGGTCCTCGGCAGGGGACGGAGGGCCACTCGTCGGGGTCTCGTCGGTCGTCACGTGTCCACCCTAGAGCGTGCCGTCGGGTGCCAGGTAGCACGCCACTAGGGTGTGCGCCATGTCGACTAAAACCACCACTCGTCCGGCGCGTTCCGGGCTCGACTCGTTCTTCAAGATCTCCGAGCGAGGCTCGACCGTCGCCCGGGAGGTCCGGGGCGGGTTCGTCACCTTCTTCACGATGGCCTACATCGTCGTGCTGAACCCGATCATCCTCTCGGGCATCCAGGACGGCTCGGGCAACTTCATCGGTGGCACGAGCGACCTGACCCAGAGCAAGCTGCTGGTGGCAGTCGGCACCGCCCTCATCGCGGGCCTCATGTCGATCCTCATGGGCCTCGTCGCGAACTTCCCGATCGCGCTCGCGGCCGGGCTCGGCATCAACGGACTCATCGCGAGCATGGTCGTGGCGCACGCGGCGAGCGAGAAGATCACGTTCGCCGACCTCATGGGCCTCGTGTTCATCGAGGGCGTCATCATCCTCGTCCTGGTCCTCACCGGCTTCCGCGCCGCCGTGTTCCGCGCCATCCCGAAGCCGCTCAAGGTCGCCATCTCGGTCGGCATCGGCCTGTTCATCGCCTACATCGGCATCATCGACGCCGGATTCGCGCGGCCGACCATGAACGGGTCGGTCCCGAGCGAGCTCGGCATCGGCGGGAGCCTCGACGGCTGGCCCACCGTGGTCTTCGTCGCCGGCGTGCTCCTCATGGCGGTCCTCGTCATCCGCAAGGTCAAGGGCGCCATCCTCATCGGCATCGTCGCCGCGACGGTGCTCGCGATGATCCTCGAGGCGGTCTTCCACATCGGTGCCCGGGTCTACCAGGACGGCAAGCTCGTCAACCCGGAGGCGTGGGCGCTGAGCGTCCCACACTGGCCGTCCAGCCCGACGAACACCCCCGACTTCGGCATCCTCGGCCAGTTCAGCCTGCTCGGCTCCTTCGAGAAGCTCGGCATCGTGACGGCGGGCATGTTCGTCTTCACCCTCCTGCTCGCCGACTTCTTCGACACGATGGGCACGATCGTGGCGATCGGCGCCGAGGCGGGCCTCCTCGACGAGGAGGGCAACCCCCCGAAGACCCAGCAGATCCTCGTCGTCGACTCGATCGCCGCCGCCGCCGGTGGCGCGGCCGGCGTCAGCAGCAACACGTCCTCCGTCGAGTCGGCGTCCGGCGTCGGCGAGGGCGCGCGGACCGGGCTCGCCGCCATCGTGACCGGCGTGCTGTTCCTCCTCGCGACCTTCCTCGCCCCGGTCTTCGCCATCATCCCGTCCGAGGCGGCGACGCCCGCCCTCGTCATCGTCGGCTTCCTCATGATGCAGCAGGTGACCGGCATCGACTGGCGGGACATGGAGGTGGCGATCCCGGCCTTCCTCACGATCATGCTCATGCCGTTCACCTACAACATCACCGTCGGCATGGGTGCCGGCTTCATCGCCTGGGTCGTCATCAAGATCGCCAAGGGCCATGCCCGGACGATCCACCCGCTGCTGTGGGTCATCGCCGCGTCGTTCGTCATCTTCTTCGCGAAGGCGCCGATCGAGTCGATGCTGCTCGGCTGACCCGTCCGCCCACTCCCGGAAGGCCACGTCCCGCAAGGACGTGGCCTTCCGTCGTCCCCCCGAGGAGCAAGAGGTATGCCGCTGAGCGGGCCTCCGCTCCGCGGCATACCTGGTCTTTGGCGTTGATCGGCACCCGCTCGCCCCGCACGCGGAATAGTTAGCAAGGCTAATGAGTTATGCTAACGAATTGCCGGTAGGAGTTGGAGTGATGATGAGCAAGCAGACGGTGGAGGCAGTGAGCGGCCCCAAGCCGCTGACCCGGAGCGAGCTCTCCCGCCTCGCGAGCGACCTGCGCCTCGCGTGCATGCGGATCTCGCGGCGGGTGCGCTACGAGTCCGACCTGCTCCTGCCGCCGCACCAGTTCTCCGTCCTGTCCCGGCTCGAGTCGGGCCCGAAGACCAACAGCGAGCTCGCCGAGATCGAGCGGGTCAGCGCGCCCAGCATGAAGCGCACGACCAACGTGCTCGTCGAGGCCGGGTATGTCGCACGGGCCGACGACCCGACCGACGGGCGGCAGGTCATCCTGTCCCTCACCCCCGAGGGCCTGAAGACGCTCAGGGGAATCCGCCGCCACCGCGACGAGTGGATGCTGCAGCGCTTCGAGGGCCTGAGCGAGGAAGAGCACGCGCTCCTCGCCTCGGTCCGCGACGTGCTGCTCAAGGTGGCGAGCGAGTGAGTCCGACCTTCCATTCCCTCGGCATCCGCAACTACCGGATCTATGCCATGGGCGGCATCGTGTCGAACGTCGGCACGTGGATGGGCCGCGTCGCGCAGGACTGGCTCGTCCTGACCGTCCTCACCTCCGGCTCGGCGTCGGCGCTCGGCATCGTGACCGGGCTGCAGTTCCTGCCGTTCCTGCTGCTCGCCCCGTGGGCCGGCATGGTCGCCGACCGCGTGCCTAACCGGCGGCTGCTCGTCATGACCCAGTCGGCGCTCCTGCTCACGGCGCTCCTGCTCGCCGTCATCACGGCGACCGGTGCCGTCCAGCTCTGGCACGTCTACGCGATCGCCCTGATCCAGGGCGTCGCGACCGCGTTCGACAACCCGGCGAGGCAGACGTTCGTCTCCGAGATGGTCGACCGCGACCACCTCGCCAATGCCGTCGCGCTCAACAGCGCCTCGTTCAACATCGGCCGACTGGTCGGGCCCGGCGTCGCCGGCATCGTCATCGCGATCGTCGGGATCGCGCCCGCGATGTTCGTCAACGCTGCGAGCTTCCTGTTCGTGCTGGCCGCGCTCGCCATGATGAACGTCGGCGAGCTGATGCCGGCGCCGAAGTCGCGGGGCAAGGGCCAGATCCGCGAGGGCATCCGCTACGTCAAGGGCCGGCCCGACATCCAGCTGGTCATGTTCCTCGTCTTCATCCTCGGCACCTTCGGGATGAACTTCCAGGTGACCACGGCCCTGATGGCGACCCAGGTGTTCCACAAGGGGCCGGGGGAGTACGGCCTGCTCGGCTCGATCATGGCGATCGGGTCGCTGACCGGCGCCCTCATCGCGGCTCGGCGCAACCACCCGCGCCTGCGGATCCTGCTGCTCGCGCTCGTCGGCTTCACCGCTGCCACGCTCCTGCTGTCGATCGCGCCGACCTACTGGACCTTCGCCCTCTTCCTCGTGCCGACCGGGCTCGCCTCCCTCACCGCACTGACGACAGCCAACGCGACCGTCCAGCTTGCCGTGGACCCGGTGATGCGTGGCCGGGTCATGGCGCTCTACATGGCCATCTTCATGGGTGGCACGCCGCTGGGTTCACCGCTCATCGGCTGGATCGGTGACGCCTTCGGGGCCCGCTGGACGATCGCGATCGGCACGATCATGGTCGGCCTGTCCCTCCTGGTCGTCGCGATCTGGACCGCGCGGACGCAGAATGTGGCCGTGAGCTTCGAGACCCAGGGCCGTCCGCGACTCCGGATCGCCGTGAACCCGCCGCACCATCCCGAGATCTCCCCGGAGCCGGAGGCGGTGAAGTGAACTTCAACTTCCGGCACCGGATCACGGTTGCCGCGCTGATCCTCTTCATCGCGATCGCCATCATCGCGGCCCTCGTCAACCGGCACTGACCCGAGCCCGGCGCAGGGTCACGCCGCGGCCTCCGTGTCCTGCGTCGCGACCTCCGCTTCTGCCGCATCCTTCTCGCCGACCGCTGCCTCCCGGCGCAGCTCCCGTCGGGCCAGGAGGGCCAGCGGTGCGACGACGATGGAGGCGATCCCGAGCACGACGTAGGCCTGCCGTCCGCCGAGACCGGCCACCAGGCCGCCGCCGAGCAGCAGGCCGAGCATCGAGGCGCCTCGGGCCGCGCCACTGACCAGGGACATGACCCGGCCGCGAGCGGCTTCGGGGGCGCGCAGCATCAGGACGGTCGAGATGAGGACGTTGAGCACGCCGATGGCGATGCCGAAGGCGAAGTAGGCCGGGACCAGGGCGACGACGGAGGGGACGGTCCCGACATAGGCCAGCACCGCACCGATCGCGAGCATCGTGACCACCGCGCCGGTGACGCGGCCGACCTGGGAGCGGATCCTGCTCGCGAGCGCGGGCCCGAGGATCGAGCCGGCGGCGAAGCAGGCGCCGACGAGCCCGTAGGCCGTCCCGTCCGCCCCGAGGTCCTGCACGATGAGGATCGGCTCGGCGACGTTGCTCGCCTCCGCGGTCGTGACGAAGAGGAGCAGTGACAGGAGGAACAGCGCGATCACCCGGTCGGCGAGGACGACCCGCGTGCCTCCCGTCGCCGGGGTGGGCCGGCCCGGGCCCCGTTCCTCCGCGACGGCCCGTCGGGTCCGGACGAGCAGGGCGGCGGCGACGAGCAGGGCGAAGGAGGCCGTGTCGATGCTCATCGTCCAGTGCGGCCCGATCCGGTCGTAGAGCATCCCGCCTACGGCGTAGCCGACGAGGCCGGCCACCGCGCCCAGCGTCTGCGCCATCGCGATCGCCGTCGCGACGCGAGCCTCGCCGACGATCCTCGGCACGAGCGCCATCCAGGTCGGTCCGGTGACGACCTGCCCGCACTGGAGGAGGACGACGAAACCGAGCTGCACGGCATACGAAGGGCTCCACACCAGGCCCGCGGAGGCGAGGACCTGCAGCAGCCCGCCCCAGACGAGGAGGGTCCGGGAGCTGCGGCTGTCGACGAGGCGGCCGGCCGGCGCGGCGAGCAGGAGGACGGGAGCGGCGAAGGCCGCGAGGATCCCTGTCACGTGCGCCGCCGAACGTGTCTCGGCGGCGTCGAGCATGAGCACCGAGACCGCCACCGTGTCGCCGAGCAGGGACAGGGCGCGGGCCGGCAGGACGATGCGCATGTCCCGCTGGGACCACACGTCGCGCCAACGGGCTGGTTCGACATCGTGAAGGGATCGCTTCATAAGAGTGAAGCATAGGCTTCAGGTACGCGTGAAGGCAATACTTCACATCGGGCCGTTGCCTCGTATGCTGCTCACATGGCTCGACCGCAGCCCCTGACCCTCCGCGACCCCGCCGCTCTCAAGGCGCTCGCCCACCCGGTGCGTCAGGACCTCATCGCCCTGCTCGACGACGACAAGGTGGTCACCGCGACCGCCGCGAGCGAGCGTGTCGGCATGTCACCGTCCGCCGTGAGCCACCACCTGCGGCTCCTCGAGAAGTACGGCATCGTCGAGCGGGTCGAGGCCTCTGAGGATGCCCGCGAGCGGCCCTGGCGGCTGCGCCCGGGTGGGCTCAACCTCGTCCCGTCCGGTGGCGACACCTCATCGCAGGCGGCCGTCATGGTCCTGGTCCGCCGTCAGGTGGAGCGGCAGCTGGAGCGGATGGAGCAGCTGCTGAGGTCCGACGATGACGGCGTGGTCGAGGAGGCCGACGAGGAGGGCACCCTCGGCTTCGCCTTCACTCGGGCCCGCCTCACCCGCGAGGAGGCGCGCGAGCTCGTCGGCCGGATCGAGGCGATCCTCGAGGAGATGCGCGAGCGACGCGGACAGCACCCAGACAGGGACGCCGAGCTCGAGTACTCCCTCGCGGCGTCGTTCCTGCCCGCCGACCCCGAGGAGTTCGTCCGCCGCGTCAAGCGGGAGCGGTCGACGCGTCGCCAGTGACACCGCCGCGCCACACGGACAGCAGTCGGGCCCCAAATAAGGGCCCCGGGGGGGGGGGGGGGGGTGATAAGGGCGGTCGGGTGTAAAAATAATGGGTGTG
>NZ_JBQCCV010000146.1:0-11106 GCF_051961875.1 Intrasporangium sp. | reverse complement strand
TGATGCGCTCGCGCAACGACTCCGCCACCTGCTGGGGAAGCGAGGCCTGCACACCGAGTGCCACCACGTCCTCAAGTCTCCTCGACGAAGAACCGGATCACGACTCGATCACTATAGCCGGAGATCTTGACAGACGTCAGTTGTCAGACAACTATCACGCCTCGTGCGAACTCTCGATTGGTCCGACGGGACCGTGGTGGCCATCGACCAGACGCGACTGCCGCATGAAGAGGTGCTCCTCCGGATCCACGACGTCGACGAGCTCGTCGCCCACATCCGCTCGCTCGCCATCCGGGGAGCGATGGCGCTCGGCGTCGCTGGTGCCCTCGGAGTGGCCCTCGCGGCCGTTCGCGCCAAGGAGTCCGGTGCCGACCTGGACGCGACGCTCGAGGACGCCGCCGTGAAGGTCGCGACGGCCCGTCCCACCGCGGTGAACCTCGGTGCCGGAGTCGAGACGGTGATGCGCGTCCGCCGCCAAGGCGGCTCGGTCGACGATCTCGTGGCAGCTGCCCTGGCCGTCCGCGACGCCGACATCGAAGCGAACCGCGCGATCGGGCGGGCCGGCGCCGAGCTTCTGGACGGTGCCACCAGGGTGCTCACGCACTGCAACGCCGGGGCGCTCGCGGGCGTGGAGACCGGGACGGCCCTGGCCGTCATCGAGGCTCTGCACGCCACGTCCGCGTTGGACATGGTCTACGTCTGCGAGACCCGCCCGCTGCTGCAGGGGAGTCGGCTGACGGCCTGGGAGCTCCAGCGCGCCGGGATCCCGCACCGCGTCGTCGTCGACTCGGCCGCTGCCGGGCTGATGCTTCGGGGCGAGGTGGACGCGGTGGTCGTCGGCGCCGACCGCATCGCTGCCAACGGTGACGTGGCCAACAAGGTCGGCACCCTGGGGCACGCGCTGGCAGCCCGGCGCGCCGGCATCCCCTTCGTGGTCGCTGCGCCCGAGATGACCATCGACGGCAGCACCGCCACCGGCGCGGACATCCCGATCGAGCTGCGCGACGAGTCGGAGGTCCTCGAGCACGGGGGACAGCGCGTCGCCGCGCCCGGCAGCCGCGCTCTGAATCCGGCTTTCGACGTCACCCCCGTCGACCTGGTGTCCGCGATCGTCACCGAGCGCCGGTCTCTGACCGAGCTCATCTCAACTCCTCCTGGCAACGCTGTCCTGGAGGCTGCCCCCGCCATCACCTCAAGGAGTGAATCGTGAGTCGACTTACCCGGCGTGCCGCCGTGGCCGCAGTCCTGCTCGCTGCGAGCACGGGCCTCGCTGCCTGCTCCCAGGACACCACCGCGAGCGGGACCGGCGGCGGTGCGGGCAGCAGCACCGGTGCTTCGGCCGGCGGAAAGACGATGAAAGCCTCCGACATCGTCGTCGGCTACGCCGGTCCGACGCTGACCAACGCGTTCTTCGTCGGCCTGGAGAAGGGCGTCAAGGACGGCACCGCCAAGGAGGGCTTCAAGCTCAAGGAGACCAACGCCAACGGCGACGCCCAGCAGCAGTTCAACGACGCCATGAACCTGCTGAACCAGGGCGTCAACGTGCTGGTGCTCACGCCCATCGACTCCAACGGCATCACGCCGGTGGTGCAGGCCGCCAACAACAAGGGTGTCCCGGTCTTCACGCTGGACCGTGGGGCCAGTGGCGGCAAGATCACGTGCTTCGTGGAGACGAACAACAAGAAGGCCGGCGAGGAGGCCGCCGACTGGATCGCGACCCAGCTCAAGGCGCGCTACGGCGAGGCGAAGGGGAACGTCGTCGACCTCGTCGGGCTCGTCGGCACCACGGCGGCGGCCGGCCGCGAGGACGGTTTCCAGGCCGGCCTGGCCAAGTATCCGGGTCTGAAGGTGGTCGCCAAGCAGGAGGGCGGCTTCGACCAGGAGAAGTCGCTGAACGTGATGACGAACATCCTGCAGGCGCAGCCGAAGATCGACGCCGTGTTCGGTGCGAACGACGACAACACCGTCGGCGCGCTGCGGGCCATCGACTCGGCTAACCGCTACGCGCCGCCGAGCAGCAAGGACCACATCCTCATCATCGGTCTGGACGGGACCGCCCAGGCTCTGCAGGCCATCCGCGACGGCAAGCAGGACGCGACCATCAGCCAGAACCCCATCAAGATGGCCGAGAAGTCCATGAGCTACATCAAGGACCTGATGGTCGACGGCAAGAGCGTCCCGGCCCACGACTACTGGCCGAGCCAGCTCATCACCAAGGACAACATCGACTCGCAGGAGGTCAAGGACTACGGGATCTGGTCGGCCGAGGTCAAGTGATCGAGTCTCTCCGGGGCGCGCTGGTGCGCGCCCCGGAGAGCCCCGGTCCCCACCACAGCTCTCCACGATTGGGGCATCGAATGACCTCTGCGCGACTGGAGATGCGCGACGTCAGCAAGTCGTTCCTCGGCGTCCGTGCGCTCAAGGGCGTCAGCCTGCAGGTGCCCGAGTCGCACGTGCTCGGGCTGGTCGGCGAGAACGGCGCTGGCAAGTCGACGCTCATGAAGATCCTCGCGGGCGCGTACACCGCAGACAGCGGAACGGTGCTCGTCGACGGCCGGCCGCTGTCGGCCGGCCCCGCGGCGGCGATCGACGCCGGCGTGGCCGTCATCTACCAGGAGCTCAGCCTCGTCCCGGACATGACGGTGGCCGAGAACCTGTTCCTGGGCCGTATGCCCGCCCGCGGAGGGGTCCTGGACCGGGCCCGGGCCGCGCGCGAGGCGCGCGGCGTGCTCAGCCAGGTGGGGCTGACGGGCCTGGACCCGGACCGTCGGGTGTCCGCCCTTCCGCTCAACGTGCGCCAGCTCGTCGAGATCGCGAAGGCGCTCGCGCGGCACGCACGCATCCTGGTGATGGATGAGCCGACCGCCGCGCTGCAGCACGACGACATCCTGACGTTGTTCAAGGTCGTCCGGGACCTGCGCTCGCAGGGCCTGACGATCATCTACATCAGCCATCACCTCGAGGAGATCTTCGAGCTCTGCGACTCGGCGATGGTGATGCGGGACGGGTCCGCGGTCGAGACCCGCCCGATCGCGGACTGGACCGAGCCTTCGCTGGTGCGGGCGATGGTGGCCCGCGACCTCGACCAGATGTACCCCTGGCGGCCGAGGCCGGTGGGCGAGGTGGTGCTCGAGGTCGAGGGGCTGCAGCGCTCTCCACGGCTGAACGGCGCCTCACTGACGGTGCGCGCCGGCGAGATCGTCGGCGTCGCCGGCATCGCGGGCGCGGGCCGTACCGAGCTGCTCAAGGCGATCGCCGGGGCCTACCCGCCCGCTTCCGGCAAGGTGCGGGTCGAGGGGAAGCCGGTCCCGCTGCGCTCGACCCGGCACGGACTGCGTGCCGGGATCGTCTATGCGCCCGAGGATCGTAAGGCCGAGGGGCTGCTGCTCGAGGCGAGCATCGAGAACAACGCCGTGCTCTCGAGCCTGGGTTCGGTCAGCCGCGGCGGCGTCATCAACTTCGCGGCGCGACGGCGTTTCGGGGAGGACGTCGTCAAGCGCTTCGGGGTGCGGGCCTCCGGGCTCCGGCAGCCCGTCGGAAAGCTCTCGGGTGGGAACCAGCAGAAGGTCATCCTCGGGCGCGTCACCGGCACCGGACCGAAGGTGATCCTGCTGGACGAACCGACCCGGGGCATCGACGTCGCAGCCAAGGCTGAGATCTACGCCCACGTGCTCGGTCTCGCCGAGCAGGGCGCTGCCGTCGTCCTGGTCAGCTCGGAGCTGCCCGAGCTGCTCGGCATGTCCGACCGCGTCGTCGTCAGGAGGCAGGGCAGGGTCGTCGCCACCCTGACCCGCGAGGAAGCAGATCAAGAGACCGTCATGCGCTGGGCCACGTCCGGGAAGTGAGAGAGACAAAGCCAATGAGTGAGAATTCCTCTGCTCCTGCCGCTCTGCACCCCGAGGCTGACCTGCAGGAGCGGTCTGCTCGGGAAGACATCTCCGGACGCAGGGCCCACCAGCGCCCGTGGGTGGAGTCCCTGCTCAGCGGGGTGGGCCCCCTGCTGGGGGCGCTGCTGGTCCTGTGCGCGGTCCTCGCGGTGTCGACCAACAGCTTCCTGACCACGTCGAACCTGCTCAACGTCGTGGTTCAGATCTCCGTGGTCGGGATCGCCGCTGTCGGCGGCACGTTCGTCATCATCACCAGCGGCATCGACCTCAGCGTCGGCTCGAACGTGGCGCTGTCCGGCATGGTGGCCGCCTGGGCCATGAAGGAGGCGCACGTCGGCGGGCTGGGCGGGCTGCTCGTGGCGCTGCTGGTCGGCGCGGCGGTCGGCGCGTTCAACGGCTTCTCGATCACCGCGCTGAGGCTGACGCCGTTCATCGCCACCCTGGCTGTGCTCGCCATGGGGCGAGGCCTCACTCAGCAGGTGTCGCAGGGTCAGACGATCTTCGGGTTCCCGCCCTCCTTCACCTTCCTGGGCAACGGGAAGATCGCCGGGGTGCAGGCTCCGGTGGTGATCACCGTCATCGTCTTCGCGGTGGGTTGGTTCGTCCTCACCCGCACCAGCTTCGGTCAGCAGGTCTACGCCGTCGGCGGCAACGAGGAGGCGGCGCGTCTGGCGGGCATCCCGGTCAAGCGCGTCATCTTCAGCGTCTACGTCATCGCCGGTCTGTGCGCGGGACTGGCGGGCATCGTCCTCGCAGGGCGGCTGAACTCCGCACTGTCCTCCTCGGCCACCGGCCTGGAACTGCAGGTCATCGCAGCTGTGGTCATCGGCGGCACCTCCTTGTTCGGCGGCCGAGGCAGCCTCATCGGCACCTTCATCGGTGCGCTGCTGATCGGCGTCATCAACAACGGCCTGACGCTGCTCAACGTCAACCCGTTCTGGACCCAGTTCATCCAGGGCCTCGTCATCTTCGTCGCCGTACTGCTGGACGCGCTCAACCAGCGGCGGCTCGCGGCGGCCGGGTGAGCGCGGTGCCCGAGACGCTGGACGACTCGCTGGCCCTCGCGCTCGCTGCCCCGCACCTGGGCGACGGGCCCGCCACGGCCGAAGAGATCGGTGACGGAAACCTCAACGTCGTCTACCGGGTGAGCGGCGGGGGCCGCTCGGTCATCGTCAAGCATGCCCCGCCGTACCTGAAGGTCGTCGGGGACGCTTGGCCGCTCTCCCAGGATCGTGTCCGGATCGAGGCCGAGGCGCTCGCGCTGCACGGCGAGCTGGCCCCGGACCGGGTCCCGGCCCTGCTGGCCGTGGACCTGGACCGGGCGGCGATGGTCCTCGAGGACCTGCGTGGCCACCAGGTGTGGCGCACCCAGCTCGTGGCCGGAGTGCACGTGACCGGGGTGGCCGAGCAGATGGGCCGCTACTGCGCGCGCACCTTGCTCGGCACCAGCGACCTGCTCATGGACTCGGCTGACCGCAAGCGGCTGGCCACCCGGTTCGTCAACCCGGACCTCTGCGCGATCACGGAGGAGCTGGTCTTCACGGCGCCGTACACCGCCGCGGAGTCCAACCGCGTCGACGACGCCGCCGCCGAGCTGGCCGCCTCCCTCCGAGGGGACGCCGCCATGCGTCGCGCTGCTTCCCAGCTCTTGTGGGAGTTCCGCACGCGGCACGAGGCGCTGATCCACGGCGACCTGCACACCGGATCGATCATGGTTGCGGACGGGGATGCCAGGGTGATCGACCCGGAGTTCGCCTTCATCGGGCCGATGGGGTACGACACCGGGAACGTCGTGGCCAACCTCGCCTTCTCGGCCATCGCGCACCAGGAGCTCGGGGACGGCTTCGCCGGCCAGGTCGACGAGTACCTGATGGACTTCTGGGGCGCCTTGAGCGAGGAAGTCCGGCTGATCTGGCCCGAGGACCACCCCTGGGACGAGATCTTCCTCAGCAACCTGCTGGAAGACAGCGCCCGCTACGCCGCCACCGAGCTGGTCCGACGCATCGTCGGGCTCGCGCACGTCGTCGACATCGACTCGCTCCCTGACGCCTCGAGGCTGCGCGCGCAGCACCGGGCCGTCGCGGCTGCCCGGTCGCTCCTGCTCGGCCCACCCGTTCGCTCACCGCACGACCTCTGGAGTCGTGCCACCACGGAGGACGTTCCCTGATGAAGAAGCTGATCAATGACCCTGAGGACTTCGTCGACGAGGTCATCGACGGCCTGCTGCTCGCGCACCCCGACCGGCTGAAGGCTGCCTCCGACGACCGTCGTGCCCTCGTGCGCGCCGACGCCCCGGTGGCCGGCCACGTGGGGATCGTGACGGGCGGCGGGTCGGGCCACCTGCCCACCTTCCTCGGCTACGTCGGTTCCGGGCTCTGCAGCGGCGTGGCCGTGGGCAACGTGTTCTCCTCGCCCTCCTCTGAGCAGATGTACGACGCGACCAAGGCCGTCGACGGCGGTGCCGGCGTCCTCTACCTCTACGGCAACTACGGAGGCGACGTCTTCAACTTCGACCTCGCTGCGGACATGGCCGACCTCGACGGCATCGAGACCAAGACGGTGCTGGTCACCGACGACGCCTTGAGCGCGCCGCCGGACCGCCGCAGCGATCGCCGCGGGGTGGCGGGGCTCCTGTTCGCCTACAAGGTGGCGGGCGCGGCCGCCGAGCGCGGCGACGACTTGGCGACCGTCGCGGAGCTGGCTCAGCGGGCGGTCGACAGCACACGGACGGTCGGCGTGGGACTCTCGCCGACGATTCTCCCTGCTGCCGGGAAGCCCACCTTCGAGCTCGCCGACGGCGAGATGGAGATCGGCATCGGCATCCACGGTGAGCCTGGCCAGCACCGGGGGCCGCTCGAGCCCGCCGACCAGGTCGCGGACCGGATGCTGGATGTCATCGTCGAGGACCTCAAGCTGACCGCGGGCGACCGCGTAGCCGTCCTCGTCAACGGTCTGGGGGCCACGCCGCTAGAGGAGCTCTACCTCCTCTACCGCCGGGTGCACACACGCCTCGCGGACATCGGCGTCGACATCCACCGGCGCTACGTGGGGGAGTACGCCACGAGTCTGGAGATGGCCGGTGCCTCGGTCACGGTCATGCGCCTGGACGACGACCTCACCGAGCTACTCGACGCGCCGGCGTCCTCGCCGTTCTTCCAGCAGTGAGAGTGGGGCGCACGATGGAGCTGCAGGAACTGGTTGTCGTGCTGGACAAGAGCCTCGCGAGCCTGTCGGGGCACCGCGAGGCGCTACGCGACCTCGACGCCGCGGTGGGGGACGGCGACCTCGGCATCACGGTGGACAAGGGAGCGGAGGCGGTGCGTCAGGCTCTCGCCGAGAGCCCGCCCGAGACGGTAGGGACGCTGCTGCGCACCGCCGGCGCAGCCTTCGCCAAGGCGAACCCGTCGACGATGGCTGCTCTCGTGGGTGCCGGCCTGCTGGCGGCGTCGAAGGAGGCCGGGGACGCCGCACAGTGGGATGTCGAGCTCGCTGAGCGAGTGGGTCGTGCAGCGATGGCGCGGATCGCCGAGCGTGGCAAGGCCGAGCTCGGTGACAAGACCGTTCTCGATGCGCTCGCGCCGAGCCTGGACGCGCTTCACGACAGCCCGAGCAACCCGCTGCCCGCCATGGTGTCGGCTGCGGAGAGGGGCGTGGAGGAGACCCGAGACCGACCCGGGCGACGGGGCAGGGCGGCCTGGGTGGGTGAGCGCGGGTCTGGTCACCCCGACCCCGGCGCCACCGCCTACGTGCTCTTCCTAGAGAGCCTGCAAGACTCGGTGGACTGAACGCCGATGCCGGACGGTGACGCGGCGGCCCGTCGGGCCGCCGCGTCAGCCGTCGCGAGGCTCAGGCGACTCCGGGCCCATCAGCTCCGCCACCTGCTCACGCCTGGGCATCCCGCCGGTCGCGCCGACCGAACGCGTGGAGATCGACGCGGCGACGACCGCCCAGCGCGCCGCCTCCGGTAGCGGAAGTCCGCGGACCATGGCATCGGCCAAGGCCCCGACGAACGTGTCGCCCGCGCCGGTCGTGTCGACGACGTCGACGGTCGGCGCAGGCACGATGCTCAGCACGCCGTCCTGCCACACCGCCGCTCCACGCCCGCCGAGCGTGATGACGACGTCCGAGGGGAGGGGTCGGGCGGCCAGGATCGCGACCAGGGCCTGGGGTTCTTGCGGCACCGCGGTACCGGTCACTGTCTCGAACTCGCCCTCGTTGACCACCAGCACGTCGACCATGGCGAGCAGCTCCGGTTCCAGCGGCACCGCCGGCGCGGGATTGAGGACGAATCGCCCTTCTGCCAAGGATGCTGCCTGAAGCACTGCCTCGCGAGGAACCTCGAGCTGAGCCACCACGACCTCTGCATGCGCAACGATCTCGTGCTGCGATCGCACATCCTCCGCAGTCAGGGCTGCATTGGCGCCGGGGACCACCACGATCGAGTTCTCGGCCCGCGCGTCGACCGCGATGAACGCCCGGCCGGTGGCGACGCCGGAGGTGGTCTGCAGGCGGCGGACATCGACGCCTTCCCCGGCTAGCGCCCCCCGCACCACCTCGGCGAGCGGGTCGTCACCTACCCGTCCGACAATGGCGACCCGGCGTCCCAGGCGTGCTGCCGCGATCGCTTGATTCGCGCCTTTGCCCCCTGGATATTCAGCGTAAGCCGATGCCAGCACCGTCTCACCTGGCCGAGGCAGGGAGGTGACTGAGCTGACCAGGTCGACGTTTGCGCTGCCGATGACGACGATCTCGGGAAAGTCGGTCACAAAGCCTCTTCCCTGTCGGCTGCTCGAAGCCCTCTGCTGGGCCCACCTAGACTAGCGAGAGGCGACCACCAGGCTCATCTGCCACGGGTGGTCGGCGCCCCGACTCTGCTGGGAAAGGGGCGGGACGCAGCGAGCCGGGTCGGACCGGTAGCCCGCTCGGACGCCCTCTTGAGTGCCGGAGTCTGGTGCAGGGTGGGAGCCGAGTGAAGCCCGGCCCCTGGCGGTCAGTAGGACCGACTCGTCGGGTATCGGCGGTGGGTGCCGGCTGCTGTGAGCCGGGTCGGTCAGTCGGCGAGCACGGCAGCGAGGGTGGCGTGGCCGATGCGGTCGAGCAGCGGCGCGTCGGCGAGTGCGGGACGAGGACGAGAGCGAGTGAGGTGGCCCAGTCGCGGGCGCGGAGCACGAGCGCGTCGTCCAGCCTTCCGGCTGAATCGGCGGAGGCGTGCTCGGTGCGAGCTGCTCACAGTGGCTCGATTCGCCGTGTCCGACCTCGCGTTCTTGATCCTGAAGTCGCGGGTGCAGCTGGGCCAGGCGGCACTTAGGGCTGTCCCGGGGACGCTCGAAGCGAACCCGGCCAGGGGTTGGAACTGCAAGCGGACGGGTTGTCCGACCCAACCCATGCCACTCGGTTCTGGTGCGGACAGCGAGCAGCGGGTGCCTTTCCCCGCCTGAGCAGCGGCTCAGATCGCTTCGAACACCATGGTGGCCTGAACTCGGTCCCCGCCACCGAAGCCCTTGCTGCCGGACGCGACCGTACTGATGGTGTGAAGGCGATACCCCTTTGCGGCCTGCTCGTTGATCGCCTTCTCCAACTCGGTGAGGTTCCCCGAGCCCGTGCCCAAGAACTTCTCCTTGAGTACGACCTGCAGAACAACGTAGTTGGGACCTTGAGCCACTACTCCTCCACGGCTTTCCGTTGACTGGCCCGCACTCCAGACCCAGATAGGCGGTCTGCCGCTTTCCGGGGCGTCGCAGGCTCCTTCGACCTGGACGTCCAACCATGCCGCGGGCTCGTCACCTCGCTTCATGATTCGGAGCCTCTTGGGCCTCGACGGATCTCTTCGGGGTCATATTCACTTGCACTGTCCTTTCTGACCAGCAGCAGCACGGTCAGACGTCCGTCCCTGCGGTGCGCCCTGGTCGAGCCGGGACCCACCGCAGCTCCACTTGGCCGCCGCCACGGTTCCACCTGTCAAGCGCAGCACGACCCTGCGCAGGGCCATGCGCCGGTGACGGCCCCGCTGCGCCGAGACTTCAACGCCCAGGCGCCGCACCTTCCAGCAGGGGCCGGATCGTGCGGTGCGGCCGGGGACCCCTTGGGCCATGTGCGCAGGCCGCCTTCGCGCCATGCTCTAGGTCACACAGCCCGTACAACCGTCGGCGCTTCCCTGTAGCGCTGAGCGGGCACAACCATCAGGAATCCCTGTCTACCTCTGGAGCAGCCGTATGGGCACCATCCTCTTCGTCGTCACCGGCGCGCGTCACTGGACCCTGTCGGACGGAACCGAGCACCCCACCGGCTACTGGGCCGAGGAGCTCGTTGCGCCTTACCGTGTCTTCACCGGCGCCGGCCATGAGGTCGTGCTGGCCACACCAGGCGGCGTACAGCCCGTGGTCGACGAGGCCAGCCTGGCGCCGGACGTCAACGGCGGCCAGGAGGGCGCCGACGAGATGCGGACCGCGTTGAAGGGCATCAGCCAGCTCCAGAGCCCGCTGAAGCTCGAGGACGTCGACGTGTCCACCTACGACGCCGTGTTCTACCCGGGCGGCCACGGCCCGATGGAGGACCTGGCCGTGAACAGGACCTCCGCCGCGGTGCTCACCGCCACACTCGCGTCGGGCAAGCCGCTGGGCATCGTCTGCCACGCCCCGGCCGCCCTGCTGGCGACCGCGGCCGACGGCGCGACCTCGCCGTTCTCGGGCTTTCGGCTGACCGGCTTCACGAACGCCGAGGAGTCGCAGGTCGGGCTCGCCGACAAGGCTCCGTGGCTGTTGCAGGACCGGCTGGTCAAGCTTGGCTGCGACTTCGTCGAGGGCGAGCCGTGGGCCCCGCACGTCGTGGTCGACCGCAGTCTGTACACCGGCCAGAACCCCGCCTCGTCCGGGCCCGTCGCCGAGCGCATGCTCGGGGCCCTCTCGGCCTAGCAGGTCACGCCTGAGCAGGTCTGAGCAGGTCGGCGTGCCGCGCGCGCAGTGACGCGGGCATCGAGGCCACAGTCGTCGCTCCCGTGGCGCCGGGGTGCGCGACGAAGAGTTCCGGCCTGAGCAGCCGAGACAGCCGCTCACGAACCGCCGACGTTCGCTATCGCTGTGAGGCGCACCCGACGACACCCAGGCGTTGCTGGGTGTCGTCGGGGGTTTGGAGCCACCAGGTGACCGCCGAAATAATAGTTACACAAATTACAACCGGAACATCAACACCCACCGAGTTGAAGAAGCGGAATAGTTGGGGG
>NZ_JBQCCV010000145.1:0-18692 GCF_051961875.1 Intrasporangium sp. | reverse complement strand
GTGGTCGCCGTCTCGGTGCTCGCGTAGGGCAGGCCGGTCGCCTCGTGGACCGGGAGCGCGTCCATGTCGGCGCGCATCAGCACCGCCGGTCCGTCGCCGTTGCGGAGGATGCCGACGACGCCGGTCCCGCCGACGCCCGAGTGCACCTCGAAACCCGCCGCAGTGAGCCGGCTCGCCACCTTGTCGCCGGTGCGGTGCTCCTCGTGCGAGAGCTCGGGATGGGCGTGCAGGTCGCGGTAGAAGTCCTCGAGCCCGGGGCGGATCTCGTCGAGCCGGTCCAGCACCGCTGCAGCCGCTGTCGTCGCCATGGAGTGCTCCTTGATCGACTGTGTGAGCCGGCCCGGCCGGGAGGCCAGGCACGGGCCTGATCCGAGGAGCCTAGTTGCCCTGCTTGGGAGGGCGGTGAGTGCGCCCACGGGGCGCTGACAGGGTGAGCCGGCTGAGCGGCATACGCGTGATCATAGGGTGTCCCGCATGGCCGACCTCCGCACCCGCCGCGCCGACCGCACCTGGCTCATCGCCCTCGCCGCCAGCCTCTGGGGGCTCTCCGCGATCTGGCGCGACCCGCTTGCCAAGGAGTACCCCTCGGTCGCCGTCGTGTTCTGGGAGCACGTCGTGCTCGTGCTCCTCGTGTCGCCGTGGCTCGTCGGCGCCGTACGTGCCGTGCTCCAGTCGAGCTGGCGCACCCGGGTCAGCGTCCTCGTCATCGGCGCTGGGTCGTCGGCGCTCGCGACCACGCTCTTCACCTCCGCGTTCCGCCTCGGCGACCCGATCACGCCGCAGGTGCTCCAGAAGCTCCAGCCGCTCATCGCGCTCCTGCTCGCCGCGCTGCTGCTGGGGGAGCGGCTGCGCCGCTCGTTCGCGTGGTTCGCCGTGCCGGCGCTCGCGGGCGCGTGGCTCCTGAGCTTCCCCGACCCGTTCGCCGTCGGGGTGAACAACCTGTATGCCGCTGGGCTGGCTCTCGGGGCCGCGGCCCTCTGGGCGGCCGGCACCGTCCTCGGACGCGCGGCGAGCCAGGAGCTCGGCTTCGCCCAGGTGACCGCCCTGCGGTTCGCGGTCGGGCTGGTGGCGCTCGCGGTGATCGCGCTCGTGACGGACGTGCCGCTCGCGATCGGGACGGGCGCGGCGTGGGGCGTCGGGGTGCTCGCACTCGTGCCCGGGCTGCTCGCGCTCCTGCTCTACTACCGGGGGCTGCGGACGACGCCGGCGTCCCGGGCGACCTTGGCGGAGCTGGCTTTCCCGCTGACGGCGGCGCTCGTCGGGGTGACGGTGCTGGGTGGCTCGTTGGCGGCGAGCCAGTGGGTCGGCCTGGCGATCGTGCTCGGGTCGGTGATCGGCCTGGCCCTGCACGAGCGCCGCAGCGAGCGACCGGCTGTGATGGTCAGGGATCGAGCCGGCGAGTCGGTGGGCGTGGGCGGCTGAGGCGCGCTGGCCCTGACCGGGCCGCATCGTCAGGGCGACTTCGTCCGGACGGTCGGCGGGTGCGCGGCGGCCGCCACTGCTGCCCCGAGAAGCTGACGTGCTCTCACGAGTTCTCCCTGTCGTTTCGGGCGCTCGTCGTTGAACGCCGTGCAACTACTAGAGCCGTGGAGCGACGGGGAGGTTGTCGGATCGGAGAAGTCCGTACCAAGTCTTTAACGGATGGCGGGACATTACGGCCCCGGACCGGCACGACAGGGGTTGACATTCCCTCATTCAGTCAACAAACTGCGTGAAATCTTTCAAACAGAAAGATGCAATTGGAGTCAGGGGAGAAAGAGCAAGGTCCAGATCACGCCAGTTTTCGGAAGGTTCTTGCATGACCCATAGCAACTCACACCACCGCTCCGGGGCCAATTTCAAGAAGCGCGCAACGACGCTCGCATTCAGCCTGGGGCTCGTCGGGGCCGTCGCCGTCCCCGTCGCCACAACGAGCTTCGCCGGTCCTGCAGACAGCCCTCCCGCTGTCCAGATGCTCGCGGACCAGCTCGCGGACCAAGGGATCGGCGCGCTGCCAAGCGGGCGCACGACATACCGCTCGATTGCCGACTACAACGACGAGATGGTCGCTCTCAGCAAGGCGCACCCGGACCTCGTCAAGCACATCACGCTCCCGCACCAGACCCGGCAGGGCCGGTCGGTGTACGGCATCGAGGTCACGCATGACGTGGGCGCCGCCGACGGCAAGCCCGTCCTGCTCATGATGGGCATCCATCACGGGAACGAGTGGCCGTCGGGCGAGCACACCATCGAGTTTGCCTACGACCTGATCAACAACGACGGGCAGGACCCGCAGGTCACGCGCTTGCTAGACGAGGCACGGGTCATCTTCGTGCCGGTCGTCAACGTCGACGGGTTCGTCATCAACCGGCGGACCAGCTGTGGCCTGTCGCCGACCTGCGCCAGCAGCGGTGGCATCGACATCAACCGCAACTACCCCTTCGGGTGGGGCAGCAATGCCGGGTCGAACGCCACGACTCGAGGCCCCGGGCCGGGCTCCGAGCCCGAGGTGCAGAACATCATGGACCTGACCACGTCCACCCAGGCCACCGTACTGATCACCAACCACACGTCGGGCCACACGGTGCTGCGTCCTCCGCTGGAGAAGCGCGCGGGTAACGCGCCGGACGAGGCGATCTACGCCGCACTCAGTGACGCGATCACCGCGAAGAACGGCTACACCGGCATGAAGTCCGGTTTCGACTACGAGACCACCGGCGAGACGCCCGACTGGTCGTACTACGCCACCCGCGGCCTCGGCTTCACCTTCGAGATCATGAAGACGCAGTCGACGAACAACACGTACTCCGAGGTGATCGAGGACTACAACGGCAGCGGACGCTACGCAGGCAAGTCGAACCGCGAGGCGTTCATGGTCGCGTTGGAGTATGCGGCGGACCCGGCTGGCCACTCGGTGATCACCGGCACCGCGCCGAAGGGCGCAGTGCTCACGGTTACGAAGGACTTCGATCTGTGGACCGCGCCGATCAAGCAGGCAGGCGGAGTGATCGACCCGCCGCAGGCCGTGCCGACGCATCTCCAGTCGAGCATCGTCGCCCCGACGAACGGCAAGTTCACGTGGCACGTCAACCCGTCGGTGCGCCCCGAGCCGGCGTACACGAAGGACGGGGTCCTCGCCACGGGTGAGGGCAAGTTCCTCAAGGAGAGCTGGACGCTGACCTGTGCCCGCCCGAGCGGCGAGGTGCTGGAGACCGTGCACGTGACGGTCGACCGCGGCGAACGCGTCGACGTTCGCCTGCAGGAGTGCAAGACCCGCTTCAACGGCAACGGTCCGAAGAAGTAGCGGACGAGAGCCGCGACGCGCCGGGCAGTCCCTCCACGGGCTGCCCCGCGCGCCGCCCGAAGGGGCGATCGCCGGAGGCGCGAGGCGGGAAGGAGCGAGCGGGGATGCCGGAGCCGAAGCACGAACCTTTGCCGGTCCAGGATGCGGCACGGGCGGCGGCAAGTCTTCGTGCCCTCATCGCAGACGTTCGACTTTCGCCCTCGCAACGCCGCATCGCGGCATACCTCCTGGACCATACGGACGAGGCGGTCTTCCTGACCGGCACGGAGATCGCCGAGCGCGCCGGAGTCAGCCAGCCATCGGTCACCCGCTTCGCGGTGGCCCTGGGTTTCAATGGGTTCCCACACTTCCGGGATGCGCTGCGACGTGCTGTCTTCGCGGGGACCGCGGCCGAGAGCCAGCGCCAGGAGCTCAACGAGTATCAGGAGCTCGTCAGCAGCGAGATCCGCGACCTCGAACGGCTGCGGGAGAGCCTTGGCGACGCGGATCACCTTCGGGGCGCTGCCAGTCGGCTGGCAGCATCGCGGCCGCTGCCCGTCATAGGCCTGCGCATCTCGGCCCCGCTGGCGCATTTCTTCGGGTACCTCGCTGCGAAGGTGCTGCCGGACGTCCGGGTGCTCGACGCGCCCGGATCCGCTTTGGAGGACGGCCTGATCCAGGCGGCGGAGGCAGGCGCCGACACGGTCCTCGCCATCGGGATGCCTCGCTATCCGCGTGAGCTGGCCGAGGGACTGACGTCTGCGCGCCAGCTCGGACTGCACGTCGTGCTGATCACCGACCGCCCGATCGGCGGCCTCATCGAGCTCGCCGAGGACGTCCTGACGGCCCCGGTCAGCTCGTATGCCGTGTTCGACTCCCACGCTGCGCCGACCGTGCTGTGCTCGGCGCTCCTGCACAGCATGCTCGACGTCCTCGGCCCCGACGCCCACCGCCGACTCGAGGAGTTCGACATGCGCGCCACCGAACGCCGGACCTTCCTGGAGCCGTGACACTCGGCGACTTGGGCGGGCGAGCAGGGGAAGACGAAACCGCAGGTCAGAGGGCTCTGACCTGCGGTTTCGGGATTGTGGCCAGGGGCGGGGTCGAACCGCCGACCTTCCGATTTTCAGTCGGACGCTCGTACCAACTGAGCTACCTGGCCGGGCACAACTTGAGGAACTATAGCGGACCCTTGGGCCCTCTCCTCAAATCGGCCCGGCTGGTGGCTCACCCGTGACCGTGCGACCAAGGAGCAGTGACCGGTCCACGGAGGGATGGTGACCGGTCGACCGGGGCAAAGTGGCCGATCGACCGTGGCAAAGTGGCCGATCGACCGGGGCAAAGTCGCCGATCGACCGGGGCAAAGTGGCCGATCGACTGGGGGAAAGCGACCGGTCGACGGTCAGGCGGAGGGGCCGCGGTCGCGGACGTCGGCCACGTGCTCCATCGCATCGCGGAGCTCGCCGAGCCAGTCGCCCTCGTGCTCCCGGACGAGCCGGACGCACCAGGCGAGCGCGTCCGCCCGCGAGCGGGCGACGCCGGCGTCGACGAGGGTGTCGAGGACGAGCCGCTCCGGCTGGCGCAGCCGCGTCATCGTGGGTGCCGCGACGTGGGTGAACAGCTCGGTCCGGTCCCCGACCCGGACCGCCCAGGAGACCTTGCGGTCGAACCGGTGCTCGGCCTCGCGGGCGATCCGGATGCGGTGCTCGCGGGTGTCCTCGCGGAAGGCCTTCGCGCGCCCGGCACGGGCCTCGGCGCGTTCGGCGTCGCTCGAGCCGTCGGGCAGGTCGACGTCCTCGATGGTGAGCACGACCGTGATCTCGTCGCGGTCGATGGTGATCTCGGGTGGGGCGATGCGCCACGGCTCGGGCAACCGTCCGGTGAACCAGCCGCGGACCCGCTCCTCCCCTTCCTTCGTAATCATGTAATCAGGATTACTCCGCAAGTTTCTGCGGTCAAGACCCCCGGAGACACGTATGCCGCTGAGCGGGCTCAGCGGCATACGTCCCCGTGTCACTCGGCGTCGGACGGCTCCGCGCCGGTCTCGATGATCCGGGAGGCGAGCTCGCGCAGCTTGATGTTGCGATCCTGGCTGGCCCGCTTGATCCGCATGAACGCCTCCGTCGGGGTGATCCGGTGGCGCTCGACGAGGATGCCGACCGCCTGCCCGATGTGCCGCTGGCTCTCGATCGCGAGCTGGAGGTTGGCCTCCCGGTCCGCGAACTGCCCGGCGGCCACGACCCGGTCGACGGCGAGCGCGAAGGCCTGGGCGAGCAGGTCGCCGACGATCCGCTCGTCCGCGCCGACCGGACGAGGCGCCGGGAACTGCACCCACGCGCGGCACTCGGCCGAGTCGTTCTTGGGCGCGATCAGGATGCCCGGCACCGGGCCCCGGAGGGGTCCTGCGGTCGGGTCGCCCGCCAGCGCCTCGACGAGGCTCGCGGACAGGTCTGCCGAGAGGACCGGGCCGGTTGCCGTGAAGAGGGCATCGTGGCGCCCAGCGGTGGCGCGCACGGTCGTGTCGCCGTCGAAGAGCTCGGTGAACCCGGCGACGGCCGCCGAGAGGACCTGCTCAAGGTCCTCAGCGGCGCCGAACTCGGCGCTCAGCCGCGCCGCCGCTTCTCGCCGGCTGCGCGCCTCGTGCAGGCGGGTCACGTCCCGGAGGGTGATGACGACCAGCGGCTCGGTGTCGGGGCCGCCCTCGACCTGTCGGCCGGCCGCGCGCACCCAGACCCGGCGACCCGCCCTCGTGCGCAGCTCGACCTCCGCGCTGAAGGGCTCGTCGGGACGGAACTGCGCCAGAGCCTCCTGGAGCCGCAGCAACGCCTGCGCGTCGGTCTCGGCCGTCGGCCACCACGGGTGCGGCGGTTCGATCGGCCCATCGGACAGGTCCCAGCCGAGCAGGTCGGTGAACGCCGCGTTGACCTCGATGACCCGGCCCTCGGGATCCGCGATGACCAGCGGATCCTGGAGCGACCCCATCACGGCGCGTCGCCAGGCGGCGTCGCGCATGCGGGAGCGGGCGCGCTCGAGGTTGCTCGCGATCCGCGCCCGCAGCTCGGACACGGAGAACGGCTTGACCACGTAGTCGTCCGCGCCGCGCTCCAGCCCCGCGGCCGTGGCGTCCTCGCCGGCGCGGGCCGACAGCAGGATGATCGGCACGTCGCTCGTGAGCGGGTCGGCCCGCAGCTCCTTGACGAGAGCGAAGCCGTCCAGGCCGGGCATCATGACGTCGGCCAGGACCAGATCGGGCACCTCGACGCGAGATCGGTCGAGCGCGGTCTGGCCGTCGGCCACGACCTCGACCGCGTAGTCGGAGAGAACCCCCTCGAGGTAGTGCCGCATGTCGGCGTTGTCGTCGGCGACGAGGAGCCGCGGGGCCGACCCTGCGCCGGACGGGAGCAGCGGGGCGGGCTTGGTCTCCTCGTGCTGCAGCCCGCGCCAGGTCGTCGTCTCGGCAAGGAAGGAAGGTGCGTCGCGGCGACTGACGTTGGGCCGGCGCCGCGCCTCCGGGACCGGTGCGCCCACTCCGGGCTCGTAGGGGAGCGAGACGGTGAAGGTGCTCCCGACGTCCGGCTGGGAGTGGACCCAGACCTCGCCGCCGAGCAGCTCGCTCAGCTGCTTGACCATGGCAAGGCCGATGCCGGCTCCCTCGTGCGCCCTGGCGCGCGGGTGCTTCGGCAGCTGTTCGAAGCGGCCGAAGATGCGCTCCTGGTCCTCGGGCGAGATGCCGACCCCGGTGTCCGACACGGCGACATCGAAGCGGTCGTCCCGGTTGCGCAGGACGACATTGACGGAGCCCTCGGGGGTGTACTTGAGGGCGTTGGAGAGCAGGTTGAGCACGATCCGCTCGTACATGTCCTGGTCGAGGAAGGCCGGGCCCGGCAGCTCGTCGCAGTGCACGGTGAAGGCGATCCCCGCCTGGGCGAACGCCGACTCGAAGGCGGACGCGAGGCTGCGCGTCACGGCGGTCACGTCGACCGGGACGAGCTCGGTGTGGACGCCGCCGGCCTCGATCCGGCTGAAGTCCAGCATCGCGTCGACCATCCGGGCCAGGCGGTTGACGTTGCGCTCTACGAGCTCGAGCTGGTCGCGCGCCTGCCCGGGCGTCGCCGGGTCCTGGATCAGCGACTCGATCGGACCATGGATGAGCGTGAGCGGGGTGCGCAGCTCATGGCTCACGTTGGTGTAGAACAGGCTCTTCTCGGCATCGAGCTCCTGCAGCGCCTTGCGCCGCTGACGCTCCGCGTCGAGCTCGTGGATGCCCGTCAGTGCCGTGCGCACGTGCAGGGCGGCGAGGGTCAGGTACGGCTCGTAGGCGTCGTCGGAGCTGCGCTGCAGGTGTTGCCCGACGACGAGGACGGCCGTCGGGCCCTCGACGCCCGGAACCCGCACCGGGATGGCGTGTAGGGCGGACACCGGTTCGACGGCCCCCTCCAGCGCCGCGACGCCGGTGACGACACCGTCGGCCAGGTCGGCTGGCGACTCTGGACTCGGCACCAGCTCGACGCGGACAGATTCACCCGTCGAGACCGCCTGCTGGGCCACCTCCGCGAGCAGCTCGCGTCTCGGGTCATGGACATGGCTGCGCGTCGACACCGGAACACCGTCGACGACCTCGAACACGGCCACGAGCGGATGGTCCGAGCTGTTCGCCTCGAGGATGTCCCCGGCGACGGCGCACACCTCCGTGGCATTGGGCAGGTCGACGAGCTGGCTGGCCAGCTGGGTCAGGACGGAGACGCGGCGCGCGTAGACGACGTGGCGCGTCGTCTCGGTCACCGCGCACAGGATCCCGCCCACCTCGCCGTGCTGCTCGTCGTCGACGATGGGGCTGTAGGAGAAGGTCACGAAGACCTCCTCGAGGTAGCCGTTGCGGTCGAGCCGCAACCGGTGGTCCTCAGCGGCGATCGGCCCCTGCCCGGCCATGACCTCCTGAAGCAGGGGCAGCAGCTCGCCGCGCAGCTCCGGCCACACGTCCTCCATGGGTGTGCCGAGGGCCGCCGGGTGCTTGGTCCCGCCGAGGATCGGCAGGTAGGCGTCGTTGTAGATGAGGGCGAACTTGGGCCCCCAGAGCACGAGGAGAGGGAAACGCGAGGTCAGGCAGAGACTGACCGCGGTGCGCAGGCTCTCGGGCCATTCGTCCATCGGGCCGAGCGGGCTGGCCGCCCAGTCGTACTCGAGGAGCTTCTGCCCCAGCTCGCCCCCATAGCGCAGGATCGCCTCCTGCCACACCGTCTCTTGTTGCCCGCCCCGACCGAGGGTCGGCGGACTGTCGCTTTCCGTCACGTCCTGAGCCTAAGCCGACGGCGGTGCAGAAACGGACTCCTGTTGCGACGTCTTGTTCCTTGTGCGCTGGAGACACTGCCGCGCGAGTTCGTTCTAGAGTGGCATCCTGTGCAGTTCCTCAACGGCCTGATGCCGACCTTCGACCTGACCTACGACGACATCTTCATGGTGCCGAGCCGCTCGTCCGTGACGAGCCGCCTCGACGTCGACCTCCAGACGATCGACGGTTCCGGCACGACGATCCCCCTTGTCGTGGCAAACATGACTGCCGTCGCCGGCCGGCGCATGGCCGAGACGGTCGCCCGTCGTGGCGCGATCACGATCATCCCCCAGGACATCCCGCTCGACGTGGTGGCCGACGTCGTCTCGTGGGTCAAGAGCCGCCACCTCGTGCACGACAGCCCGATCACGCTCGCGCCCACGACGACGGCCGGAGAAGCGCTCGTCCTGCTCGGCAAGCGGGCCCACGGGGCAGCCGTCGTCGTCGAGGACCACCGGCCGGTGGGCATCGTCACCGACTCGGACCTGACCGGGGTCGACCGCTACACGCAGGTCCGTGACGTGATGTTCACCGATCTCGTCACGCTGCCCGACGACATCGACCCCCGCCGAGCCTTCGAGCACCTCTCCGAGTCGCGCCGCAAGGTGGCCCCCGTGGTGACCGCCACGGGTCAGCTGGCCGGCATCCTCACCCGGGCGGGCGCCCTGCGCTCCGGGCTCTATCAGCCGGCGACAGACGCCGCGGGCCGGCTCCGGGTCGGCGCCGCGGTCGGCATCAACGGCGACGTAGGCGCCAAGGCGAAGGCCCTCCTCGACGCCGGGGTCGACCTGCTGGTCATCGACACGGCCCACGGGCACCAGGAGAAGATGATCGACGCACTCCGCGCGGTCCGGGGCCTCGACCCGACCGTGCCGGTCGTCGCGGGCAACGTCGTGTCGGCCGAGGGCACGCGGGACCTCATCGAGGCGGGGGCCGACATCGTCAAGGTCGGCGTCGGGCCGGGCGCGATGTGCACGACCCGGATGATGACGGCGGTCGGCCGGCCGCAGTTCTCCGCGGTCCTGGAGTGCGCGACCGCCGCACGCGAGCTCGGCAGGCACGTGTGGGCCGACGGCGGCGTCCGGCACCCCCGCGACGTCGCCCTCGCCCTGGCGGCCGGTGCCTCGAACGTCATGATCGGGTCGTGGTTCGCCGGCACCCTCGAGTCGCCCGGCGACCTCTACACCGACACCGACGGACGCCAGTACAAGGAGTCCTTCGGGATGGCCTCCTCGCGGGCCGTGCTGGGCCGGACCGCCTCAGACACCGCCTACGACCGGGCCCGCAAGGCGATGTTCGAGGAGGGCATCAGCGCTGCCCGGATGTACGTCGACCCCGAGCGCCCCTCGGTCGAGGACGTCATCGACGAGATCATCGCCGGCCTCCGCTCGAGCTGCACCTATGCCGGTGCCCGCACCCTCGAGGAGTTCTACGAGCGGGCGGTCGTCGGGATCCAGAGCACAGCCGGCTACGCGGAGGGACGCCCCCTGCACACCTCCTGGTGAGGGATGTGGGCGGTCCCTTCGCGCTCAGGGCGTGCTGGCTGGGTACTCAGTTGCGCCTCAGTCGCCTGCTCAGGGGCCCTCGGGGCTCGGCTGCGGCTCGGGCGACGGCGTCGGGTAGGGCTCCGGCCCCGGCGTCGGGCCCGGTGGCGTCGGCTGCGGCCGGCCGGGCGGGACGGGCTCCGGCATGGGCGGGGGAGGCACGGGGCCGGGGCCCGGGGGAGGGGGCTCCCCAGGTATGGGGGGTGCCGGCTCCGGCGGCGTCGGCGGGATGCTGAGGCCAGGTCGGTCGGCCGTCATCACGGTCACCTGCTTCGTGTGTGGTCGGCAGTGCTCCATGGTCTGACCTGCCCCCTGGGCGGGCGCGCAAACCGGTCAAACCGTGATCGACGCGCTCTCCGCGTCGGCGACGACCGTGACGCGAAGGCCGGTCGTCAGGCTGGCCAGCTCGCCTGGACAGACCCGCACGACCGGGGTCGCGATCGCGTAGAGCTCGTCGGCGACGAGGGCCCCGAGCGCGATGATCGCGTCGGCCTCGGCCAGGACAATGGCGGTCGGGCCGGTGCCGCGGCGCAGCTGCTCGGCGAGCACATAGGAGCTCGAGCTCGAGCCGCGACCACTTGTCATGACGAGGACCCGGCCGGTCACGGACGCGCCGTGCTGGGGATGGTGCGCGTCGATGATCCGCCCGTGGTGGTCCGTGCCGCCCCAGAACGACAGCGGCGCGTCGAGGTGGAGCACCTCACCCCGCGCTGAGCCGGCGTGGAGCGGGACCGCGGTGAGCGGCATACCGTGGGCGGTGTCAGCGGAGGAGATCGTCATCGACGAGCACCTTTCCAGCGCGGGCGGACTCGACGCACTCGGCGAGGCTTGCGATGACGACGTCGATGCCGAGGTTGCCGGGCGCGTAGTGCGCCCACTTGCCGCTGTTCGTCATGGCGACACGCGCGTCGGGGCGCAGGACGGACGTGACGTAGGTGCACGTGTCCACGACGATCCGTATGCCGCTCTCCTCCAGGGTGCGCACATGACCGAGCCGCTTCGCTTCCGCCAACACGGATCGGCCTGTGGAGACATAGAAGTCGACGTGCGGGTCGATCGGTGGGCCATCCATGAGAAGTGTTGCGAGGGAGGCGATCTCGTCGACCGAGGCGTGGGGGGTGCCGACGCTGACCACGTCGAGCCGCGAACGGGCCGCAGTCGTCAGCTCCCGGCGGGCGCGGCCGAGGTCGTCGCTCGTGATGGTGACCTGCGCGGTGGGGCCGTTTGGCCCGAAAGCGGAGTCGACGTCTGGCGCCTCGGGGGTCACGCCGACGACGTGGAACATCGCGACGCCGCCGGACGAGGCGGCCGCTGCCCCGAAAGCCTTGAGGCCGTCCTCGCCGACGTTCGCCGGCAATCCCAGGAGCACTGGGTTGCGCGTGCCGACAAGGGAACCGACGAGGTAGCCGAGGAGGGGCATCGTGAGGTCCAGGCGCAGGACGTGCTCCGGGACGCGGGTGCAGTCGACGAGGACGTCCCCGAGGCGCGCGGCATCGGTGTGGAGCCCAGCCAGGGGCGCGCGCCCGGTGACCGCGGCGCAGATGTCGAGGAAGTCGCCATAGCGGTCAGTGCGGGCACCGAGCACGGAGTTGCAGAAGGCGATGGCGTTCGACTCCGCCCACGCGACGTGTTCCCCAAGGCCCGGCCGGGCGTCGAGCTGGTAAGGGGCGCAGGTCCACGTCGGGCGGGCGCCGAGGGCCACATACGCGTCCATGAGGGCCCGGCCGTTGTCCCGGGTCTCGCGCTCCTCCGGGGTGTCCCCGCGGACGAGGCCGGGGTGGAGCAGGTCGAGCGAGCCGACGTTGAGCGTCGTCGGGACGGTGACACGGGCACCGAGGTCACGGAGCCGCTCGGCGAAGTCGAGGCCGACCTGGCCGTGGTAGAGGCAGCCGTCGATGTGGGCGGAGCCGATCTCGACGAGGCGCTCGGCCCCGCGGACCCGGGCGAGGCCGACGACGACCCGCATCGCCATCGCCGTGCCCGGGCCGTGCCTGCCATCGAGCATCGCCTGCTCGTCGGGCGTCAGTGTCACGGCCATGCGCCGATGCTTTCATGGGGACCGGCTCTACCCTGACCGGGTGGCCCAGCGCGGAACGGGGAGCGACATCCCACGGCGGGCGGTCCTCCTCGCGGGTGGGGCGGCCCTCGTCGCGGCATGCACGAGTCCACCGGCAGGCCCCAACCGGGCCGCCACCGGCTCGGGGACCGCGGGCGCGCCGCCTCCGGGGACGTCGCAGGCGGGGACCACTGCGGCACGTGACCCCGGGTGGGTGCGCGCCGAGAACGCCCGGACCGGAACGGGCGCCTGGCGGATCCCGGCCGCCCGAGCGGCCGGGGAGCAGGATCTGGCCGGCTACACGGACACCGTGAGCGTCCTGCCCGGTGAGGACGTCCCGCTGCGGCTCAGCAGCGTCCTCGGGCCGGTCACGGTGACCGCCTACCGGCTCGGCTACTACGGCGGCACCGGCGCACGGTCCGTATGGCGCTCACAGCCGATCTCGGTCAAACGGCAGGCCGCGCCCACGACCGACGCGCTCGGCACGGTGCGGTGCGCGTGGCCCGTCACGACCCGGGTCGCGACGGCCGGCTGGCCGGAGGGCAGCTACCTGCTGCGCCTCGACGCCGGCGGGAAGGCCCGTTACGTCCCGCTCACGCTTCGCTCGACCTCGACGCGGGGCCGGCTCGTCCTCGTCTCCGCCGTGACGAGCTACCAGGCCTACAACCAGTGGGGCGGGCACTCGCTCTACAAGGGGCCGGACGGGACCTTCGGGACCCGGGCTCGCGCCGTGAGCTTCGACCGGCCCTACGACAAGGTCGGCGCCCTGCAGGTGCTCAACTTCGAGATCGGGCCGGTCCAGCTCGCCGAGAAGCTCGGCCTCGACCTGGCCTACCTGACCTCATGGGAGGTGCACCACGATCCGGGCGCCCTCGCCGGGGCGGCCGGCGTGGTCAGTCTCGGGCACGATGAGTACTGGAGCATCCCGATGCGCCACGCGGTCGAGCAGGCCCGGGGCTCCGGGACGAACCTCGCCTTCCTCGGTGCCAACGCGGACTACTGGCGGGTGCGGCTCGACGGTGCCGGGCGGCTGCTGACCTGCTATAAGTCCGCCGCGGAGGACCCGGTCAAGGGACGGCCGGACTCGACGGCGATGTGGCGGGCCGATCCCCACCCGGACCCGGAGAACTCGCTGACCGGCATGCTCTACGAGGCGTTCCCGGCCGACGCCGACCTCGTCGTGCACGATCCGGACTTCTTCCTCCTCGCCGGCCTCGGGCTCCAGCGCGGCGACCGGGTCGCCGGGCTCGTCGCGACGGAGATCGACCGGGCCTACCCGATCCACGGCACGCCCCCGAACCTGCAGGTCGTGGCCCACTCGCCCGTGCCGATCGCCGGCAAGGCGCCGACCCACTCGGACCTGACGTACTACACGACCTCGAGCGGGGCCGGGGTCCTCTCGGTCGGCACGATGGGCTGGTGCACCGCGCTGCGGGGACCGAGCCCCAAGCACCGGATCGACTCGGCCTCGGTGCAGTTCGCCCGCACGGTGACCAGCCGGCTCTTCACCGCGATGGCGGCCGGGCCGCTCGGTCATGCTCATGCGGCGCGCGGCAACCTCGATTCGATCGGCGCCTCGCCGTCCACGAGCACCGGCAGCGGTGGCCCCGTCGCCCGCTCCTGACTGGGCCTCGCTCCTCCTCCCACTCTCCGCTTTGAGGTATTCCGGTGTCACGAGGGCGCACCGGAATACCTCAACCCGGGGGAGGAGGTCGGGAGCAGGGGTCAGTGGCGCCGGCGGCCGACCTCGACGACCGGCCAGCCCCGGTCGGCGGCCAGGACGCGAAGCTCCTTGTCCGGGTTGACGGCCACCGCGTTGCCGACGCGCTCGAGCATTGGCAGGTCGCTCAGCGAGTCGCTGTAGGCGTAGCACTGCGCGAGGTCGTAGCCCCGCTCGGCGGCGAGCTTCTCGATCTCGATCACCTTGCCCTTGCCGTAGCAGAACTCGCCCGCGAGGCGTCCCGTGTAGCGACCCTCGCCGTCGAGCTCGGCCCGCGTCGCGACGGCGCCCTCGAGGCCGAGCGCCTCGGCGAACCGGCCCACGAGCTCGATCGGGCTCGCCGAGACCACGACCCGGTCCTCGCCACGGGTGTGGTGCTCGGCGAGCAGCCGCGCGGCCTGCGGGATGAGGCGGCGGACCAGCCCCGGCGTCACGCGGTCGCCGAGGTGGATGATGTCCGACTGGCGGATTCCCTTGACTGCACGGAGGATCCGCTCCCGCAGCTCCGCCGAGCCGGCATCCGTCGACCCGTGCCGCTTGAAGCGGACGGCGTTGACGGTGTCGGCGGCGAGCTCGCGCCACGGCACGAGACCCGCCCGGAACGCGGCGATGGCCAGCGGGTAGTTCGCCGAACCCCGGATCAGGGTTCGGTCGAGGTCGAAGAACGCCGCGATGCGGCTGCGCTCAGAGGACACGGGCGGCGATGGGCAACGCGCCGCGACGCGCGGTGACGGGGGCCTGGTTCACCCTCTGCTTCGGCAGCCGCTTCGGCGGCAGCGCGAGCCGGCACACCTTGGCCCATGCCTGGTAGACCTGGCGCGGGAGCGGGCCCGTCGTGTAGGGCAGGCCGTAGCGCTCGCAGACCTCACGGAGCTGCACCGCGACCTCTGCGTAGCGGTTGCTCGGCAGGTCGGGGAAACAGTGGTGCTCGATCTGGTGGCTGAGGTTGCCGGTCATGAAGTGCATCAGCTTGCTGCCGGAGATGTTGGCCGAGCCGATCATCTGCCTGATGTACCAGTCGCCCCGGGTCTCGCCATCGATCATCTCCTCGGTGAAGGTGTCAGCCCCGTCCGGGAAGTGGCCGCAGAAGATGACGGCGTGCGCCCAGATGTTGCGGATGCAGTTCGCCGCGAAGGTGCCGATCAGGGCGTTGCGCCCGGACCGGGACACGAGCTGCGCCGCGAGCGGCGTCGCGGTGTAGTCCTTGGTGAACTGGCCCAGCGCCTTCTTCGCGGTCAGCTTGAGGTCGCGCTTGAGGTCGGCGGTCGGCTTCTCACCCTGACGCCACGCCTCGAGCTCGAGGTCGTAGATGGCGATGCCCCACTCGAAGAAGGGCATGAGGATGAGGTTGTAGAGCGGGTTGCCCAGCGCACGCGGGGTCCACGGCTGGTCCTCGTCCATCCGGAGCAGGTCGTAGCCCACGTCCTTGTCCTTGCCCACGACGTTGGTCCACGTGTGGTGCAGGTCGTTGTGGGTGTGCTTCCACGTCGCCGCGGGGGAGACGAAGTCCCACTCCCACGTCGTCGAGTGGATGTCGGGGTCGCGCATCCAGTCCCACTGGCCGTGCAGGACGTTGTGGCCGATCTCCATGTTCTCGATGATCTTGGCAACGCTGATCATCGCGGTGCCGGCGACGAGAGCCGCCTTGCGCTTCGAGAACAGCAAGGTGATCCGGCCGGCCAGCTCCAAGGAGCGCTGCAGCTTGATGACACGGCGGATGTAGCGAGCGTCCTTGGCACCGCGGGTCGCGATGACGCCGTCACGGATCGCGTCGAGCTCTCGGCCGAGCTGCTCCACCTGTTCGTCGCTCAGGTGGGCGGCGGCCGGAGGTCTGACCGCGGTGCCGCCGTTCGGGGCGAGGATCGGCTTGCGCGGCCGGATCTCGTTGCGCTGGGGCGGTGTCGCGGTGACGGTCATATGGCTTCCCTTCTCAGATGTCCAGATGGACGGGACCTGCGGCGGCGTTGATGCAAGTCTGGATCAGCTCGCCCTCCTCACCGTGCACCTCTCCGGTGCGCAGGTCGCGGACGTGGCCCGCGACGAGGGGGGTGAGACAGCTGCGGCAGATGCCCATGCGGCACCCGCTCGGCATGACGACGCCGGCCTGCTCCCCGGCATCGAGCAGGGTGCAGTCGCCAGGCGCGTCGACTTCCTTGTCGGACTTCTCGAACGTCACGAGCCCGCCCTCGCCGCCCGCTCCGGGGAGGAGTGCCGGCGCGAACCGCTCGATGGTCAGCTCGCTCGTCGTGTCGGCGGCGCCCTCCGCGGCCGCCGCGTCCCAGAGCGCGGTGGCCGCGTCGAGGAAGTCGGCCGGACCGCACGCGTATGCCGCTCGCTGGCGCCAGTCGGGACAGATCGTCTCCAGGTCGGTGGCGTCGGTGAGGTCCAGCCGCCGGCCGTCCGCCTCGCGGGTGAACCAGTGGGCCACCTTGAGCCCGGGGAACTGGTCGGCGAGCTCGAGCAGCTCGTCGTGGAAGAGCGCGTCCGCGCGGGTGCGGGCCGAGTGGATGAGGACCACGTCGGCGTCCGGCCGACGCGGGACCAGCGTGCGGATCATCGACATGACGGGCGTCAGGCCGCTGCCGGCGGTGAGCATGAGGAGCGGCCGCGGGTGGCGCGGGAGCACGAAGTCGCCCTGCGGCACGTCGAGGAAGAGGATGTCGCCGACCTTGGTCCGGCGCACGAGCTCGGTCGAGACCATGCCGATGGCCGTGACGGTGATGGCCGGGTCGAAGCCGGCGGGGGCGGAGAGCGAGTAGCTGCGCCAGTGCCGGACGCCGTCGATCTCGACGCCGATCCGGGCCCACTGGCCGGCGGCATGGGGGTTCCAGCCGCGACCCGGCCGGAAGTGGATGGTCCGCGACTCGGCAGTCTCTCGCGTCACCTTGGTGACGACGCCACGCAGCTGGCGATGAGAGGCGAGCGGGTTGACGAGGCCGAGCACATCCTCCGGCTCGAGCGGCGTCAACAACAGGGACGCCATGCGCCGCAGGGCAGGGAACGGGACCATGCTCCTACTGTGCCCCGAACAGGGCCCTCCACTCTCGTGGCGAGACGTATCCTTTCCGGAGAGAATCTATTGCGTCGCGACAAACTTCCGGGAGGTGGAATGGCCGAAGGCACCACGGATCCGCCTTGGTTGTCGCTGCCGGCTGAAGTGGGTTCGTCGATCCGACCGCTCATCTCGGACATCGTCGAGCTGATCATCGGGACGATCCCGCGCGACGTGCCGGTCTACGCGATGCCCCTCGAGGGCCGGTTCGGCCAGGGCGTCCGCCGTGGGGTCTCCGTCGCCCTGCACCGCTTCCTCGACCTGCCCGGGACCCGGCTGCCGGCCCTCTCGGAGGAGGACATCTGGGTCTACGAGCGGCTCGGACGCGGCGAGGTGCGGGCGGGACGGAGCCTCGAGTCCCTTCTCGGCGCCTACCGGGCGGGCGCACGGGTCACGTTCCGCGCCATCTCCCAGGCCCTGCCGCTCGACCGGCTCGAGCCGGAGGTGCTCCTGTCGCTCGGGGAGTCGATCTTCGCCTACATCGACGAGCTGTCCGCGGTGACGGCGCAGGGCTACGCCTCCGAACAGTCCGAGCGGGCCGGCGAGCACCAGCGGCTCCGCGGCGAGCTGCTCGAGATGATCCTGCGCGGCGACGCGAGCGAGACCGGTGTCGCCCGGTCCGCGGCGGCCGTCGGCTGGGTCCTGCCCGACGTCGTCGTGGTGGCGACCGTGTCCTTCCCGCACGTCGAGGGGCTGCGCTCGGCCCTCGGGCCGGAGGCGCTCGTTGCGGAGCGAGGCACGGACGTGGTCGTCGTCCACCCCTTCGCGCCCCCCATGCCGCGGCGTCGCGACCTCGAGCGGGCCCTCAGCGGCCGCCGGGCCATCGTCGGACCGCCGCGGCCGCTCGCCAAGGCCGCCGAGTCGCTGCACCTCGCAGTCGCGGCGGGCGCCCACGGCCTCGTCGACCGCGACGCCCAGGACGCCGACACCGCCCCGCCCCTCTGGGTCGCCGAGCACCTGGCCGAGCTCGTCGTCCGGGCCGAACCACTGGCGCTCGCCGATCTCGCGGCCCGGGTGCTGGCACCCCTCGACCAGGTCCGGCCGAGCTCCCGCGAGCGGCTCGCGGAGACCCTGCTCGCCTGGTTGCGTCACCACGGGCAGCGCAACCCGATCGCCGAGGAGCTGTTCGTCCATCCGCAGACGGTCGGATACCGGGTCGGTCAGCTGAAGGACCTGTTCGGTGAGGCGCTGGACGACCCCGAGTCGCGGTTCGAGCTCGAGCTCGTGCTCCGCGCCGGCCACCGCTGAACCCAGCGACATACCCTCGCGGCATGCCTGATCACGTGTATGACGTCACCCTGCGCTGGAACGGAACGACCGCGGACGGCTACTGCTCGTACAGCCGCAACCACCTCGTCGGACCGGCCGGGCTCGAGACCGAGGTGACGGCCGACCCGGCTTTCCTCGGCGACCCGAGCCGGCTCAACCCCGAGCAGCTGCTCGTCATGGCCGCCAGCTCGTGCCAGTTGCTGTCGTTCCTCGCCGTCGCGGCCAACGCCGGCATCGAGGTGCTCGACTACACGGACGACGCGAGGGGAACGATGTCGAAACGTGACCAGCCGATGCGGATCACGACGATCACGCTGCGGCCCCGGGTCACCGTCGCGGCCGGGACCGACCCGGCCGAGGTCGTGCGGCTGCTCGAGCGCGGCCACGAGGAGTGCTTCATCGCCCGCTCGGTCACGTCGCAGATCGTGCTCGACCCGACGGTGGTCGTCCTCGACGGCGA
>NZ_JBQCCV010000144.1:0-3132 GCF_051961875.1 Intrasporangium sp. | reverse complement strand
TCGTCCTCCCTGCACCTGCTTGGCTACCTCACCGACCCGGCGGACCCGGCCCTCACCCAGGAGCTCGCGCGGGCCCGTGACTCGCGGGCGACCCGGCTCGAGCGGATGGTCGACCGGATGGCGGCCGACGGCATCCCGATCACCTACGAGCAGGTCCTCGCCCACGTCGGCCCGGGTGCGACACCGGGCCGGCCGCACATCGCCGACGCGCTCATCGAGGGCGGCGTGATCCAGCATCGCGACGAGGCGTTCGTCGACTGGCTCAACGAGCAGTCGCCCTACTACGTGCACCACTACGCCATCGAACCCGTGCGGGCGGTGCGCCTCGTCCGCGCAGCGGGCGGAGTGCCGGTTGTCGCGCACCCTTTCACCCGGACCCGCGGCTCGACCATCCCCGACTCGTTCGTCGGGGACCTTGTCGAGGCCGGGCTCGGCGGCCTCGAGGCCTACCACCGCGACCACGGACCGGAGGAGGTGGCTCGGGCCGAGCGCCTCGCCCGCGAGTACGGCCTGCTGCTCACCGGTTCGAGCGACTACCACGGCGAGGGAAAGCTCAACCGGCTGGGCGAGAACACCACCTCCCCGGACGTCCTCGAGGCGATCGTCAAGCAGTCGAGCGGCATCACCGAGGTGGTCCGCCCGTGAGCGGATTCGACCTCACGATCTTCCTCTCCACGTTCATCACCCTCATCGTCATCCTCGACCCGCCCGGCATCGTGCCCGTCTTCCTCGCCCTCACGGGGTCGCTCACCCCGGCGCAGCGCAACAACGCCGCCCTGCGGGCCGCCGGCGTAGCGGTGCTCGTCATCGCGATGTTCGCGATCTTCGGCCAGCAGATCCTCGACTACCTGCACATCTCGATCGCGGCGCTGCAGGCGGCGGGCGGGCTGCTCCTGCTCCTGATCGCGCTCCAGCTCCTGATGGGCCGGGAGTCGGACGCCCAGGCGGACGTCGGTGTCAACGTCGCGATGGTGCCCCTCGGCACGCCGATGCTGGCCGGCCCCGGCGCCATCGTCGCGACGATGGTCGCGGTCCGGGGCGCCTCGGGGCTCGGTGGCTACCTCAGCGTCGGGGCGGCCCTGCTCGCCGCCATCGTCGTCGTCTTCCTCGCGATGCGGTTCGCGGGACTGGTCCGGCGGCTGCTCGGGGAGAGCGGGACGATGCTGCTGACCCGTATCGCGGGTCTGCTCCTGTCGGCCATCGCCGTCGAGATGATCGCGGGCTCCATCCGGGCCTTTGTCAGCACTGCCTCGTAGGGTGGCGACGTGACCGGCCAGCCCGACCAGCAGACCTTCGCGGGGATGCCGACGCCGCTCTACACGGCGTCGCCCTCGCGACTGCTCGCCTGGCTCGACTGCCCCCGCCGCTACCGGATGCAGTACCTCGACCGGCCACGTCCCGTCGCCCGCGCCCAGCGGGCGCACACGTCGGTTGGCATCGCGACCCACAACGTGCTGCGCGACTTCTGGGACCTGCCCCACGCCTACCGCACCCCGGCCGGGGTGGCCGCCCTGGTGCGCACGAGCTGGATCGACGTAGGCTTCCGCGACGGCGACCAGTCGGCCGCCTGGCGGCTCAAGGTGCGCGACGGCGTGACGAACTACCTGCGGGGCATCGACCGGCATCGGCAGCCGCTCGGCATCGAGCGGAGCGTCTCGCTGCGCACCGACAAGATCGCCGTCACCGGCCGCATCGACCGCCTCGACGACCGCGACGGTGAGCTGGTCGTGGTCGACTACAAGACCGGTCGGCAGGAGCCGACCGAGACCGACGCCCGTACGTCGCTGCCCCTCGCGCTCTACGCCGTCGGCGCCGCCCGCACCATGCGGCGGCCCTGCTTCCGGGTCGAGCTGCACCACATCCCGACGGGCACCGTGGTGAGCCACGAGCACACGCCAGAGTCGCTGCAGCGGAAGCTCGGCGAGGCCGAGTCGATCGCTCGCGACCTGCGCACGGCCGACGCGGAGTTCCGTGAGCAGGGCATCGAGTCGCCCCGGTTCCCGGCTCGGCCGTCCCCGATGTGCCCGTGGTGCGACTTCCGGGCGCACTGCGAGGAGGGCCAGCGGATGGGCCCGGAGAAGTCCGACTGGGCCGGCCTCGAGGCAGGCACCTGACAGACTGTCCACATGGCACCCAGCACGACATCCGGCGCCCGCGTCGTCGCCCTGGCGAACCAGAAGGGTGGCGTCGCAAAGACGACCTCGGTCGCCTCGCTGGGCGCCGCCTTCGCGGAGTGTGGCCGGAACGTCCTCCTGGTCGACCTCGACCCGCAGGCGTGCCTCACCTTCTCTCTCGGCGTCGACCCGGACGACGTCGAGACATCGGTCAACGAGGTCCTTCTCGGCAGGGCGGAGGTCTCCGATGCCGTCATCCGGTGCGACGACGGCTTCGACCTCCTGCCGTCCGTCATCGACCTCGCCGGGGCCGAGGCGATGCTCCTGCCCCGTCCCGGCCGCGAGTACGTCCTGCGCACCGCGCTCGAGGCGAGCCGAGCCGCATATGACGTCATCCTGCTCGACTGCTCGCCCAGTCTCGGCGTCATCACCCTCAATGCGCTGACCGCCGCGGACGCCCTCATCGTGCCTATGCCCTGCGAGATGCTCAGCCACCGCGGCGTCGGCCAGCTGCTGGACACCGTCGCCGACGTCCAGAAGATCCTCAACCGCGACCTCGAGGTGTGGGGCGTCCTCCCGACGCTCTTCGACGGCCGCAGCCGCCACGCCCATGAGGTGCTCGCGGATGTGGGGGCGCGCTACGAGCTGTCTGTGCTCGAGCCGCCGATCCCCAAGACCGTGCGCTTCGCGGAGGCCCCGGCGATCGGCCGCTCGATCCTCGCGACCGCCCGCAGCTCGAAGGGCGCCGAGGCCTACCGGCAGGTCGCGGCCTCCCTCCTCGAGCGGCTATGACGCGGACCGCCCGGGTCCGGGTCAGAGCCGTATGCCGCCCAGCCCCGCTCCGCTGAGCGGGCGGCGCGCCGCACCCGCCCCGTCAGGGGGTATGCCGCGCACGCGAGCTGGTGCCGGTCAGCTCAGTTCGACTCGGTGCTCGGGGCGCTGGCGGCCGATCCAGACCGGCCCTGACCGCCCCGGCGCCGGCGACGCCGGGGACGCGCCGCGCCATCGTCGGACGAGG
>NZ_JBQCCV010000143.1:0-36132 GCF_051961875.1 Intrasporangium sp. | reverse complement strand
GACCGGATCTCGGAGGACCTGCGACACGCCAGCCCGGACCTGGAGGGCGAGCAGCCCGGCTGGGGCCAGCCTCGCTGACCTCCCGAGCGCCTGTGACGGGTGGGACCGGGCGCTAGTCCGAAAATGGACTCAGCCGGGCGGGTTTGTATTGCCAGCCGGCGCGGTCGGTTGGCTGATGGCGTGCTCAGGGGTGTCAGGCGGGTTCGAGGATGACGCGGTAGCCGAGGGCTTGCAGGTCGCGGACGTGGTTGCGGACCTTGCGGTCGCGGTCGGTGTGTCGGGCGTAATGGTCCTCGCCCAGGTCGAGGTAGGTGGCCTGCTCGTCGGCGAGCAGGTGCCAGATGATCACCAGGATGGACCGGCCGACGGCCACGATGGCCTTGTTCTTGGCGTCCCTGCCGCGGCGGCCCAGCCGTCGGTAGCGGGCTCCGAGGAAGGTGTGGGTCTTGCCGGCCCCGACGGCGGCATCGCCGAGGACGGCGGCCAGGTAGCGGTTGCCCTTGCCGGTGCCCTGCCGGCCGTGGGTCCGGCCGGCCGATTCCCGGGCGATCGGGGCCAGCCGGGCCCAGGAGGTCAGGTGTGCCGGGGTGAGGAACCGGGTCATGTCCAGGCCGATCTCGGCGATCACGACGGCCGCGATGACCCGGTCGACGCCGGGGATCTGGATCAGGCGCGACACCGCCTGTTCGTGGGGTCCGAGCGCCTGTGCGATCTCCTCGTCCAGGTCGGTGACGTCCGCGGTCAGGGCATCGACCCGGGTGAGCATCTTGGCCAGCAACCGGGCGTGGTGCCCACTGAACTGGCCGACGAAGGCCTCCTGCAGGTCGACGGTCTTGGACCGCAACCGGCCCAGGGCCAGGTCGGCCAGCACGGCCGGGTCCCGAACCCCGTCGATCAACGCGGCCATCATCAACCGGCCCGACTTGCCGAAGATGTCCGAGGCAACCACGGACAGCTTGACCTGCGCGTCCTCGAGGAGCTTCTCGACGCGCTCCTTCTCCGCGGTCCGCGCCGCGACCAGCGCGGCCCGGTACCGGGTCAGGTTCCGCAGCTCGCGGATCGGGGGCGGCGGCACGAACGAGGAACGCACCATGCCCCGCTCGACCAGCTTGCACAGCCACACCGCGTCGAGCTTGTCGGTCTTGGGCCGGCCGGGCACGTTCTTGACCTGCGTGGCATTGAGCACGCGGGTGTCGAACAGGTCCTCCAGCAGGTAGTACGGCGACTTCCAGTACACGCCGGTCGACTCCATCCCGACCACCGTGACCTCCTCCTGCGTGAGCCAGTCCCGCAAGAGCATCAACGAGCGCGTCATCGTCGAGAACGTGCGCACCTGCTGACGACGCCGGCCGGTCGGGGTCGGCGTGCGCACACAACACACCAGCTCCGCCTTGCCGATATCCAGCGCCGCGACCCGTTCGATGATCGGATCCTCACCGACGTCCAAGTCCTGCGAGCCCACCAGGGCCGCGACCCCAGGATCGCCTGCCTTCATGGCTCCTCACCTCCAACCGAGCGCTCTCACCCGGGCCAGGACCGGCCCGGCTGGTCGCCCGGAGGAACCGCAGGAACCAACGAATCTAGTCCTCGTGCTCGAAGCACAATCAACGGTCCACAACACGGTCCCCGCGTCCGACTCACTCACGGCCTCAGCCGAACCAAGCGCCACCGACGTCACCGGGCGGCCACCCCCATTTTCATCCCGCAACGGGAAGGACGAAGTCCTACAGGTGGCTCACTCGACCTTTCAGTCGAGTGAGCAGTCGGTCACATCCGTCACTCTCGTGCCCACACGCCCTGGGACTGGTGGGGTGGAGCGCTCACTCGACCTAAGGAAACACCCCATCGAGTGAGCACTCGGTCACTCCCGCCCCACGCCCGGCTGTACTGGTGGGGCGGAGCGCTCACTCGACGATGAGGACGTGCAGGATGCGGGGGCCGTGGACGCCCTCGACCCGCTCGAGCTCGATGTCGCTCGTGGCGCTCGGCCCGCTGATCCACGTCAGCGCGCGCCCGGCCTCGACGCTCGCGCGCAGCCGGGCGACCCCGTCGGGCACGTCCCCCACGACCTGCTCCACCTGGACCACGCAGACGTGGCAGTCCGGCACGAGGGTCAGCGCCCGCCTCCCCTGCCCGGGACCGTGGTCGAGCACGATCGTGCCGGGCACCGCCATGCCGACCGCGGCCGTCGACACGACCGCATCGACGTGGTCGAGCTCCGCGTCGGTCACGTCGGGCTCGCGCACCAGCCGTGCCGCGGACCCGATCGCCGCGGCCCAGTCGTCGTCGAGCCCGTCGGGCACGACGACCGACCCAGCGCCGTGCATCGCGAGCGCCGCGACGATCGCCGGGGCCACGCCGGCCCGTCCGACTCGCTCCACGACGGCGCGATAGTCGGCCACCCGCTCCGCGAAGAGGTCCACGACCTCCCCCAGCTCCGTCGGGGTCGGTATGCCGCTCCCCGCCCTCTCCGGTGAGTCGGTCCTCGCGTGGTGGGTGCCTGGCGCCGCGAGGGCGCGGCGGACCCGGGAGAGGACCTCGTCCTTGGCACTCCTCGTCATCGGTCGCTCCCGTGCGTCTCGTCCCACCACTGCCGGAAGGTCTGCTTCGGCGGGGCCGGCGCGTCCCGGGCCGTGCTCCACGCCGACGCCGGCCAGGGCAGCCGGCCGAGCCGGTGGCGGTCGCCGAGCAGCTTGCCGACCCCGGTCGCGAGGTTCTGCGCCTTCTCCAGCCGGCCGGCCCGGTCGAAGGTCCAGGCGGTGGCCCGCATCGCGAGCGCCTCGGCGGACGGCATACCGCCCCGGTGCTCGTCGACGACAGCGGCGCGGAGGTGGACGAGCAGCTCCGGGATCTCGATGCGGACCGGGCACACATCGAAGCAGGCACCGCAGAGCGACGACGCGTAGGGCAGCGACTGCTCCACCGGCCCGGCGAGGCCCTTCAGCTGCGGGACGAGGACGGCGCCGATCGGCCCGGGGTAGACCGAGCCGTAGGCGTGGCCTCCGACGCGCTCATAGACCGGGCAGACGTTGAGGCAGGCCGAGCACCGGATGCAGCGGAGCGCCTGCCGGCCCACGACGTCCGCGAGGACGTTGGTGCGGCCGTTGTCGACGAGCACCACGTGGACGTCCTGCGGGCCGTCGCCCTCGGTGACGCCGGTCCACATCGACGTGTAGGGGTTCATCCGCTCCCCCGTCGACGAGCGGGGCAGCAGCTGCATGAAGACGGACAGGTCGTCCCAGGTCGGCACAAGCTTCTCGATGCCGACGACGCTGATGAGGGTCTCCGGCAGCGTGAGGCACATCCGTCCGTTGCCCTCGGACTCGACGACGACCAGGGTGCCGGTCTCGGCGACGGCGAAGTTCGCGCCGGACACCGCGACCTTGGCGCGGAGGAACTTCTCGCGCAGGTGCAGGCGCGCGGCCTCGGCGAGTCGGCCGGGCTCGTCCGTGAGGTCGTCCGGTGCCGACCTGCCCACCTTGCTCATCTGGCGCAGGAAGATCTCGCGCACCTCCGAGCGGTTCCGGTGGATCGCCGGGACGAGGATGTGGCTCGGCAGGTCGTCGCCGAGCTGGACGATGAGCTCCGCGAGGTCGGTCTCCCATGCCCGGATCCCCGCCGCCTCGAGCGCACCGTTGAGGTCGATCTCCTGGGTGGCCATCGACTTGACCTTGACGACCTCCTCGCTGCCCGTGGCCTGCACGAGCGAGACGACGATGCGGTTGGCCTCGGCCGCATCCCTCGCCCAGTGCACCGTCGCCCCGGCGGCGGTCAGCTTCTCTTCGAGCTCGAGCAGGTAGGTGTCGAGGTGGGCGAGCACCCGGTCCTTGGCCTCCGCGCCGCGGTGGCGCAGCTCCTCCCAGTCGGGGACCTCCCCGACCATGCGCGCCCGCTTGGCCCGGATCGTGTGGGTGGCGTGGTTGAGGTTGCGTCGCAGCTGGGGGTTGGCGAGCGCCCGCTTCGCCGCGACGGGGAACTTCGGCATGCCGACGAAGGTGCGGCTCATGACAGCGCCGCCGCTCCCCCGGCCGCCGACGGCGGCTCCGGCAGCGAGGCGGGCGGCCTCCCGGCCGAGACCCCGGGCAGGACGGCCACCGGCTCCGGCGTCCACGGGTGCTCCTCCGTCGAGGCGAGGACCTCGGCCAGGTGCAGCGGCTGGACCCCGGCCCGCTCCCGGGACAGCAGGCCGCCGATGTGGGCCAGGCACGAGTTGTCCCCCGCGACGACGACCTCGGCGCCGGTCTCCCTGACGTGCCGTGCCTTGTCGGAGCCCATCGCCACCGACACGTCGGCGTTCTTCATCGCGAACGTCCCGCCGAAGCCGCAGCACTCCTCGGCGGCGGGCAGCTCGACCAGGTCGATGCCGCGGACGGCGCGGAGCAGCCGGAGCGGCCGGTCCCCCACCCGGATCATCCGCAGCGAGTGGCACGTCGGGTGGTAGGTCACCCGGTGCGGGAAGTACGCGCCGACGTCCGTCACTTCGAGCACGTCGACGAGGAACTCGGACAGCTCGTGGACCCTCGGGACCACCTCGGAGACGGCCCGCTCGAGGCCCGGGTCACCTGCCCGGCCCGCGAGCCCGAGGTGCTGCTGCCGGATCGAGCCGGTGCACGAGCCGGACGGCACGACGACGGCGTCATAGGAACCGAACACGTCGACGAAGGAACGCACGAGCGGCACTGCCTCAGCGGCATACCCCGTGTTGGTGAACATCTGTCCGCAACACGTCTGGGCGGTCGGGAACTCCACCCGGCACCCGAGGCGCTCGAGGAGCGTCACGACGGCCCGGGGCGTGCCCGGCCACATCGTGTCGTTGAAACACGTCGCAAAGAGGGCCACCTTCACCCCACCGAGCGTAGCGGGCGGCCCCGAGCGTGCTGTCGCATGATGGAGGGCATGAGCGAACGAGTGGAGACCAGGACGGAGCACGACTCGATGGGCGAGGTGGAGGTCCCCGCCTCCGCGCTCTGGGGCGCCCAGACCGCTCGGGCCGTCGAGAACTTCCCGATCAGCGGGCAGGGCGTGCCGCCGGAGGTCGTCCACGCCCTGGCGCAGCTGAAGTCCGCCGCGGCGCAGGTCAACGCCCAGCTCGGCGGCCTCGACCCCGATCGCGCCGCTGCCATCAGCATGGCCGCCGACGAGGTCGCGAAGGGCCTGCACGACCACCACTTCCCCATCGACGTCTTCCAGACCGGTTCCGGGACGTCGACGAACATGAACGTCAACGAGGTCGTCGCGCGGCTCGCGCACCTGCAGAGCGGTCTGGACATCCACCCGAACGACCACGTCAACATGGGCCAGTCGAGCAACGACACCTTCCCGAGCGCGCTGCGGATCGCGGCGACGCAGGCTGCCCTCGAGGAGCTCGTCCCCGCGCTCGACCACCTCGCGACCTCGCTGGCGCGCAAGGAGGAGGAGTTCGCCGACGTGGTCAAGGCCGGGCGCACGCATCTCATGGACGCGGTGCCGGTGACCCTCGGCCAGGAGTTCGGCGGCTACCGGCGCCAGCTCAAGCTCGGCGCGAGCCGCGTCGCGCACGCAGCAAACGCGACGACCGAGCTGCCGCTCGGCGGGACGGCGGCCGGCACCGGCCTCAACGCCGCCCCCGGCTTCGCGGCGCAGGTCATCGAGAAGGTCTCGGACGCGAGCGGGATCCAGTTCACCGAGGCGCACAACCACTTCGAGGCGCAGTCGACCCAGGACGCTGTCGTCGAGCTGTCCGGCGCGCTCAAGGTCGTCGCGGTCAGCCTGACGAAGATCTGCAACGACCTCCGGTGGATGTCCTCCGGGCCCCGGACCGGCCTGGGCGAGATCCATCTGCCGGACCTCCAGCCCGGCTCGAGCATCATGCCGGGCAAGGTGAACCCGGTCATCTGCGAGGCGACGCTCATGGCGTGCGCGCAGGTCGTCGGCAACGACGTGACGATCACGACGGCCGGCGCCGCGGGCAACTTCGAGCTCAACGTCATGCTCCCGGTCCTGGCCAAGAACGTCCTCGAGTCGATCCGCCTCCTCGCCGCGACCTCCCGCCTCCTCGCCGACCGGTGCGTCGACGGGATCACCGCCGACGTCGGGCACGCCCGAGAGCTGGCCGAGAGCTCGCCGTCGATCGTGACCCCGCTCAACCGCTACATCGGCTACGAGGCCGCGGCCAAGGTCGTCAAGCAGGCGGTCAAGGAGCGCCGGACCATCCGCGACGTCGTCATCGAGCAGGGCTATGTCGCGGACGGCAAGCTCACCGAGGAGCAGCTCGACGAGGCCCTCGACGTGCTCGCGATGACCCGTCCGCCCGAGTCGCACTAGCCGTCGCCTCGCGGTGCTGCCTCTTCCGCAACACACCGAGCTGGGATCAGCAGCAGCCGCCGACAGGGAGGTATGCCGCTGGGCCGGGTCATCGCGGCCCGCCGGGTTACGCCTGCGGGCGCAAAGGTGACCCGACCTGGCGTCGCGCGTCGTGTCGCACTCGGTGTTGCCCCAGCCGCACCATCCGCGACCTACCTGCGACGCGACCGCCGACGGCAGCCGGTCAGCGGCCCAGGACCGCCTCCAGGTAGGGGTTGGCGAAGACCCGGTCGGGGTCGACGCGGTCGCGCACGGCGAGGAAGTCCTCGAAGCGGGGATACGCATCGCGGAACCACCGGGTGGTGCGGGTGTGCAGCTTGCCCCAGTGCGGCCGGCCGCCGTGGGCGAGGGCGATGGACTCGAACGCCGCGAAGTACATGCCCGGCTCCTGCCGGTGGTAGCGGTGCACCGCGACGTAGCACGACTCGCGTCCGTGCGCCGTCGAGAGCCAGACGTCGTCCGCCGCCGCGAAACGGCACTCGACCGGGAAGCTGATCTGCTCGTCGTGACCGTCGACCCAGCGGCGCAGCTCAGTCAGCACGTGCGGCAGCGCGTCCCGGGGGAAGGCCCACTCGGACTCGATGAAGCGGACGTCGCGGGGGGTGACGAAGACCGAGTGCGAGGTGTCGGTGTAGGCCCGCTCCGTCAGCGCTCGGGCCGCAACCGCATTGACGTGCTTGGTCGTTCGCGGCACCCGATGGGTCAGCCGGTTGGTCCACTCGAAGACCCGGTTACTGAGGAGCTCGTCGTCGAGTCGTGCCCGCCACCGAGGGAGCGGCTGCCGGGGGGCGTGCGGCTCGACTCGGTTGTTGCGCTTGGTGAGGACCCGATCGGTGTGCGGGAACCAGTAGAACTCGAAGTGGTCGTTGCCCTCCGCCTCCGCGTCGGCGCTCTCGAGGATCGCGTCGAGGCGCTCGGGCCGCTCCACCGCCCTCAGCAGGAACGCCGGCACGACCGCGACGGTCAGCTCGGTGACGACGCCGAGGGCGCCGAGGCCGAGCCGCGCGGCCTGGAAGAGGTCCGGGTTCTCGGCCGGTGAGCAGGCGACGATCTTGCCGTCGGGCAGGACGATGCGCAGGGCCCGGACCCCGGCGGAGAGACCCTGGAGGCGCAGGCCGGTGCCGTGGGTGCCCGTGGCGATCGCGCCCGCCAGGCTCTGCCGGTCGATGTCGCCGAGGTTGGGCAGCGCGAAACCGAGCTGCGCGAGCTCTTGGTTCAGCTGCCACAGCGGAGTGCCGGCCCGGACGGTGGCCTCGCCGCGCGTCGCGTCGACCGACGTGACACCCGCGAGATGGGTGAGCCGCACCTGGACGCCGTCGGTGACTGCGGCACCCGTGAAGGAGTGCCCGGCCCCGACGGCCTTGACGCGCAGGCCACGGTCGGCCGCCGCCCGGATGATGTCCGCGACGTCGTCCTCGTCCCGAGGGCTGCTGACACGGGCGAGCCGGCTGCGCTCGGTCCCGGCCCAGTTCGTCCAGGAGATGTCGCGCCTCCCGGTCTGCGCCCGCGTGTCAGCCAAGGCTCATGCCCTCTCCTCGATAGGTGGCTGCGGTCCCGACGACCTCACCCCGGCTCACGAGCAGGACCTCGTTGAACCGCTCCGCCAGCTCGCCGGCCTTCGCGTGGCGGAACCAGACGGCGTCGCCGAGGTGGAGGCGCCTGGCCCCGGGCCCGCGCAGCGGCGTCTGGACCTCGCCCGCGCCCTCGGTGCGCAGCAGGTCGAGCTGCTGCTCCGGCAGTGGCGACGGGACCCGGTCCCAGCCCGGCGCTCCGGAGGCGATGTAGCCGCCGGAGTAGACCGTCACGACGTCGGGTGCCGGTCGCCTCACGACCGGCAGCGCGAAGGCGGCGGCCGGCTCGAGCGAGAGCGCGTCGTAGCGGTCGAAGAGCGTGGGTGCGAAGAGCCCCGACCCCGCAGTGAGCTCCGTCAGCGCCTCGTCGCGTCCCGTCAGGGCGAGGCTGCCGGTGCCTCCTCCGTTGACGAACTCGAGGTCGACGAGCTGCGTTGCAGCGGCGACGATCTCGCGGCGGCGGGTCGTGAGCTCGCGGTGGGACCGCGCCTTCATGGGGCGGGTCAACACGGTGTCCGGGAGGCCCGCGATCTGGGCGTCGTAGATCATCAGGCCGACCACTCCGAACCCGTGCGACCGCGCGCGGCGGACTAACTGCTCCACCTGCTCAGGCTCTCGGAGCGGTGACCTTCGCACGCCGAGGTGCGCCGGACCGACGCGGAGGGAGGCGTCCACGTCGATCGCGACCCGTAGGCCCCGGGCCCCAGGCAGGCGCCGGGCCAAGAAGTCGAGGTGGTCGCAGCTGTCGATCATCAGGGTCACGGCTGCCATCGCGCTCGCGTCCCCGGCGAGCCGTTCGAGGGCCTGCACGTCGGCGCTCGGATAGGCGACCAGGATGTCGCGTTGGCCGTCTCGGGCCCAGCTCAGCGCCTCTTCGAGCGCGTAGCACATCAGCCCGGCGAAGCCCGGCCGGCCGAGGACCCGCTCGATGAGGGCACGGACCCGAAGCGACTTCGTCGCGACCCGGATCGGCTTGCCGTGCGCCAGTCCGACCAGGGCTGCTGCGTTCCGGTCGAACGCGTCGACGTCCACCACGGCGACCGGGAGCCGGCGGCCGCGGGTCGCCGCGGTCAGGCGGGGCGCGATCGGAACCGGCGAGGGGTGGGACATGTCCGAACCCTACCGGCGCCCGATCGTCGTTGCGCTCGGGTCGAGTGACCGAGAGCAGCCCCCGGGATCGTCGAACTGCTCGCTGATGACCGAACCGGATGGCGTACCAGCCCGCTCGCCCTCGAACGGTCCGTTCGAGGGGTAGGAGCGAGGAGAGCCGGAGACCCGCCGATGCGGTCAGCCGACGCGGTCGACGACGCCCATCGCGAGGGCCTGCAGGGCCGCCTTGGCGGGGCTGTCGGGCAGCGGGTCGAGCAGGCGCTGCGCGCTGCGGGCGACGGCATACGTCTCCTCGCGGGCCTGCTTGAGCCCGGAGTGGGCGCGCAGCAGCGTAAGCGCCTCCTCGACCCCGGCATCGTCGTGGGACAGGTCGCGGTCGAGCAGCTCGTGCAGCCGGGCGTCGGCCGGGTCCTGGGATGCCCGCGCCCGGATCACGGCGAGGGTGTCGACGCCCTCCCGCAGGTCGGTGCCCGGCGTCTTGCCCGACTCCCCGGACTCGGACGCGATGTCGATGACGTCGTCGGCGAGCTGGAACGCGATGCCGATCTTCTCGCCGTAGAGGCGCATCGTCTCGACGAGCTCCGGCGAGCCGCCGCTGAACATCGCGCCGTAGCGGCCGGCCGTGGCGATGAGCGCCCCGGTCTTGTCCGCGAGGACGCCGAGGTAGTAGTCGACCGGGTCGACGCCGTCCGGGCAGGGCCGGTCGTCGCGGATCTGGCCGGTGCACAGCCGGATGAAGGTCTGCGCCTGGATCAGCACCGCGTCGGCACCGAGCCGGGCGATGATCTCCGACGCCTTGCCGAAGAGGAGGTCGCCGACGAGGATCGCGGTCGAGTTGTCGAAGGCCGCATTGACCGACGAGACGCCCCGGCGCACGTCGGCCTGGTCCATGACGTCGTCGTGGTAGAGCGAGGCGAGGTGCGTCAGCTCGACCCCGGCGGCCGCCCGGATCACCGAGTCGTTGATGCCGTCGCCGAGCTCGGCGGCCAGGAGGGTGAGCAGGGGGCGGAACCGCTTGCCGCCTGCCGCCGACAGGTGGCCGGACGCCTGCGCGATGAAGGGGTCATCGTGGTCGACGACCTCCTCGAGGAAGGCGTCGACCCGCGCGAGCCCGTCCCCGAGGCGCGCCATGAGCTCTGGCGTCGCCCCGGGGATCGTCAGGACCGGCGGCGTGGCGTGCGTCGTCATGGACACCATTCGAACACTCAGCGCACGAACTGCGACGCGCGGTCGGCGAGATCGAGCAGCGACGAGGGGACGATGCCGAGGGCCAGCGTGATGAGCGCGCCGATCGCGATCGAGAACGTCGTCCCGACGGAGGGCACGAGCACCTCGACCGTGTCGTCGGCCGGCTCGCTGAAGAACATCAGCACGATGACGCGGGCGTAGACGAAGACGGTGATGGCGCTGCACACGGCACCGATGATCACGAGGACCGTCCCGGTCGCACCGCCCGTGTTGATCGCGGCAGCGAACACGGCGAACTTCGCGACGAAGCCGGAGGTCAGCGGGATACCGGCGAAGGCGAGCATGAGGAAGGCCATCGTCCCGGCGATGACCGGGTGCGACTTGCCGAGCCCCGCCCATTGCGACAGGTGCGTCGCCTCGCCGCCGTCCTGCCGGACCAGGGTGACCAGCCCGAACGCCGCGATGATCGAGAAGCCGTAGGCCACGACGTAGAACAGCACGGAGCTGACGCCCCGCTGGTCGAGGGCGAGCACACCGACGAGGACGAAGCCGGCGTGCGCGATCGACGAGTAGGCGAGGAGGCGCTTCATGTCGGTCTGGGTCACGGACAGGACCGAGCCGATGATCATGGTCAGGACCGCGACGATGATGACGCCGTTCTGCCACTGCCAGCTCGCGGTGTCGAGCCCGACGTAGGCGAGCCGGAGGATGGCCCCGAACGCCGCCGCCTTGGTGCAGGCCGCCATGAAGCCGGTGACCGGCGTCGGCGCACCCTGGTAGACGTCGGGCGTCCAGGCGTGGAACGGCACGGCGCCGACCTTGAAGAGCAGCCCGACGAAGACGAGGAACGCGCCCGCGATGAGCAGCCCGTTGAGGCCGAGGGAGGTGCTCGTGATCGCGTTGCTGAGGTCACCGAAGTAGACCGACCCCGCGTAGCCGTAGAGCAGCGCCGTGCCGAAGAGGAAGAACGCCGAGCTGAAGGCACCGAGGAGGAAGTACTTCAGCGACGCCTCCTGGGACAGCAGCCGGCGACGCCGCGCGAGCCCACAGAGGATGTAGAGCGGCAGCGAGAGCACCTCGAGGGCGATGAACATCCCGATGAGGTCGTTGACCGTCGGGAAGAGCATCATCCCGCCGACCGCCAGCATCGTGAGCGGAAAGACCTCGGAGGTGATGAGGCCGGCCCGCGCCGACGCCGCCTCGATCGGCGAGCCGGGGGTCGAGGCGCCGCTCGGGGTGAACGCGTCCGGTCCGACGCCGCCGAAGCGTTCGGCCATGATGAGGATGCCCAGCACGCTCATGAGCACGAGCGCACCCTGCATGAACAGGGCCGGCCCGTCGATCGCGAGGGCGAAGAGGCGCCGTCCGGTCGCGCCGTCCGCAAAGCCGAGGGTCAGGCCCTGGTGCTTCGTCGCGACGAGGATCGCGACGAAGGCCAGCACGAGGCCACCGACGGAGACGGCGAGCTGGATGTTGTGCCGCCGCTCGCGCGCCACGAAGGCCTCGACGAGCACCCCGACCAGGGCCGCACCGAACACGATGAAGAGCGGCAGCACGGCGAGGTAGTCGATGTTCGCCAGCTGGAAAGCTGCCGGAGCGACGGCGGTCACTTCGTGCTCCCTTCAGCCACGGTCGCGGCATTGGTGTGGACGTAGGACAGCGTCTTGTCGACCGCCGGGTTGATCAGGTCGAGCGCCGGCTTCGGGTAGAAGCCGATCACGATGAAGAACGCGATGAGCGGGCCGGCGACCCACTTCTCCCGGAAGGACCAGTCGCGCACGCCGGTGAGTCCCTCGGGCTTCGGACCGGTCATGACGCGCTTGTACCAGAGCAGGATGTAGAGCGCCGCGAGGATGATGGCCGTGCACGAGAGGACGGCGGCGACCGGGTGCGCCCCGAATGTCCCGACGAGCACGAGGAACTCCGACACGAAGCTCGACAGGCCCGGCAGGGCGAGCGTCGAGAGCCCGGCGATGAGGAACGCGCCGGCGATGCCCGGGGTGACCCGCTGCCAGCCGCCGAAGTCCGGTATCCGTTTGCTCCCCCGGCGCCGGATGAACATCGCGGCGATGAGGAACAGCGCGGCCGTGGAGAACCCGTGGTTGAGCATGTAGAGCGAGGCACCGGACCCGGCGACGTTCGTCACGGCGAAGATGCCGAGGACGATGAAGCCGAAGTGGCGGATCGACGTGTAGGCGATCAGGCGCATCATGTCCGTCTGGCCGATCGCGAGCAGCGCGCCGTAGAGGACCGAGATCACCGCGAGGACGACGACGAACGGGGTCGCCCACTCGCTGGCGTTGGGGAACAGCTGCAGGCAGAAGCGGATCATCCCGAAGGTGCCGACCTTGTCCAGCACACCGACGAGCAGCGTCGCCGTCGCGGGGGTCGACTCGGTCGCGGCGTCGGGCAGCCAGGTGTGCACCGGGACCATCGGCGCCTTGATCGCGAAGGCGATGAAGAAGCCGACCCAGAGCAGCCGCTCCGTCGTCGGGTCGAGGGACAGGCCGGTGAGCTTCGCGATGAGGAAGCCGTCGGCGCCGCCCGGGCCCTGCAGGTAGAGGGCGATGACCGCGACGAGCATGATCAGCCCGCCGGCGAGGGAGAAGAGGAGGAACTTCATCGCGGCGTACTGCCTGCGCGCACCGCCGAAGCGGCCGATGAGGAAGTACACCGGGATGAGCATCGCCTCGAAGAAGACGTAGAAGAGGAACACGTCCGTCGCGGCGAAGACACCGACCATGAACGTCTCGAGGACGAGCAGGAGGGCGAAGTACGCCTTGGTCCGACGCGCGCCGTCGATGTCCTCCGGCACGTCGTGCCAGGCCGCGAGGAGGCAGATCGGGGTCAGCACGAGCGACATGAGGATCAGCACGAGGGCGATCCCGTCGACGCCGAGCGCGTAGCTGACGCCGAGCTGCGGGATCCAGGCGTGCTGCTCGGCGAGCTTGAACTGCGCTGTCGAGCCGCTGTTGTACTGCGTCGCCGCAACGATCCCCACGGCCAGCGTCACGAGCGAGAAGCCGACCGCGATGCGCTTGGCCTGCTGGGCCGAGCCAGGCAGGAAGGCGACCACTGCCGATCCCACGAGGGGGATCGCCATGAGCAGCGTCAGCCACGGAACACTGGACATCTCTGACATCACTGAATCACCCACAGTGCTCCGAGGATCGCGACGATGCCCGCGAGCATCGTCAGTGCGTAGGACCGGGCGAACCCGTTCTGGATCTTGCGCATCCGGGCCGACCAGCCGCCGACGAGGGCGGCGAGCCCACCGGCCGCGCCGTCGACGCCCTCGCCGTCGGCGAAGACGAGCGAGCGGGTCAGGTGGATGCCGGGACGCATGAGGAGGCCCTCGTTGACCTGGTCCTGGTAGAGGTCCTGCCGGGCCGCCTTGGTCAGCAGGCTGCCGGCCGGGGCCGTGAGCGGCACCTCGTCGCGCCAGTAGCGCATCCAAGCGAGGCCCGCGCCGCCGACGACGACCAGGAGGGTGAGCACGATCAGCACCGGCACCGCGAGCACCGGCTCGTGCTCCGCGGCGGCACCGCTGACCGGCTCCAGCCACGAGGTGATGGCGCCGGTCGGGCCGAGGACGAGGCCCAGGAGGGCCGAGCCGACGGCGAGGACCATCATCGGGATCGTCATCGTGCTGGGTGACTCGTGCGGGTGCACGTCGTCGGTCCAGCGCTTCTTGCCGTGGAAGGTCATGAAGAACAGGCGCGACATGTAGAACGCCGTGACCCCGGCGCCGATGAGCGCAGCCAGGCCGAAGACCCACGGCCGCCAGCCCTCGCCGACGAACGCGGCCTCGATGATCTTGTCCTTGCTCCAGAAGCCGGCGAACGGCGGGACGCCGAGGATCGCGAGCCAGCCGATGCCGAAGGTGACCCACGTGATCTTCATGGCCCCGGAGAGCCCGCCGAAGCGGCGCATGTCGACCTGGTCGTTCATGCCGTGCATGACCGAGCCGGCCCCGAGGAACATCCCGGCCTTGAAGAAGCCGTGCGTGAGCAGGTGGAAGATCGCGAAGGCGTAGCCGATCGGGCCGAGGCCGGCCGCGAGCATCATGTAGCCGATCTGCGACATCGTCGAGGCGGCCAGCGCCTTCTTGATGTCGTCCTTGGCGCAGCCGACGATGGCGCCGAAGAGGAGCGTGATCGCGCCGACGATGACGACGACGAGCTGGGCCGTGGGGGCGGCCTCGAAGATCGCGCCGGAGCGGACCACGAGGTAGACGCCGGCGGTGACCATGGTCGCCGCGTGGATCAGCGCGGAGACCGGCGTCGGGCCGGCCATCGCGTCACCGAGCCAGCTCTGCAGCGGGAACTGCGCCGACTTGCCGCAGGCGGCGAGCAGCAGCATCAGGCCGATCGCCGTCATGAAGCCCTGGTGCGCGCCCTGCAGGCCCGCCACGCCGGCGTTGACGGTGGCGAAGTCCACCGAGCCGAAGTGGAAGAACATGATGAACATCGCGACGGACAGGCCGAAGTCACCGACCCGGTTGGCGAAGAAAGCCTTGTTCGCCGCGGTGGAGTAGGCCGGGTTCCAGTTCCAGAAGCCGATGAGCAGCCACGACGCGAGACCGACGCCCTCCCAGCCGACGTAGAGCAGCAGGTAGGAGTTGGCGAGGACGAGCAGGAGCATCGCCGCGACGAAGAGGTTGAGGTAGGCGAAGAACCGCCGCTTGTCCGGGTCGTGCTCCATGTACCCGAGGGAGTACACGTGGATGAGCGAGCCGACGAACGTGATGAGCAGGACGAAGGCCATCGACAGCTGGTCGACGAGCAGGCCCGCCTGGACCTTGAACGAGCCGCCGGTCACCCACTCGTAGAGCTGCACGGCCTGGGCCCGGTCGCCGGAGTCGCGACCCAGCATCTGGAAGAAGATGACGAGCCCGACGAGGAACGCCGCCCACGACAGGCCGGTGGCGAGCAGGGCGCCCCACTTGTCGGTGCGCCGCCCGCCGATGAGCAGGACCGCGGTGCCGAGGAGCGGGAGCGCCACGAGCAGCCATGCGTATGACGTGAAGCCGGTCGCCGCGTGGGCGTGGCCGTCGTGCGTGGCGAGCCCAGCGGCATACGTCCCCGCAGAACTGAGCAGGCTCGGAAGAGCAGTTGGCATGCCTGGGAGCTCCTTACAGCTTCAGCAGGTTGGCGTCGTCGACCGAGGCCGACCGGCGGGCACGGAAGATCGCCATGATGATGGCGAGCCCGACGACGACCTCCGCGGCGGCGACGACCATGACGAACAGGGCCATGACCTGCCCGTCGAGGTCGCCGTGGATCCGCGAGAAGGTCACGAGGGCCAGGTTCGTCGCGTTGAGCATGAGCTCGACGCCCATGAACACGATGATCGCGTTGCGCCGGACGAGCACCGTGGCCCCGCCGATGGCGAAGAGCAGCACGGACAGGTAGATGTAGTGGATCGGGCTCACTTCTGCCGTCCCTCCTCGATCTCCCGCTCGATGTAGCGCTCGACGTCGCGGTAGCCGTCGGTGCGGGCGACCTGGTCACGGGCGACCAGGACGCGCGAGACGGACTTGGCGGCCGGTCGCCCGTCGGGCAGCAGGGCCGGGGTGTCGACGGCGTTGTGGCGCGCGTAGACACCGGGCGCCGGCAGGCCGGCGACGTCCTGGTTCTCCTTGACGCGGCGGGCGGCCCATTCGGCCTGGGTCCGCTTGGGGACGATCCGCTCGCGGTGGGCGAGGACCATCGCGCCGAGCGCCGCCGTGATGAGCAGCGCCGAGGTGACCTCGAAGGCCCAGACGTACTGGCCGAAGATCGTCTCCGCGATGCCGGTGACGTTGCCCGTCGCGTTGTTGTTCGCGACGAGGCGGTCCATGCCGGCCTGCACGGTCTTGGTGTCGAAGCTGACCTGGCCCAGCGTGAAGATGAGCAGGCCGGCCAGGCCGATGACGAAGACGAAGGACCACCAGCGCTGGCCCTTGATCGTCTCGATGAGCGAGTCCGACGAGTCCACGCCGACGAGCATGATGACGAACAGGAAGATCATCATGACGGCGCCGGTGTAGACGAAGATCTGGATGACCCCGAGGAAGTCGGCCTTCTGGATCAGGTAGAAGACCCCGAGGGTGACCATGGTCAGCGCCATCCCGAGGGCGGCGTGGACCGCCTTGCGGGCGAAGATCAGGCCGAGCGCGCCGAGGACCGCGAGGGGCCCGAGGATCCAGAAGGCGACGGCTTCAGCGGTGCTGGTCACTGGCTCATCTCCTCGTCGATGCGCGCGTCACGGGCGTCGACGTACTCGCGCTGCGCGTCCGTCGGCCCGGAGACCTTACCGCGGTAGTAGTCCTTCTCGTTCATGCCCTCGGCCATGGGGAACGGCGGCTGGAGCATGCCCTCCTGGAGCGGCGCGAGGAGCTGGTCCTTGGTGAAGATGAGCTTGCCCCGGTCGTTGTCGGCGAGCTCGTAGAAGTTCGTCATCGTCAGGGCTCGCGTCGGGCACGCCTCGATGCAGTAGCCGCAGAAGATGCACCGCAGGTAGTTGATCTGGTAGACGCGGCCGTAGCGCTCACCGGGCGAGAACCGGCCGGCGCCACCCGGGGTGTCGTCGTTGTCGGCACCCTCGACGAGGATCGCGTCGGCCGGGCAGGCCCACGCGCACAGCTCGCAGCCGACGCACTTCTCGAGGCCGTCGGGATGACGGTTGAGCTGGTGGCGGCCGTGGTAGCGCGGCGCGGTCGGGCGCGGCTTCTCGGGGTACTCCTCGGTCGCGACCTTGCGGAACATGGTCGAGAACGAGACGCCGAAGCCCGCGACGGGCGCGAACAGGTCGGACCAGAAGCCCGAGGACTTCCCGGATCCGCTGTCGGAGCCGCTCGGCAGCGGCTTGGCGCTGCCGTCCTGCGGCAGCGGTGCGCCGACGTTGTCGTCAGCCATGGTCCTCCTCCTTGACGGCGGTGACGGTCCCGCCGCTCACAACGGACTCCCCGCTCGAGCCGCCCGCGGTGAGCGCGACACTCGGCTCACGCAGGCGCTGCCCGGGCTGGGGCGGAACGGGGTGGCCCCCGGCGAACGGGTCGACCTCGTCGGGCGGCGTGACCTGCTCGGCGGCGAGGCGTGCCTCGCGCCGGCCGTCCCAGACCCACGCGACGGCGAGGGCGATGACGGCGACGACCGCGACGATGACGAGGGTCGAGGTGTTGAACCCGAGCGGGCCGACCGAGACGGTCCCCTCACCGAGGAACCCGAGCTGGGCGCCACGGATGAACGCGACCGCGACGACCCAGGCGAGCGTGATCGGGATGAGGAACTTCCAGCCGAACCGCATGAACTGGTCGTAACGGGTGCGGGGCAACGAGCCTCGCAGCCACACGAAGCCCCAGATGAAGAGCCACATCTTGATGGTGAACCAGAGGATGCCCCACCAGCCGTGGTTGAGCATGCCGTCGTTGATCGCGGAGATGAACGGCGGTGCCTGCCAGCCCCCGAGGAACATCGTGGTCGCGAGCGCGGCGACGGTGAACATGTTGATGTACTCGCCGAGGAAGAACATCGCGAACCGCATCGAGGAGTACTCGGTGTGGAAGCCACCGGTCAGCTCGCCCTCGCCCTCCGCGAGGTCGAAGGGCAGCCGGTTCGTCTCGCCGACCATCGTGATGACGTAGACGGCGAAGCTGAAGAACGCCGGCAGGATGTACCAGAGCGAGCTCTGCGCCGCGACGATCTGCGAGGTCGACATCGACCCGCTGAACAGGAAGATGGCGACGAGCGAGAGGCCCATCGCGATCTCGTAGGAGATGACCTGGGCGGTCGAGCGCAGGCCACCGAGCAGCGGGTAGGTCGACCCGGAGCTCCAGCCGGCGAGGATGATGCCGTAGACGCCGACCGAGGCGACGGCGAGCACGAGCAGGACCGCGACGGGCACGTCCGTCAGCTGGAGTGGCGTGCGGTGCCCGAACATGGACACCTCGCCGCCGAACGGGATGATGGCGAACGAGACGAACGCCATCGTGCCGGCGATGAGCGGCGCGAGCAGGTAGATGAACTTGTCCGCCTTGACCGGGGTCATGTCCTCCTTGAGCATCAGCTTCGCGCCGTCGGCGAGCGTCTGCAGGAGGCCGAACGGGCCGTTGCGGTTCGGGCCGGGGCGCTGCTGCATCCGGCCGATGACCCTCCGCTCGAACCAGATGACCATCAGGGTCGACAGGAGCAGGTAGACGAAGACGAACAGCGCCTTGATCAGCGCGAGCCACCAGGGGGTGTCGCTGAAGTCGGCCGACGGGTTGTCCGTCGCGGGCAGGGCGCCGAGCAGTCCGTATGTCGCTGCGCTGAGGATCATGCGACACCACCCTTCGTGACGGTGACGTGGTCGCCCGCCCGGGCGCCGAGGTCGGCGTGGACGGAGCAGTCCTTGGAGTTGGTCGGCAGCCACACCACGCCGTCGACCATGTCGTCGACGACGACGAGCGGCAGGGTGACGCCGCCGCCGGGCCCGGTCACGGTGACGGTGTCGCCGTCGCCGAGCCCGAGCCAGGTGGCCGAGCCGGGCGAGACCCGGGCGACGGTGCGCGCGGCGGTGCCGGCCAGGAACGGCTCGCCGTCCTGCATCCGGCCCGCGTCGAGCAGGGTGGCCCAGGTGGAGAGGATGAACTCCCCGCTGCCCGGGGTCACCGCGCGCGCGGCCGGGGTGGTCGCCGCTGCGGCCCGGGCACCCGTCCACGGCCCGAGGGCCTCGAACTGGGCCTGGATCTCCGTGTGGGTGCGGGTCTCGAGGAAGTGACCCATCTCGTTCGCGAGCATGTCGAGGGCCCGGTAGTCGCTGACGGCGTTCGTCGTCAGGGCGGTGTCGAACGGGCGGACCCGGCCCTCCCAGTCGACGAAGCTGCCCGTCTTGTGTGCGTGGGGCGCCACCGGCAGGACGACGTCGGCGACGGCCGTGACCGGCGACTCGCGCAGCTCGAACGACACGACGAAGGCGCGCTCGAGGGCGGCGGAGGCATCGGCAAGCCCGAGGTCGATCGGGTCGACACCGCCGACGACGAGCGCGTCGAGGGTGCCGTCGGCGGCGGCCGCGATGATGCCGGCGGTGTCCCGGCCGGGGGTCTCCGGCAGCGAGCCGCTCTCCCAGACCGCGGCGACCTCGGCACGAGCGGCCGGGTCGGTGACCGGGCGGCCACCGGGCAGCAGGTTGCCGATCGCGCCGGCCTCGAGGGCGCCACGCTCACCGGCGCGACGCGGGATCCACGCGAGCCGGGCACCCTTGGCGGCGGCGAGCTCCGCAGCCGCGGTGAGGGCGCCGGGGACCTGCGCGAGGCGCTCACCGACGAGGATGATGCCGCCCTCGACGAGGGCGTCGTCGGCGAGACGGCCGGTCTCGGTCGAGCCGAGCGCGCGGAGGGTCTCCGCCTCGTGGCCCGGTGCGGTCGGCACGAGCGTGCCACCCATCTTCCTGAGGCCTCGAGACGTGAACGGCGCGAGCGAGAAGACGCGGGTCTTGTTGGTGCGGAACGCCTTGCGCAGCCGCAGGAAGACGATCGGCGACTCGTCCTCGGGCTCGAACCCGACGAGGAGGACCGACTTCGCCTTCTCGAGGTCGGCGTAAGAAACACCGGACCCGTTCGCAGCGCCCTCTGCCACGCCGGTGCTGACGACGTGCTGCGCGAGGAAGTCCGCCTCCTCGGCCGACGCGGGGCGGGCCCGGAAGTCGATGTCGTTCGTGCCGAGCACGGTGCGCGCGAACTTGCCGTAGGCGTAGGCGTCCTCGGCGCTCACGCGCCCGCCTACGAGCACCCCGGCTCGGGCGCCGGCGAGACCCTCGGCCGCAGCCCTGAGGGCCTCGGACCAGGCGACGACCCGCAGCTCGCCGGCCTCATCGCGGACCATCGGGAACTCGATGCGGTCCGGGAGGGTGGCGTAGGTGAAGGCCCAGCGGCCCTTGTCGCAGTTCCACTCCTCGTTGACCTCGGGCGTGTTGAGCGCCATCCGGCGGAGCACGACCCCGCGGCGGTGGTCCGTGCGGATCCCGCAGCCGCTGGCGCAGTGCTCGCAGACCGACGGCGTCGAGACCAGGTCGAAGGGACGCGACCGGAAGCGGTAGGCCGCACCCGTGAGCGCGCCGACCGGGCAGATCTGGACGGTGTTGCCGGAGAAGTACGACTCGAACGGCTTCTCCTCGTAGATGCCGACCTGCTGCAGTGCGCCGCGCTCGACGAGTGCGATGAACGGGTCACCGGCGATCTGGTCGGAGAAGCGGGTGCACCGGGCGCAGAGGATGCAGCGGTCCCGGTCGAGCAGCACCTGCGAGGAGATGTTGATCGGCTTCGGGTAGGTCCGCTTGACGTCCTCGTAGCGGGACACGGCGCGGCCGTTCGACATCGCCTGGTTCTGCAGGGGGCACTCGCCACCCTTGTCGCAGACCGGGCAGTCGAGCGGGTGGTTGACGAGGAGGAACTCCATGATGCCGTGCTGGGCCTTGTCGGCCACCGCGGACGTGTGCTGCGTGTTGACGACCATCCCCTCCGAGACGGTCATCGTGCACGATGCCTGCGGCTTCGGCATCGGCCGCACGGTCCCCTCGCGGTCCGGCATCGCGACGTCGACCAGGCACTGCCGGCACGCGCCGACCGGGTCGAGCAGCGGGTGGTCGCAGAACCGCGGGATCTCGATGCCGATCTCCTCGGCGGCGCGGATGATGAGCGTCCCCTTCGGGACGCTCACCGGGACGCCGTCGATCGTCAGGGTGACGTCGTCGGGTCCCTTCGGCAGCTGCGCGTTGCCGCCCTTGTCGACGGCGTTGCCGCCGGCGCTCGGTGAGGTGGTGGTGGTCATGCGGTCACCATCCCGCTCGACTCCTTCGTGTCGCTGACGGCGAACAGCACGGACTTCTCCGGCGGGAAGAGCACGTCGGCCGGCGTGTGCATGCCTGCCTCGAACTCGTCCCGGAAGTACTTGATCGCCGAGGTGATGGGGCTCGTCGCGGCATCCCCGAGCGCGCAGAAGGAGCGGCCGAGGATGTTGTCGCACATGTCGAGCAGCTTGTCGATGTCGTCCTGGGAGCCCCTGCCCTGCTCGAGGCGGGTCATGATCTGGCGCATCCAGTAGGTGCCCTCACGGCAGGGGGTGCACTTGCCGCAGGACTCGTGCTGGTAGAACTCCGTCCACCGCGCGGCGGCGCGCACGACCGATACGGTCTCGTCGAAGACCTGCAGCGCCCGGGTGCCGAGCATCGAGCCGGCGGCGGCGACCGAGTCGAAGTCGAGCGGCACGTCGAGGTGCTCCTCGGTGAAGATCGGCGTCGACGAGCCACCAGGGGTCCAGAACTTCAGCCGGTGCCCCTCGCGGATGCCACCGGCGAGGTCGAGCAGCTCACGCATCGTGATGCCGAGCGGTGCCTCGAACTGGCCGGGGTTGGTGACGTGGCCGGACAGGCTGAAGATGCCGAAGCCGGTCGACTTCTCGGTGCCCATGCTCTTGAACCAGTCGGCGCCGTTGCGGATGATGCCGGGCACCGAGGCGATCGACTCGACGTTGTTGACCGAGGTCGGCCGGGCGTAGAGACCCGCGGCGCCGGGGAACGGCGGCTTGAGACGCGGCTGGCCTCGACGGCCCTCGAGGGAGTCGAGCAGCGCGGTCTCCTCGCCACAGATGTAGGCGCCGGCGCCGGCGTGCACGACGATGTCGAGCGTTGCGCCGCTGCCGAGCACGTTCTCGCCGAGATAGCCGGCCGCGCGGGCCTCCTCCACGGCCTGGAGGAGCCGGCGGTAGACGTGGACGACCTCGCCGCGGAGGTAGATGAAGGCCTTCTCGCACCCGATGGCGTAGGACGAGATCGCGACGCCCTCGATGAGGACGTGCGGGTCGGCCATCATGAGCGGGACGTCCTTGCACGTGCCCGGCTCAGACTCGTCGGCGTTGACGACCAGGTAGCGCGGACCGCCGTCGGGCGGTGCCATGAAGGACCACTTGAGGCCGGTCGGGAAGCCGGCGCCACCACGGCCGCGGATGCTCGAGTCCTTGACCGCCCCGAGGACGGCCTCCGGGGGCATGGTGAGGGCCTGGCGGAGGGCCTGGTAGCCGTCGTGCTGCTCGTAGGTCGAGAGCTTCCACGACTCGGGCACGTCCCAGAGGCGCGTGAGGATCGGGGTCAGCGTGTCGGTCACTTGGACTCGTCCTTCCCCTCGAACCCGGGCAGGGTGTCGGGCGTGGCGGGCTGAGTCGGCGCCGCGTCGGTGGGCGTCGTCTTGCTCGGGCTGTCGATCGACGTCTGCTGGGCCGGGACCGCCGGCCCGGCCGTCGTGCCCGTGCCGGATGCGTCGTCGCCGGGGGCGCGCCAGCCCTGCTGCCGCGCGATCTCGAGACCGAGGAGCGAGGCCGGTCCGGCAGCGACGCCCTCGTGCGCACGCCCGTCGTTGAAGCCGGCGAGGACGCGCGAGACCTCCTTGAAGGTGCAGACCTTGGCGGCGCCACGGGTCGGCACGACGTCCTTGCCCGCGCGCAGGTCGTCGACGAGCGCCGTGGCGCTCTCGGGCGTCTGGTTGTCGAAGAACTCCCAGTTCGTCATGACGACCGGCGCGTAGTCGCACGCGGCGTTGCACTCGACACGCTCGAGCGTGATCTTGCCGTCCGGCGTCGTCTCGTCGTGCCCGACCCCGAGGTGCTCGGAGAGGGTGTCGAAGATCCGGTCGCCGCCCATGATGGCGCAGAGCGTGTTGGTGCAGACGCCCACCGTGTAGTCGCCGTTGGGGTGGCGCTTGTACTGGGTGTAGAAGGTGGCGACACCGCTCACCTCGGCGGTCGTGAGGTCGAGCAGCTCGGCGCAGAGGTCGATGCCCCGGCCGGTGACGTAGCCGTCGACGGACTGCACGAGGTGCAGCAGCGGCAGGAGCGCCGAGCGCTTCTGCGGATAGCGGGCGATCACCACCTCCGCGTCCGCGCGGAGCCGCTCGAGGACGTCAGCGGCATACGGCTCCTTGCTCTCCGCACTGACGTGCAGGTAGCCCGCCTCGTGCGTGTCGTGCAGGGACCAGATCTCCTCGGAGGTGCGCGTGTGCTCGCTCATACCTTCTCCTCGCGCAACGACGGTCGCTCCGGTCATCCCTCGCTGGCGCTCGCCGCGGTCCTCACTCCCTGTTGCGCTCAACGGTCCACTCCTCCCATGACGGGATCGATCGAGGCGACGGCGACGATGACGTCGGCGACCATGCCGCCCTCGCACATCGCCGCAACCGCCTGCAGGTTGTTGAAGCTCGGGTCGCGGAAGTGGGCCCGGTAGGGACGGGTGCCGCCCTCGGAGACGAGGTGGCAGCCCAGCTCACCCTTGGCGGACTCGACGGCCTGGTAGACCTGGCCCGGCGGGACCCGGAAGCCCTCGGTGACGAGCTTGAAGTGGTGGATGAGCGACTCCATCGACTCGCCCATGATCTCGCGGATGTGGTCGAGGCTGTTGCCGAGACCGTCCGGGCCGAGCGCCAGCTGGGCCGGCCAGCCGATCTTCTTGTCGGCCACCATGACCGGGCCGGGGTTGTCCTGCAGCCGGTCCGCGCACTGGGCGATGATCTTGAGCGACTCGTACATCTCGTCGATCCGGATCCGGAGCCGTCCGTAGGCGTCCGCGCTCGTGCGGGTGATGACGTCGAAGTCGTAGGTCTCGTAGCCGCAGTACGGCTCGGACTTGCGCAGGTCGTGCGGCAGGCCGGTCGAGCGCAGCACGGGGCCGGTGACGCCGAGCGCCATGCAGCCGGCGAGGTCGAGGACGCCGACGTCGACCATGCGGCCCTTGACGATCGGGTTCTCGTTGAGGAGCGCCTCGAGCTCGCCGAGGCCCTTGCGGACCTTGGGGATCATGTCGCGGATCGCGTCGATCGTGCCGGGCGGCAGGTCGACGGCGACACCGCCGGGGCGGATGTAGGCGTTGTTCATCCGGAGGCCGGTGATCATCTCGATGATGCCGAGGATCCGCTCTCGCTCCCGGAAGCCGATCGTCATGACCGTGGTGGCGCCCATCTCCATACCACCGGTGCCGAGCGCGACGAGGTGCGAGCTGATCCGGGTCATCTCCATCATGAGGACGCGGATGACGCTGGCGCGCTCGGGGATGTCGTCGGTGATGCCGAGCAGCTTCTCGATGGCGAGGCAGTAGGCCGCCTCCTGGAAGAGCGGCGTCAGGTAGTCCATCCGGGTGCAGAACGTCACGCCCTGCGTCCAGGTGCGGAACTCCATGTTCTTCTCGCTGCCGGTGTGGAGGTAGCCGATGCCGGCGCGGGCCTCGGTCACCGTCTCACCGTCGAGCTCGAGGATGAGCCGGAGCACGCCGTGCGTCGACGGGTGCTGGGGGCCCATGTTGACGACGATGCGCTCCTCGTTGAGGGAGGTCGCCTCGTCGACGAGGTCGTCCCAGTCGCCGCCCTCGACGTTGAAGACGTGGGCGCCTGCTGCGGCCTCCTCGTCCGCGACGCCGGTCGCGTAGGGATCCGTGGACTCGGTGTGCGTGCTCATCAGTTGTACGACCTCCGCTGGTCCGGCGCCGGGATCGTCGCACCCTTGTACTCGACGGGGATGCCGCCGAGGGGGTAGTCCTTGCGCTGGGGGTGGCCCGGCCAGTCGTCGGGCATGAGGATGCGGGTCAGCGACGGGTGCCCGTCGAAGATGATCCCGAACATGTCCCACGTCTCGCGCTCGTGCCAGTCGTTGCCCGGGTAGACGGAGACGATCGAGGGGATGTGCGGGTCGGAGTCGGGGCAGCTGACCTCGACGCGGATCCGCCTCGTGCCGTGCGTGATCGAGACGAGGTGGTAGACGGCGTGGAGCTCCTCGCCCGGTGTCGAGAGGTAGTGGACCCCGGAGACCCCGGTGCAGAACTCGAAGCGCAGCGCGGGGTCGTCGCGGAGCGTCCTGGCGACGGCGAGCAGGTGCTCGCGACGCACGTGCAGCGTCATCTCGTCGCGGTCGACGACGACCTTCTCGATGGCCTCGTTGAAGGAGGCGCTGCCACCGACGAGCGCGCGCTCGAGGTTGTCGGCGACCTCGTCGTAGTAGGAGCCGTACGGGCGGGGGGCTGCACCGGGGAAGAGGATCGGCTTCTGCAGGCCGCCGTACCCCGAGGTGTCGCTGCCGAGCGAGGGACCCCACATGCCGTGCCGCATGCCGATGACCTCAGGCTCGCCCGCCTCGCCGGACACGGCGCGGTCGATCGAGTCGATGGCTCCGGCCGTCAGGCCCGAGCCGGCCGCGTCCTGCGCGCGCTCCGACGACACCGGAGGCGTCGCGGGAGTCTTGTCGTCACTCATGCTGCACCTCCGGGCACGACTCGTGCCGTCCTCCGGGCCTCGTTCCTCGTTTCCTCACACGGCGTCGTCATGCGAGCAACCCCTTCATCTGGTGCGTCGGCGTCTCCCGGAGTGCGGCCTCCTCGGCGGCGCGGGCCGCGGCCTCACGGTTCACACCGAGCGGCGTGCTCTGGATCTGCTTGTGCAGCTCGATGATCGCGTTGAGCAGCATCTGCGGACGGGGCGGGCAGCCGGGCAGGTAGATGTCGACCGGCACGATGTGGTCGACGCCCTGGACGATCGCGTAGTTGTTGAACATCCCGCCGGAGCTCGCGCAGACGCCCATCGAGATGACCCACTTCGGCTCGGGCATCTGGTCGTAGACCTGGCGCAGCACGGGCGCCATCTTCTGGCTCACCCGGCCGGCGACGATCATGAGGTCGGCCTGGCGCGGGGTCGCCGAGAAGCGCTCCATGCCGAAGCGGGCGATGTCGTAGTCAGGCGTGCCGACGGCCATCATCTCGATGGCGCAGCAGGCGAGCCCGAACGTCGCCGGCCACATCGAGGCCTTGCGGACCCAGCCGGCCGCCGCCTCGACGGTCGAGAGCAGGAAGCCTGCCGGCAGTTTCTCTTCGAGACCCATGGATTCTCCTTCAGTCCCAGTCCAGGCCGCCGCGGCGCCAGACGTAGGCGTAGGCGACGAACACGGTGAGGATGAACAGGACCATCTCGACGAGGGCGAAGAGGCCCAGCTTGTTGAACGCGACCGCGAACGGATAGAGGAAGACCGACTCGATGTCGAAGACGATGAAGAGCATCGCGGTCAGGTAGTACTTGATCGGCACGCGCCCGCCACCGGCGGCCTGCGGCGTCGGCTGGATGCCGCACTCGTAGGCCTCGAGCTTGGCGCGGTTGTACCGCTTCGGGCCGACGACGAGCGAGGTGAACACCGACAGCGCGGCGAAGCCGAACCCCAGTGCCAGCATGAACAACACGGGGACGTAGGGGGCGTTCATCCTTCGTCACTTCCCTTTCGGTCTTGGGGCAGCAGGCGCGGCGCCCCCATCCTAGGGGCGGGCTCCGAGTACGTGCTCAGCGTCACAAGCGCTCCGGTCATGCGTCGGGAGCGAGCCGCGACAGGGTGTTGATGACCCGGTCACCGGCTCCCTTGCCAGCCGGCTCTGCGAGGTTGGCCATGATCTTCAGCAGGAACTTCATGAGGGTGGTGCGGGGCAGCCCGTACTTGGTCGCGAGCCGCATGACCTCGGGCTTGCCGATGAGCGCGGCGAAGTGCCGGCCGAGCGTGTAGTAGCCGCCGAGCTCCTGCTTCATCCGCCCGTTATAGGACTGCAGGACCCGCTCGCGCCCGGCGTCGGACGTCCGCGCGAAGGCCTGTGCGACGATCTCGGCGGCGACGCGGCCGGACTCCATCGCGTAGGCGATGCCCTCGCCGTTGAACGGGTTGACCATGCCGCCCGAGTCGCCGACCAGGAGCAGCCCGTCGGCGTAGTGCGGCTGCCGGTTGAACCCCATCGGCAGCGCCGCGCCGCGGATCGGCTGCGTCATCGTCTCGTCGTTCATGGTCCAGTCACCGGGCATCGTCTCGACCCAGCGGCGCATCACGTCCTTGTAGTCGACGTTGCCGAAGGCCTTGGAGGTGTTGAGGATGCCGAGGCCGACGTTCGAGGTGCCGTCGCCGACCCCGAAGATCCAACCGTAGCCGGGCAGCAGCACGTCCTTGCCGGACGGGTCCTTGGCCCACAGCTCGAGCCAGGACTCGAGGTAGTCGTCGTTGCTCCGCGGGCTCGTGTAGTAGGTCCGCACGGCGACGCCCATCGGGCGGTCGTCGCGCTTCTCACGGCCCATCGCGAGCGAGAGCCGCGAGCTGTTGCCGTCAGCGGCGATGACGAGGGGTGCACGGAACTCGTGGGTCTGCCCGGTCGGGCGGCCGCGCTCGTCGACGGACTTGGCCGTGACGCCGACGATCCGGCCGGCCGCGTCGTTGACCGGTCCGGTGACGTTGACGCCCTCCATGAGCCGCGCGCCGTTCTTGACGGCGTGCTGGGCCAGGACCTCGTCGAAGTCCATCCGGGTCCGGACGAGGCCGTAGGGCGGGAACGCGCTGTTCTCCGGCCAGTCGAGCTGCAGCCGCATGCCGGCACCGATGATGCGCAGGCCCTTGTTGCGGATCCAGCCGTCGTCCTCCGGCGTCGGGATACCGAGGGTGATGAGCTCGCGCACGGCGCGCGGGGTCAGGCCGTCGCCGCACACCTTCTCGCGGGGGAAGTGCGTCTTCTCGAGGAGGAGGACGTCGAGGCCCGCCATCCCGAGGTATGCCGCTGTCGCCGAGCCCGCTGGTCCCGCGCCGACGACGATGACGTCGGCCGTGGTCGAGGCCGCGCCCGACACGCTCATGCTTGTGGCTCCTGCACTTGGGGTGACTTTGTGAAGTCCTTCACGAACTAACGAGCGAGCCTACTCCGTGCGTCTCGCCGCGTCAGGTCGGGTGTCCCTAACCTCTCACGGGCCGCTCGGCTCCGGCGAATCGGCGCCCTTCGCGGCCTCCGGGGGTGAGCGGGAGACGGGGCGATCAGGCGGGCTTGACGGCGGTGTGCAGCGTGACGATCCCGCCGGTGAGGTTCTGCCAGCCGACCGTCGACCAGCCCGCGCGCCTGACGATCTCGGCGAGCCCGGCCTGGTCCGGCCAGGCGCGGATCGACTCGGCCAGGTAGACGTACGACTCCGGGTTGGACGCCGTGCGGCGCGCGATCTTCGGCAGCGCCCGCATGAGGTACTCGGTGTAGACGGTCCTGAACGCCTTGTTGACCGGCTGGCTGAACTCGCAGACGACGAGCCGGCCGCCCGGCTTGGTGACCCGGAGGAACTCACGCAGTGCGGCCTCGGTGTCGTTGACGTTGCGCAGGCCAAAGCTCATCGTCACCACGTCGAAGCTCGCATCGGCGAACGGCAGGGCGAGTGCGTCGGCGGCGGTGAAGGCCATGTCGGGGCGGCGCCGGTTGCCGACCCGGAGCATCCCGAGGGAGAAGTCGGCCGGGACGACCTCGATCTCCTGGTTCGCCCACGGCTCGCTCGACGTGCCGGTGCCGGCCGCGATGTCGAGGATCCGCTCGCCCGGCTGCGCGGCGACGGCCCGGACCACGGCGCGGCGCCAGATCCGGTCCTGACCGAGGGAGAGCACGTCATTGGTGAGGTCGTACTTCTCGGCGACGGTGTCGAACATCGACGCGACGTCGACCGCCTTCTTGTCGAGCTGGGCGCGAGTCATGCGCTCATCCTTCCACCCCGCGCCGACCGGCCCGCTCGTCGAGCCAGTGCTTCGCCCCGCGCGTGGCACCGACCCAGGGCCCGTAGAGTTTGCGTCGATGTCCACCCTCTCCGTCCCTGCGGCCGTGCCGACGCTCGTCGTGCGGACCGTCGCGGTCGACACCGACGACCCGCTGCTGCACCTGCTGCCGGAGGGACCGGTCGACGAGTGCGCCTCGTGGGTGCGCCAGGGCGAGGGCCTGGTGGGCTGGGGCTCGGCCGTCTCGCACGAGACCCGCGGCCCGTCCCGGTTCGCGGACGCGCAGGAGTGGTGGTCAGCCCTGGCCGCCCGCGCCGTCGTGCGCGACGAGGTCGGGCTGAGCGGCACCGGCCTCGTCTGCTTCGGGTCCTTCCCGTTCGCGGACGACTCGGCGGAGCCGGCGCGCCTCGTCGTCCCCGAGGTGATCGTCGGGCGCCGCGGCGCCCGGACCTTCGTCACCACGATCACGACGCGAGCGGAGCTCACCCCCATCACGACACCGCGGCCGGCAGCGGCGCCCGCCGCCCCGAGCGGCGTGGCCTTCGCCGACGGCGCGCTCTCCCCCACCGCCTACGCCGGCGCCGTGGCGGCCGCGGTCGAGCGGATCAACGCCGGCGAGGTGGACAAGGTCGTGCTCGCCCGCGACCTCGTCGTCACCTCCACCGACCCGATCGCCCCTCGCTGGCTGCTCCGGCGCCTCGCCGAGGACTACGAGAACACGTGGGTGTTCGCGGTCGGCGGTCTCGTCGGGGCGACGCCGGAGCTGCTCGTCCGGCGCGACCAGGGCCTCGTGACGAGCCGCGTCCTCGCCGGCACGATCCGCCGCACCGGTGACGACGCGAAGGACCTTGCGCTCGCGGCGTCCCTCGCCCGCTCGTCGAAGGACCTCGAGGAGCACGAGTACGCCGTCCGTTCGGTCGCCGACGCCCTCGCGCCGCACTGCTCGTCGATGAACGTGCCCGAGTCGCCCTTCGTCCTGCACCTGCCGAACGTCATGCACCTGGCGACCGATGTCGCGGCCGTCGCCGCGAACGGTGCCACTTCGCTCGCGCTCGCCGCGGCCCTTCACCCGTCGGCGGCGGTCGGCGGCACCCCGACCCCCGACGCGGTCCGGATCATCGGCCAGCTCGAGCGGATGGACCGCGGTCGCTACGCCGGGCCGGTCGGCTGGATGGACGCCGACGGCGACGGCGCCTGGGGAATTGCGCTGCGGTGCGGTGCGATCGACCCCGCGGACTCTCGGCAGATCCGCATCTATGCGGGCTGCGGGATCGTCGCGGGCTCCGACCCCGAGTCCGAGGTCGCCGAGTCGGTCGCCAAGCTCGTCCCCATGCGCGACGCCCTGACGGGCGGCTGACGTGAGCGCCCGCCCGACCGCGACCCGGCTCGCCCGGGCCGTGCTCGGCGACCTGTGGCTCGCCGGTGTCCGCGACGTCGTCCTGTCCCCCGGCTCCCGCTCCGCCCCGCTCGCCATGGCCCTGTATGCCGCTGAGCGGGCCGGGGACGTGCACCTGCACGTCCGCGTCGACGAAAGGTCGGCCGGGTTCCTCGCGCTGGGCCTCGCGCTCGGGTCGGGTGCTCCCGTGGCGGTCGTGACGACCTCTGGCACGGCGGTCGGCAACCTGCTGCCCGCCGTCATGGAGGCGCACCACTCCGGGCGGCGGATCATCGTGCTCAGCGCCGACCGGCCGGAGCGGCTGCGGGACACCGGCGCGAACCAGACGACCCGGCAGGCCGGGATCTTCGGGGTGTTCGCGCCGTGCCACGACCTGCACGAGGACGCGAGCGACGACGAGATCGCGGCATCGGTGGCCGACGCCGTGCGCGCCGCCGGCCCGACCCAGCTCAACCTCCAGTTCGACGGCGACCTGCTGCCCTCGAGCGCCGAGCCCGACACGTGGTGGACCCGTCCCACCTTCGCCGCGAACGCACCGTTCGGGGTCCGAACCGGCGGTGGACCCTCCGGCTCGCCCACCGGCACCGTGTTCGAGGCGTCTCCGGCTGGGCGGATGGCGCGGCTGGGATATCCCGCGCCGGACGCCGAGGTCCTGACCAACGGTCCCCGCACTGTCGTCGTCGCCGGTGACGACGCCGGACCCGCCGCCCGGCTCCTCGCCGAGGCCGGCAACTGGCCGCTCCTCGCCGAGCCGACGTCCGGGGCGCGGACGGGCAGCCAGGCCCTGCGCACCTACCGGCTGCTCCTCGCCACGGAGCTGCGAGACGAGATCGAGCGCGTCGTCGTGGTCGGGCACCCGACCCTGTCCCGCCCGGTGACCGGACTGATCAGCGACCCGGCGCTCGAGATCATCGCAGTGCGAGGCACCGCCGGCGTCGCCACCGACCCGGGACGGGTGTCCCGGCACGTCGACGTGGTCCCTACGGTCGCCTCGGCAGACCCGCCGGAGTGGTTCGAGCGGTGGCGCGAGGCCGACCAGAGGCTCGCGGCGCGCATCGACGAGCAGCAGGACTGGGGCCGCCCGTCCGGCCTGACCACCGCTCGGGTGGTGGCGCAGGCCGTGGGCCCGCACACGACGCTCGTCGTCGGCTCCTCGAACCCGGTGCGGGACCTCGACCTCATGGCCGACCCGTGGCCGCCCGGCGAGCACCGCTTCGTCGTCGGCAACCGGGGGCTGGCCGGGATCGACGGGATGACCTCGACCGCCCTGGGTGTCGCCCTCGGCCGGCCCCAGGCGAGGCGGTCGCTCGCGATCATGGGCGACCTCACCTTCATCCACGACACGAACGGCCTGCTGATCTCCCGCGGCGACCGTCGCCCCGCCCTGACGATCGTCGTCGTCAGCGATGACGGCGGCTCGATCTTCGCCACCCTCGAGCAGGGCGACCGGCAGTATGCCGCGGCCTTCGAGCGGGTCTTCGCGACCCCGCACGGCACGGACGTCGAGGTGCTCTGCCGCGCCCGGCACACGGCATACGAGCGGATCACGGACCTCGAGCGGCTCGCCGAGGCACTGGCCGAGCCCCAGACCGGGATCCGGGTCCTCGAGGTGCCGGTGCCCCGCAACGACCGGCGTACCGAGGCGGCGTACCTGCGCGGCCTCGCCACCTCGCTGCCCCTGTGACCGATGGGACGAGCTGCTCACTCGACCAACAGGACGAGTGAGCACTCCGTCACTCCAGCACCTTCCGCCGTGCGCGGGCGACCGGGTGGCTCAGATCGGGTGGCGCAGGGGCCACGTCGCCTCGCCGCCGGCCTCGTGCCGGGCCGCCTCGACGAGCTCGGCGTTGTCGCGGGCCTCGTGCCCGTCGGGCAGCACGAGCGTGTCCTCCAGCCCGATCCGGGTGGCGTAGCCGGCCGTCCGGGCCCACCGCAGCACCGGCCAGGTCCAGGCCTCCTCGCCGTGGACGAGCACCTGCGCCGGCAGCATCCCGAGCGCCGCGAGGATCCGCTCGACGGCCCACGTGCCGTTCGAGCCGCGGCTGATGCCGGGCAGCGCTTCGACGAGGATCCGCTCGACCTGCCAGGGCCAGTGCGTGGCGACGAAGCCGGTCGCCGCCTGAGGGGTCCAGATGCCGGCCTCGACCCGGATCCCCTTCGTGACGAGCACCCGGGCGACCTCCGACGCCCCGTCCTCGTGCCAGTTCACGCTCGCGCAGTCCGGGCCGCCGAGCTCCGGGCTCGGCCACGAGTGGATGAGAGCGAGCTTCTCCCGGGCGGTCTCCGCGATCCCGTCCCGCGTCGTCACGGACACCCGGAGCCCCGGCGCCTGCTCCCGGATCGCGCCGACCGCAGCCGACACCGCATGGGCGTCGAGCGTCTCGAGGCCCCGCTCGTCGCGGGGGTGGACGTGCACCATGGCCGCCCCGGCCGCGGCCGCCGCGAGGGCGGCTGCCCCCAGGTCGGCCGGCGCCAACGGCAGCCGCGGGTGCGAACCGGGCCGCCGGCTCCCGTTGAGGCAGGCCTGGATCACGAGCGCCCTGCCTCGAGCACCCGAAGGGTGCGAACCACCCGGTGCCGCCACCAGTCGACCCGCTCCCCCGGCGCAGCGAGCGCCACGAGCCGGTCACGACTCACCTCCGGGCGCCGCACCGGCAGCAGCCCACCCCGGGGTCGCAGCGGGTCCTCGTCGACGTCCTCGACGAAGAGGCTCACCGTGCCCAGCCCGCAGGCGAACTCCAGCGACGGGAGGGCCGCGGCCAGCGCGACGCCGGCGGCGATCCCGACACTCGTGTCCAGCGCCGACGACACCACTGCGGGCAAGCCGCACGCCTCGACCACCTCGAGCGCCGTGCGGACCCCGCCCAGCGGCGCCACCTTGACCACGACGACGTCCGCGGCGCCGAGCCGGGCGACCCGCACCGGGTCCGACACCTTGCGGATCGACTCGTCCGCGGCGATCCGCACGTCGATCCTCTTGCGCGCCAGCCCGGTTCGCAGCTCGGCCAGCTCTTCGACTGTGGCACAAGGCTGTTCCGCATACTCGAGCCCGTATGGCGCGAGCTTCCCGAGCGCGGCGGTGGCGGTGTCGACGTCCCACCCGCCGTTGGCGTCGACCCGGATCCGACCCGTCGGGCCCATCATGTCGCGTACGGCGGCGACCCGGTCGACGTCGTCGGCGACGGTCTGACCTGATTCGGCGACCTTGACCTTGGCCGTGGTGCACCCGTCGAACCTCGCCAGCACCTCCGGCACGCGCTCCGGCCCGACCGCGGGGACGGTGGCGTTGACGGGGACGACGTCACGCGCTGGGGGCGGCTGCGCGGCATATGCCCAGTCGATCCCGGCCGCGAGCCAGCGTGCCGACTCCACGTCGTCGTACTCGACGAACGGGGCGAACTCGCCCCAGCCCTGCGGCCCCTCGAACAGGAGCGCCTCGCGCGTCTCGATCCCCCGGAAGCGAACGCGCATCGGGATCGACACCACGTGCGCCGTGGCAAGCAGCTGGTCCGCGGTGGGCAGGTCGGTCACTGAGCCATCATGACCGACGCCGCCCGCGGTCGCCGGTCAGTGCGAGCCGGGGAACGCCTCGTGCCGGTCCCGGGTCGGGTCGGGGGCCGTGATGTCCTCGCGCCGGCCCTCTTGGCGGCGCTGGCATCGAGCCCAGCGGCCGGGCCCGCCGAGGACCCAGAAGAGGGGGAAGATGATCCAGAAGCCGTGCCCGCCACTGGCCAGTGCGGCGGCCAGCGCGACGAGCACGACTCCGGCGACGATGGCGTGGCGTGGGGTGAACATCGGGACCTCCAGTCGAACGGTTGACCTGGTTTCACCGTACGTCCGCCGGCGCGCCCGATCCACGTGCGGATGTCAGGACCTCACGGTGACAGATGTCAGGTATGCCGCCCACCGGCTCCCCGGCCCTCGCCGCCCCGCTTCGGGGCAGGAGCGCACGACGGCCCGGCCACCCGCGGTCGGGCGGCCCGGCCGGGCCGGATGCGTCAGTGCTGGTAGGTGCCGACGACGATCGCGCGGCCTCGGGTCTTGAACGCGAGGTTGAAGCTCATGACCGCGTTCGAGGCGTTCTCGTCGATGCCGAGCTTGTCCTCGGTGACGGCGTGGACGACGACGTAGTAGCGGTGGACCTGGTCACCCTCCGGCGGCGCCGCGCCCATGAAGGCAGCCTCGCCCCCGTCGTTGCGGAGCATGAAGGCACCGCCGGGCAGGCTGCCCCCACCCGCGGCACCGGCGCCCGCCGGCAGGGACGTCACGTCGGCCGGGATGTCGACGACGGCCCAGTGCCAGAAGCCGGACGGCGTCGGCGCGTCGGGGTCGAACATCGTCACGACATAGCTCTTCGTCCCCTCCGGCGCGCCGGACCAGGACAGCTGGGGGCTCGTGTTGCCCTCGGCGGCAACCTGGTCGGGCTTGAGCGGCTGGCCGTCGGTGACGTCCTCGCTCGTCACGGTGAACGACGCGACCTTGGGGAGGAGCTCGTACGGATCGGGGTGCTGCGGTCGATCGAGACTCATACCTGCACCGTAGGGGCCGCCTTGCGTGGCCGCCATCCCCTGGAGCGGACACCGCGGAGGCACACGGCTTGGTCAACGGCCGAGCCGGACCCCGGCCGGGCCCTCCAGCGCGCGGGCGATCCGGTCGAGGAAGCGCTGCTGCATCGGCGGCAGGTCGTCCATCCCAAACCACCCGACCTCGGTCGCCTCGTCCTCGCCAGGACGTGGCTCGCCGGACACCCAGCGGCACCGGAAGGTGTGGTCCAGGTACTGCGCACGGTCGCCGTTCGGGTAGCGGACCTCCGCTTCGGCGCTGACCCACACCAGCCGCTCCACCTCGGCGACGACGCAGGTCTCCTCGAGCACCTCCCGCACCGCGGCCACGTGAGGATCCTCCCCAGGGTCGACGATTCCACCGACGGGCGTCCATTCACCGTTGTCCGACCGCCTGACCAGGAGCACCTCGGGCCCGCTGCAACCGTCACCACGCTCGCGGAGCACCACCGCCGTGCACCCGGGCAACCACAGCAGGTCGTGGCCGACCATCGTCCGGAGGTGAGCGACATACGGCGGGATCGGCATGGGGCGACCCTAGCCGCGCCGTCCGCGCGGCCCACCCCCAACGCTAGGGTCGCTGGCGTGAGCAGCGAGCAAGCCGAGAGCAGCGTCTCCGAGATCTTCGACCCGAGCGAGTGGGACACCGTCCCGGGCTTCGACTTCACCGACATCACCTACCACCGGCGCCGGGCCCACGAGGGCCGGCCGCTGCCCGAGTCGGGCGTGTTGCGGGTCGCGTTCAACCGCCCGGAAGTGCTCAACGCCTTCCGCCCGCACACCGTCGACGAGCTCTACCGGGCCCTCGACCACGCCCGGATGACGCCCGACGTCGGCGTCGTCCTCATCACCGGCAACGGCCCCTCGCCCAAGGACGGCAAGTGGGCCTTCTGCTCCGGCGGCGACCAGCGGATCCGCGGCCGCTCCGGCTACCAGTACGCAACCTCGCCGGACGCCGACCCTGGTTCATCCGGCATCGACGCGGCGCGCGTCAAGGCACAGGGCGGCCGGCTGCACATCCTCGAGGTCCAGCGCCTCATCCGGACCATGCCGAAGATCGTCATCGCCGTCGTCAACGGCTGGGCGGCCGGCGGCGGGCACTCGCTGCACGTCGTCTGCGACCTGACGATCGCGAGCCGGGAGCACGCCCGGTTCAAGCAGACCGACGCCGACGTCGGCTCGTTCGACGCGGGCTACGGCTCCGCCTACCTCGCGAAGTCCGTCGGGCAGAAGTTCGCCCGCGAGATCTTCCACCTCGGGCGTACCTACACGGCCGAGGACATGCACCGGATGGGCGCGGTCAACATCGTCGCCGACCACGCCGACCTCGAGAAGGAAGCCCTGCAGGCCGCCTCGGAGATCATGGGCAAGTCCCCGCAGGCGCAGCGGATGCTGAAGTTCGCCTTCAACCTCACCGACGACGGCCTGATGGG
>NZ_JBQCCV010000142.1:0-4592 GCF_051961875.1 Intrasporangium sp. | reverse complement strand
GCAGTCGGCAGGCCACCGACGGCCGCGGCCACGACCGGCGTGCCGCAGGCCTCGGCCTCGATGGCGACGAGCCCGAAGGACTCCGAGTGGCTCGGCATGACCACGAGGTCGGCCGCCCGGTACCAGTCGGCGAGGACCGGTCGGGCGACCGGTTTGACGAAGCGCACGAGCTCTCCGATGCCGAGCTCGACGGCCAGGTCCTCGAGCTGGTGCGGGTGGCTGAGGCCGCTGCCGCTCGGTCCGCCGAGGACGGCGACCTGCAGCGTCCGGCGACGCCCGGGGTCCCGCTCGACGAGCCGGTGGACGGCACGGAGCAGGACGTCGGGTGCCTTGAGCGGCTGGATCCGGCCGACGAAGAGGAGCAGGTCGGCGTCCTGCGGCAGGCCCAGCTCTGCTCGGGCCTTCCCGCGGTCGCCCGGCGTGAAGGTCGCGAGGTCCACGCCGGGAGGGACGACGGACACCTTCGCGAGCGGTGCGGCATACAGCTCAACCAGCTCGTGTGCCTCGTCCTCGGTGTTCGCCACGAGTCGGTCGGCCGCCTCGACGACCTGCACCTCGCCGATCTCGCGCCCCGGGGGCTCGGGGCTGTCGCCCTCGGCGAGGTGGCCGTTCTTCACGCGCGCCATGGTGTGCATCGAATGGACGAGGGCGACGCGCCAACGGTCGGCTGCGAGCCAGCCGACCTGACCGGAGAGCCAGTAGTGGGAGTGGACGACGTCGTAGTGGTCCTCGGGCACCGAGAGGCCGACGTGCATCGTGCCGGCCGAGAAGGCGCAGAGCTGGCCCGGCAGGTCGTCCTTGGAGAGCCCCTCGTAGGGACCGGCGGTCACATGCCGCACTCGGACACCGGGGACGAGGTCCACATCGATGGGCACCTCGGCCGTGGTGCGGCGGGTGAAGATGTCGACCTCGATGCCCTTGGCCGCGAGCTGCTTCGCCGTCTCGGCGACATAGACGTTCATCCCGCCGGCGTCGCCAGTGCCCGGCTGCTCGAGGGGCGAGGTGTGGACGCTGATCATCGCCACGCGTCGCGGCTCCGTCGCCATGAACACCGTCCTCTCACCACTCTGCGGTGGGCTCACTCGCCACAGCACTCGGCCCGTTCGCGGTATTCCCGCGGCCACAGCCATGGCTCGCGCACCTCGTCGGGATGGTGGGCGGCGTCCGGACGACGCCACCTCCCCGACGATAGGCCACGGCATAGGCTCGGCCCGTGGGCAGTCGACCAGTGGGCACGATCACCCGCGGCACGACGAACCCCAACCGGCTGCGGCGGTGCGACAGGTGGCTCGCCGGACCGCAGGCCTGGCGACTGCGCAGGTCGAGCTCGGCGCCCGTGGTCGTCGACCTCGGCTACGGCGCCTCGCCCATCACCGCCGTCGAGCTGCATGACCGGCTTGCCCGGGTCCGGCCTGACGTCGAGGTCGTGGGCATCGAGATCGACCCGGAGCGGGTCGCGGCCGGGCGCGAGCTGGAGCGGCCGGGGCTCCGGTTCCGGCTGGGTGGCTTCGAGGTCCCGCTCGAACGCGGCGCCCGCCCGACGGTGGTGCGCGCCTTCAACGTGCTGAGGCAGTACGACGAGAGCGAGGTGACCGGGGCGTGGGCCCTCGTGCAGGACCGGCTGACCGACGAGGGCCTGCTCGTCGACGGCACGTGCGACGAGATCGGGCGCCGGGCGACATGGGTCGCCGTCGAGCGGTCCGGCCCGGTGAGCCTCACGGTCTCGCTACGGCTGCGGGGCCTGGAGCAACCGTCCGATGTGGCGGAGCGCCTGCCAAAGGCACTCATCCATCACAACGTTCCCGGCGAGCCGGTCCACGCCTTCCTGCAGGACCTCGACCGGGCGTGGGCCCGCGCGGCGCCCCAAGGGGCCTTCGGCGTGCGGCAGCGCTTCCTGTCCATGGCCTCGGCCGTCGCGTCCGACTGGCCGCTGCTGGACGGTCCCTCCCGGTGGCGCCTCGGGGAGATCACCGTGGCCTGGTCTGCCGTGGCCTCCGCCTCCTGAGGCCCGAGCGGCTCAGTGGCCGCCAACCACCGCCGTCGAAAGCCTCCTCGCGACGGCAAGCGCAACAGGAAGCGCGGTTCTACTGCCCGTTGTCGGGGCAGCGCGCGTAGTCGTCCTCGAGGCGCTCGATGTCGCTCTCGTCGAAGTGCCCGAAGGCGACCTCGAGCAGCCGCCCCGGCTGGTCGCCCGGGTTGCCCATCCGGTGCTGGGCGCCGCGCGGCACCCATACGGTCTCGCCGGGCTGCGCGACCCAGTGCCGGTCGTCCACGGTGATGTCGATCGGCACGTCGAGCACCTGCCACATCTCGCCCCGGTGGTCGTGCTTCTGCAGCGAGAGCCGGTGACCCGGCCCCACGGTGATGATCTTGACCGTCACCTGCTCGTTGGAGACGAACTGCTGGAAGGTGCCCCAAGGCCGCTCGGCGACGAAGATGTCATTCGTGGGGTTGCGGTCACCCAGGTCGTAGTCGTCCGGATGGTGCCGCGGCGTCGAGTCGTGCTCGTGCTCCTGCGTGGTCACGGCCGAGGTCGGTCGATCCGTCATTCTTCCCCCTCATTTTGGTCGTCGTGGTGCACTCGGGGCGCCCACGCCGCTGGTGTGCCGGACGAGAGCTCGCCCGGCGGGCGCGTCACCACGGTCGGTTGGAACCGGAGCCGATGCCTCTGACGTGGCGAAGTGCGGGACGGACGTCGGCGAGGTAGACCGCGGCGCCGACGAAGGCGATGATGCCGGGCAGTGAGATCACGTTGAAGACGGTGACGACGCCGAAGAGCAGCGCGACACCGGTCAGGATGAGCCAGAAGGTCCGGGTCCGCTTGCCGGCGGCGGCATAGGCGGCCTCGGGGTGACGCAGGGCGTCGACGAAGGCGAAGAGCTCGCAGCCCAGGGCGGCAACTCCGAGCACCGTGAGCACCAAGGACTGGAACCCCAAGAACAGCGACATGCTCCCAGCCTAACCGCCTGACCTGTCGGCACGACCGGTTCGCGGAGTTGGCCCTGTCACGTCATGGTCACGTCTCGACGAGCACCGTGAACGGCCCGTCGTTGGTGGAGGTGACCGCCATCATCGCCCCGAACCTGCCGGTCGCCACCTCGATCCCCCGGTCCCGCAGCGCGGCGACGAGCGCGTCGATGACCGGCTCGGCAACAGGGCCCGGCGCCGCGGCGCTCCACGAGGGCCGGCGTCCCTTCCGGGTGTCGCCATGGAGGGTGAACTGGCTGACGACCAGCACCGGTGCCCCTGTGTCGGTCACGCTCTGCTCGTCGCGCAGGATGCGCAGCTCGGCGATCTTGCGAGTCATCCGCTCGACCTCGTCCGGCCCGTCGCCGTGGGTGACCCCGACGAGGGCGAGCAGCCCCGGCCGGGAGATCTCCCCCACCACCTCGCCGTCGACCTCCACCCTGGCGCAGGTGACGCGCTGGAGGACGGCTCGCACCGCTCAGACCCCGACCGGGACCACGGCACCGACGGGCTGGCCGTGCCCGAGGACCGGCTCCTGCTCGAGCGCGGCGAGCGCCTCCTCCTGGTCCACCCCGATGCGGCGCAGCACCGCAGCGAGGAGCGGGCCCCGCGCCCGTGCGCCACCGTCGGCGATCTTGACCGCCACGCCACGGCCGTCGGCCAGCCCGACGGCATACACGGACTCTGCGCCGTCCTTCGCGACGAGGCCCGGCACCCCGGCGATCAGCTTCGTGACGTCGCGGTCCGTGCCGCCCAGATACTCGGGGTACTCGCAGATCGCCCGAGCCACCTTCGCCTCGGGGCCGTCGGTCGCGCCCGCGATGCGGCCAAACGCCCGGGCGAGCCCGACCAGCGGGACGGCGTGGATCGGAGCGCCACAGCCGTCGATGGCGACCGCGCTCACCGGCCCGCCCGTGAGGTCGAGCACTGCCTGCGTGATGGCCTGCTGCAAGGGGTGCTCCGGGTCGCGGTAGGTCGCCGTGTCCCAACCGGCGGCGACACACGTGGCCAGCATCGACGAGTGCTTGCCCGAGCAGTTCTGGGCGATCGACTGCTTGGGGTGGCCGGCGGCGACCCAAGCGATGCGCGCCTTCTCGTCCAGGGGGTAGTCCGGGGTGTTCTGCAGGTCCATCTCGGTGAGGCCGGCGCCGCCGAGGATCTCGCGTGCGCCGGCGAGGTGGAAGTCCTCGCCGGAGTGGCTCGAGCAGCCGAGGGCGAGGAGCCGCCCGTCGGTCGCGAGCCCGGAGCGGACCATGGCGACGGCCTGGATCGGCTTGCTCGACGACCGTGGCAGGACCGGCCCGCTGCTGTCGCCGACCTCGAGGAGCACTTCGCCGTCCGGGCCGGTCACCACGGCGGTGCCGTGGTGGACGGACTCGACGAAGCCGTTGCGCACCACGTGCGCGACGACAGGGGCAGCGGTCAGGACATCGGAAAGAGGCTGCTCAGACACGTCCCGCAGTATGCCGCAGGGCCGCCCCCCGCGCGCGGGTGGGGGCCCGGCGGCCTACAGCCGGGCGGGGCGGTGCACCCACGTTACGATGTCCGGACCGCTGCCCCCGTCGTCGCGCACGTGGTGCGCAACGGTTTAGTCGAGTCCGTCCACCACGGCACCGCCGTGGTGA
>NZ_JBQCCV010000141.1:0-3780 GCF_051961875.1 Intrasporangium sp. | reverse complement strand
GGCCGGTGGCGTGGTGGTGGCTGTGGCCGCCGGTGGTGCTTGCGGCGTCGCTCCTGGCGACCAGCCTGCTCGTCTCCGGCGCGCACTGGCCGAGTGACGTGCTGGGAGGGATCCTCCTCGCGGCCGCGATTGCGACGAGCGGCAGCCGGCTGCCGCACCGGTGGCGAACCGGTCGACAGCGACGGCGCGGCACCCCCACCCGCGCACCGGCTTGACCGGTGTGTCGTTTCAGGTCTCGTGAGTGGGCGCGCTCAGGAAGCGGAGCAACCGTGGCGCGACCACCTCGGCGTCGTAGTTTCGGTGGAACCGCCGACGAGCGGCCTGCCCCGCCCGGTCGAGCTCCTCCGGATCCTCCAGCAGCTCGGTGAGAATGCGGGCGGCGCACACGGGGTCATCGAGCGGCCAGAACCGTCCCTCGGCCGGGTCGTTGAAGAGCTCGGCCAACGCTCCTGCCGTCGAGGAGATGATGGGAAGGCCCGCCGCCATGGCCTCCATGATCGCGAGCGATGACGTCTCGACGTAGGAGGCGTGCACGTAGGCCTTGTATGCCGGCAACAGACCTTCGACATCGCTACGGAACCCCTGGAGCCGCACCTGCTGGCTCAGGCCGAGCTCGGCGGCGAGGCGTCTCAGGTTCTCGCGCTCCTCCCCCATTCCGAATATGTCGAGTGAGTATTCATGGCCGGCCGCCCTCGCTTCCGCAAGGACCTGCAGCAGATAACGGTGATTCTTGGCGACGGCGAGGTTTCCCACGCTGACCAAGTCGGCGGAAGGCGGGGGATCAGCCGCAACCGGTGCGGCCTTGACGAAGTTGGTGAGCACCGTGCTCGGGACCCCGTCCGCCTCCGGAAGCCACGCGCGCAGAGCCGCGCGGGCCCAACCGGACACGAACACCAGGCCGTCGACCCGAGGGACGACCTGCCGTTCGGTTCTGCGGATCCACCGGAACACCCGACCGTCCCGCGAGATCTGATCCTTGTGAACCCACTCATCGGCCTGCGAGGTTCCGAAGTGAACAGCCAGGACAACGCGTTGCTGCGGCCCGGATCGGGCCGCGAGGGCCGCGCGGGCCGCCACGGGGCACTGTGCGTAGACCGTGCATGGGCCGAGGCTCGCCAGACGGTGTCGCAACACCCTCCGCAGGAAGATCTCGTGCGACGTGCGATACCACCACACATGCGCGGGTCCCCAGGTGCGCTCCAGCAGCACTCGCACGCCGAAGAGCGGGAGGAGGACGGCCTCACGCCACCAGGCCCCGAAGCCGCGGCCCACCCAGGTGTGCGGGGTGATGAGCTCCGCCCGCTGCCCGGTGCGGTCCAGGTAGCCCCGCAGCTGACGCACATGCGTGTGAACACCCGTGATCCCGCGCTCACGGGCAACGGCTGCGATGACGAGCGGGGTCGGCATGCCGGTCCGGCTGGTCCGGGCGATGGAACCGGGGCTCACGTCACTTCTCACTGCGACCTCTACTCGGGTGCACCGACCGGGACGACCGATCGGCCGTGGGCCCAGCGGTGGCGGGCGTCGCGGAGGGCCCGTGGCGTACCGATGTCGGCGAAGTACGCGTCACCGAGGCTTCGCCCCCTCGCCCTGCCGACGAGCTGCGGGAGGAGGTCACGCCCGATGTCCTGGGGCAACGCAGTCCCGATGAGATCGAGCACCTCCGAATCGAACACGTACAGGCCTGCGTTCGCCAGATCGCCGCGTGGTTCGTGCGGCTTCTCCTCGAAGGACACGACGACTCCGTCCCGCAGTTCGACGATCCCGCAGCTGGACGGATCCGCCGCGTGGAAGAGGCCCAGGGTCGCCATGGGACGCGAGGCCTGATGAGAGGCCACGAGCTCACGCAGGTCGAAGTCGGTCAGGTTGTCGGCATTGACGGCGAGGAACGACTCCTCCCCCGCCACGAAGTCACGGTTCTGCAGGAGCGTGCCGGCACTCCCGAGGAGGGTGGGCTCGTACGCGGTCCGGACCGTGACGGGCTGTGATGTGCGCGCCAGGTGGTCCACGACCTGCTCGGCGAGGTGGTGCAGGTTCACGAGGACCTCGGTCACCCCCGCCCGGGACAGCTGCTGCAGCCAGAGGTCGAGCAGGGGCATCCCGCCCACGCTGACAAGGCACTTGGGGACGGCGTCGGTGAGGGGACGCAGGCGAGTGCCCAGCCCAGCGGCGAGCAGGAACGCCTTCATGCCATCACCCGCCCGTCGGCATGGCGCACCACCCCGAGCCGACGCATCGTCGCATCCGCCTCCGCGAGCACGCGATCCAGGCCCGGCATCCCCTCCAGCCACGCGGCATACTCCGCCACGGACTCGGAAGGAGACCGCTCCGGCTGCCACCCGAGGCTCTGGAGCGCGTGGATGTCCGAGTGGATGTGCCGTGTGTCGCCGAAGCGGTACTCGCCGGACACACGAGCCGCCTGGTCGGACCCGTAGTGGGCGCGGACCACATCAGCGAACTGCGCCGTCGTGTAGCCGACGCCGCCGCCGACGTTGAACACGCCACCGACCGCCCGCTCGTCGGTGAGCACGAGCTCGTTGGCCGCCACCACGTCGTGGATGTTGACGTAGTCACGAACCATCTGCCCGTCCTCGTAGAGGGTTGGCGCGCTGCCGAGGAGGTAGTGCAGACAGAAGATCCGGCACGCGCCGGAGTATGCGTTGTAGATCGACTGTCGTGGTCCTTGCACGATGCTGTACCGCAGTGCCACGGTCGGTATGCCGTAGCGACGACCGAGGTTGATCGCGACCATCTCCTCGCCGTACTTCGACATCCCGTAGGCGTTCTGGGGATTGGAGACCCGCTCTGGCGTCTTCAGCATCTCGAGCGGGCCCCCACACACCTGACACCGCTGGTCCCACTGCTGGGCCCGGAGCGCCTGCTCGGAACGCATGTCCGGCGTCTGCTCACCGTGGTCGATGCACCGGTACAGCCCCTCGCCCATCGCTGACTGCGACGATGCCACGACGACACGTTGGAGGTCGAGGCCCTCGGAGACAATCAGCTCGTACAGCAGCGCCGTCGAGACGACGTTCACGGATGAGAACCGGGAGAAGTCGGTGAGGTAGTCCTGGTAGGCGGCGAAGTGGTAGACGGCATCGACGCGACGGAGCAGGTTGACGAGCAGGTCACGGTTTCGGACGTCCCCGACCCACAGGTGCGCACCCGCCGTCACGTAGTTCGGTCTGCCCTCACGATGGACGGGTGCGGTCAGGGCGTCCAGCACCGTGACGTCGTGTCCGAGCTGCACCAACCGGTCGCAGGTGTGCGATCCGATGAACCCGGCTCCTCCGGTGACCAGGATTCTCATCGTCGGGCTCTGCGCATCGAATTCACCTCTCGGTACACCTCGAGCGTCTCCTTCGCGGTCTGGCGCCACGTGAACTCGCCTGCTCGCGCGATCCCCAGCTCTCGGCGGGCGATCCCACCGTCCAGTGCCTGGATGATGGCCGTGGCGATCGCCTGAGGGTCGTCCGGGTCGGCGAGCACGGCGGCGCCTCCTGCCGTCTCGGGCATGGCACTGCAGTCCGAGGTGACCACCGGACAGCCACAGGCCATGGCTTCGAGGATGGGCAGACCGAACGTCTCGTTGTGGGAGGGATAGACGAAAACGCCTGCGGCGCGGTAGAAGTCGACCGTCTCCTCGAGGGCGGTGCCCCCAACCCACACCACGTCGTCCTCGATTCCCAGCTTGGCTGCGAGCGCGCGCAGCTGCGCGACGTATGCGGCGTCGCGTCCGGGGCCGACGACCACCAGGGCGTGACCGTCGAGGTCCTGTCG
>NZ_JBQCCV010000140.1:0-45995 GCF_051961875.1 Intrasporangium sp. | reverse complement strand
CCCCTTTGAGGGCGGGGGTTTCACCACCACCCCCTAAACTGTTTGGGCGTGGGGGGGGCCCCGCGGGGGCGGCGGGGCCCCACCCCAGCGGCATACCGGATTGGTTGGTCAGTCTCCGAGGTCGGCCACCGCGAACTTGCTCGCCTCGATGACCTCGGCGAGCTCGCCGGCGAGCTGCTGGGAGACGACGTTGTCGACGTTGAGCACGCCGATGGCGCTGTCGCCGTGGCGGGAGACCTGCATGCCGCCGATGTTGACGCCCGCGTCACCGAGCAGCTGGCCGATGCGGCCGACGACGCCCGGGCGGTCGGTGTACTCGAAGACGAGCATGTGGTCCGACAGGGGCACCTCGAGGTCGTACTCGCCGACGCCGACGAGCTTCTCGACCATCTTCGGGCCGGTGAGGGTGCCCGCGACCGAGACGATCGTGCCGTCAGCGAGCGTGCCGCGGAGGATGGTGATGTTGCGGAAATCCCCGGCATCCGCCGACGTGACGAGCCGCACCTTGCAGTCACGCTGCTCGGCGAGGATCGGCGCGTTGACATAGGTCACCGGGTCCTCGACGACGTCGGTGAACACACCCTTGAGGGCGACGAGCTTCCAGACGCTGACGTCGTGCTCGGTGATCTCGCCGCGGACGTCGACGTCGAGCTGGGCCGGCACGGCACCGGCCACGGCCGTGAAGATGCGACCGAGCTTCTCCACCAAGGTGATTCCCGGGCGCACCTCCTCGGCGATGAAGCCGCTGCTCACGTTGACCGCGTCCGGGACGAGCTCGCCGCCGAGGGCGAGGCGGACCGACTTGGCGACCGAGATGCCGGCCTTCTCCTGGGCCTCCTCAGTGGAGGCGCCGAGGTGCGGCGTCACGACGACGGACTCGTGCGCGAAGAGGGGAGACTCGGTGCACGGCTCGGTCACGAAGACGTCGATGCCGGCGCCGGCCACGCGGCCCTCGTCGAGCGCCCGGGCGAGGGCGGCCTCGTCGACGATGCCGCCACGGGCCGCGTTGATGATGCGGACCGACGGCTTGACCTTCGACAGAGCGTCCTCGCCGATGAGGCCGAGGGTCTCGGGCGTCTTCGGCAGGTGGACGGTGATGAAGTCGGACTCGGCGAGCAGCTCGTCGAGGCCGACGAGCTGGGCCCCGAGCTGGCCCGCCTTGGCGGCCGAGGCGTAGGGGTCGTAGGCGAGGATCTTCATCCCGAAGCCCTTGAGCCGCTCGGCGACGAGGGCACCGATCCGGCCGAGGCCGACGACGCCGACGGTCTTGTCGAGCAGCTCGACGCCGGAGTACTTGCTCCGCTTCCACGCCCCGCCCTTGAGGGCCTCGTTGGCAGGGGCGATGTTGCGCGCGGTCGCGAGGAGCAGGGCGACCGCGAGCTCGGCGGCCGAGGTGATGTTGGAGGTCGGAGCATTGACGACCATGATCCCGGCCTGGGTGGCGGCCGCGACGTCGACGTTGTCGAGACCGACACCGGCGCGGGCGACGACCTTGAGCTTCTTGCCGGCGGCGAGCGCCTCCGCGTCCATCTTCGTGGCGGAGCGGATCAGGATCGCGTCGACATCCGCCAGAGCCGGGAGCAGCTCGTCGCGGTTCGCTCCGTCGCAGTGGCGGACCTCGAAGTCCGGACCGAGCGCGTCGAGCGTCGCGGGCGAGAGCTCTTCGGCAATGAGAACGACAGGTTTGGACACAGGGGGATTCCCTTCGAACGGTGTACGGGCCCCGCCGGACGCGGGCCAACGACTGGCACCGCGATGTGCCTGCGCCAGTCTAGGACCGTGGTGCCCGGATGCGGGAGGGTGCGCTCAGGATGTGACCGTGAGGTGCACCTCACGTGGCGGGCTGGCGAAGAGCCGGTGAGCGGCATACGCCCTGCCAATCGGCAACGAAGGCACCTCGAGACGCCCATCGGCCACGAAGTGCGGCTCCCAACCGGGGTTGGGGGCACTTCGTGGCCGATGGTCGGATCAGTCCCTGCGGGTCAGCGCGCTGCAGAGCCCTCGACGTAGTCAGCGTCCGTGTCCTGCACCCACGCCATGAGCTTGCGCAGGTCCTTGCCGGTCGCCTCGATCGGGTGCTGGGCACCCTTGTCGCGCAGCGCCTTGAACTCCGGCGCGCCGGCGTCCTGGTCGTCGATGAACCGCTTCGCGAAGGCGCCGTTCTGGATGTCCGCGAGGACGCCCTTCATGTTCTCCTTGACGTGCGGGTCGATGACGCGCGGGCCGGAGACGTAGTCGCCGTACTCGGCCGTGTCGGAGACCGACCAGCGCTGCTTGGCGATGCCGCCCTCGATCATGAGGTCGACGATGAGCTTGAGCTCGTGGAGACACTCGAAGTAGGCCACCTCGGGCTGGTAGCCGGCCTCGACGAGCGTCTCGAAGCCGTACTGGACCAGCTGGCTCGCGCCACCGCAGAGGACGGCCTGCTCGCCGAAGAGGTCGGTCTCGGTCTCCTCGGTGAACGTCGTCTGGATGCCGCCCGCACGCAGGCCACCGATCGCCTTGGCGTAGCTCTTGGCGAGGTCCCAGGCGTGGCCGGACGCGTCCTTCTCGACGGCGAGGAGCACCGGGACGCCGCGCCCGTCGACGAACTCACGACGCACGATGTGGCCCGGGCCCTTGGGCGCGACCATGATGACGTCGGCGTCCGCCTCCGGCGTGATGTAGCCGAAGCGGATGTTGAAGCCGTGGCCGAAGAGGAGCGCCGCACCGGGCTTGAGGTTCGGCTTGATGTCGTTCGCGTAGACGGTCCGCTGCACCTGGTCGGGCGTCAGGATGACGACGAGGTCGGCCTCCGTGACGGCGTCCGCGACGGGCAGGACCGTGAGGCCCTCGGCCTCGGCCTTCGCCTTGCTCTTGCTGCCCTCGGCGAGCCCGACGCGCACGTCGACCCCGGAGTCGCGCAGGTTGAGCGCGTGGGCGTGGCCCTGGCTGCCGTAGCCGATCACGGCGACCTTCTTGCCCTGGATCACGGACAGGTCGGCGTCGTCGTCGTAGAACATCTCGGCCATCGTGGCCTTCTCCTTCGGTTTGGGTGTGTCTGGTCAGTGAGTATGCCGCTGGGCGCGCACCCGGGGTCCGCTCGCCCAGCCAGTGGTCGGTTCGGTCAGGCGCTCCGCAGCGAGCGGTCCGTGATCGAGCGCGAGCCGCGGCCCATCGCCACGACGCCGGACTGGACGAGCTCCTTGATGCCGAACGGCTCGAGGACCGCGAGGAACGCGCTCAGCTTGTCCGACGTGCCGGTCACCTCGATCGTCATCGCGTCGGGCGCGACGTCGACGACCTTGGCCTTGAAGAGGTTCACCGTGTCGACGACCTGGCTGCGCGTCGTCGCGTCGGCCCGGACCTTGACGAGGCAGATCTCGCTGTGGACCGCGCCGGTCGTGTCCAGCTCGACGACCTTGAGGACCTCGACGAGCTTGTTCAGCTGCTTGGTCACCTGCTCGAGGGCGCCCGCCTCGACCTCGACGACGACGGTCATCCGGGAGATCTCCTCGATCTCCGTCGGGCCGACCGCGAGCGAGTCGATGTTGAAGCCGCGCCGCGAGAAGAGGGCGGCCACCCGGGTCAGGACACCCGGCTTGTTCTCGACGAGAACCGACAACGTGTGCTTGCTCATGACGCTCACTCCTCGCGTTCCCACACCGGCGCCTCGTCGCGCGCGACCCGGATCTTGTCGTTGCTGACGCCCGCGGGCACCATCGGCCACACCATCGCGTCCCGGTGGACGATGAAGTCGATGATGACCGGCCGGTCGTTCGTCTCGAGAGCCTGCTTGATGACCGCGTCGACGTCCTCGGGCTTCTCGGCGCGCAACCCGAGGCAGCCGTAGGCGTCGGCGAGCTTGACGAAGTCGGGGATCCGCTCCCCCGTCGTCTGCAGGTCGGTGTTCGAGTAGCGCTCGCCGTAGAAGAGGGTCTGCCACTGGCGCACCATGCCCAGCGAGCTGTTGTTGATGATCGCGACCTTGATCGGGATGTTGTTGACGACGCAGGTCGCCAGCTCCTGGTTCGTCATCTGGAAGCAGCCGTCGCCGTCGATCGCCCAGACGGTGCGGTCCGGCTCGGCCACCTTCGCGCCCATCGCCGCGGGCACCGCATACCCCATGGTGCCGAGGCCGCCCGAGTTGAGCCAGGCGTTGGGGCGCTCGTACTGGACGAACTGCGCGGCCCACATCTGGTGCTGTCCGACGCCCGCGACATACGTCCCGTCCGGGCCCGTCAGCTCGCCGATGCGCTGGATGACGTACTGCGGCGAGAGCGTGCCGTCGGCGCTGTCGGTCCAGCCGAGCGGGAAGGTGTCCTTCCAGCCGGCGACGAGCTCGCGCCAGGCCGAGTAGTCCCAGGCGCCGGGGTCGTCGGAGCCGTCGAGACGGTCCGCCTCGATCTGGTGGATCAGCTCGGTGATGACCTCGCCCACGTCACCGACGATGGGGACGTCCGCGACACGGTTCTTGCCGATCTCGGCCGGGTCGATGTCGGCGTGGACCACCTTGGCGTGGGGAGCGAAGGTCGACAGCTGGCCGGTCACCCGGTCGTCGAAGCGGGCACCGAGCGCGATGAGCAGGTCGGACTTCTGCAGGCCGGTGACGGCCGCGACAGTGCCGTGCATGCCGGGCATCCCGAGGTTCAGCGGGTGGCTGTCGGGGACGGTGCCGCGGGCCATGAGGGTCGTGACGACCGGGATCTGGGTGAGCTCGACGAGCCGGCGCAGCTGCTCGCTCGCCTCCGCCCGGACGACCCCGCCGCCGACGTAGAAGATCGGCCGCTCGGCCGCCGCGATGAGCCGGGCGGCCTCGCGGATCTGCTTGCCATGGGGGCGGGTCACCGGGCGGTAGCCGGGCAGGTCGAACTTCGGCGGCCAGGAGAACGTGGTCTTCGCCTGGAGCGCGTCCTTGCTGATGTCGACGAGGACGGGGCCGGGCCGGCCGGTGCGGGCGATGTGGAACGCCTCGGCGATCGCCTGCGGGATCTTCGCGGGGTCGGTGACGAGGTAGTTGTGCTTCGTCACAGGCATCGTGATGCCGCGGATGTCGGCCTCCTGGAAAGCGTCCGTGCCGATCGCGGCGCTCGAGACCTGGCCGGTGATCGCGACGATCGGCACCGAGTCCATGTGTGCGTCGGCGATCGGCGTCACGAGGTTCGTGGCACCCGGGCCCGAGGTCGCCATGCAGACCCCGACCCTGCCGGTCGCGGACGCGTAGCCCTCGGCCGCATGGCCGGCGCCCTGCTCGTGCCGGACGAGGATGTGACGCACCTTCGTCGAGTCGAGCATCGGGTCGTAGGCGGGCAGGATCGCGCCACCCGGGATGCCGAATACCGTGTCGGCCCCGACCGCCTCGAGGGAGAGGACGAGCGACTGGGCACCGGTGACCTCGACGGCCTGCTCCGGCTGCTCGTTGGTGGACCGGGGACGGGCCAGGGAGGCCACGTCAGCCGGCGAGGGCGCCTGCTTGGTGGTGTCGCTCACGATGACGATCGCTTTCTCATGGAGTGGTGTGGGCCGGGTCTCCTGCACAAAAAAACCCTCCAGTCCAGGTGAGGACGGAAGGGGAAAGCGCGCTGACCGGTCGGGGTCGGCGCGCTAGGGAAGTACGAGGATTCGAGCCACGCTCCAACCGTGCTACTTCCTGCGTGGAGTGTCAATCCACGAGATTGGTGATCTCACCATGTGACCGGAGCGTCTCGGGCGAGGGTGCCGAAGGTCACCTGTGCCGCTGAGCGCCCCGCGGGAAAGGACCCCTTCGCGGCGCGGACCAGCGAGCGGCATACGGCCGGAGGAGGGACCGCCCTCGGCCGGCCGTCGGCGCTGGTGCGCTTAGTGCCACGGTGCGCGGGTACGGGCGAGGGCGGTGTCGCCGGCCCGGGGCGCGTCCCTGCCGCTCCGTCCTTCCTCGAAGCGTTGAGATCGGCAGGCCCGCGATGAGCGTCCAGACCGGCACCATCACCACGAAGATCCCGGCGAGGCTCGACCGGCTGCCCTGGTCGAGGTTCCACTGGCGGGTGGTCATCGGGCTGGGCGCCGTCTGGATCCTCGACGGGCTCGAGGTGACCATGGTGGGCAACGTCGCCGCCCGCCTCATCGAGAAGGGCAGCGGCATCCACATCACGGCGGCGCAGATCGGCACGGCGGGTGCCGTCTACATCGTCGGCGCCTGCGTCGGCGCCCTCGTCTTCGGACAGCTGACCGACCGGTTCGGGCGCAAGCGGCTGTTCATCCTCACCCTGTGCGTCTACGTCGCCGGCACGGTCCTGACCGCGTTCGCCTTCGCACCCTGGTACCTCTACCTGATGCGCTTCTTCGCCGGCGCCGGGTTGGGCGGTGAGTACGCAGCAGTCAACTCGGCGATCGACGAGCTGATCCCTGCCCGGGTCCGGGGCCGGGTCGACCTCGCGATCAACGGCACCTACTGGGCCGGGGCCGCAGCGGGGGCAGCCCTGACCCTCCTGCTCCTCAACGAGGCGATCCTGCCGAAGAACTTCGGGTGGCGCATCGCGTTCGGGCTCGGAGCGGTCATCGGCCTGCTCATCATGCTGGTGCGGCGCCACGTGCCGGAGAGCCCCCGGTGGCTGTTCATCCACGGTCGCGACGACGAGGCAGAGCGCATCGTCGGCGAGATCGAGCAGCAGACCCGGGAGGAGACCGGCCACGACCTCCCCGGGGCCGAGGAGAGCCTCACGGTGCGGCAACGCGCGGCGATCCCCTTCCGGGAGATCGCCAAGGTCGCCTTCACCCTCTATCCGAAGCGGGCGATCCTCGGCGTCGCGTTGTTCGTCGGCCAGGCCTTCCTCTACAACGGCGTCACCTTCAACCTCGGCACGCTCCTGGGCACGGCCTACCACGTGTCGTCGAGCCGGGTGCCACTGTTCTTCATCCTCTTCTCCGTCGGCAACCTGCTCGGCCCGCTGCTCCTCGGACGCCTCTTCGACACCTTGGGACGCAAGCCGATGATCTCCGGCACCTTCCTCGGGTCCGCCGTCCTCGCTGTCGTCCTCGCCTGGGTCATGGTGAAGTCGATCGGCGGTGTCTGGGGCTTCCAGGCGCTGCTCATGGCGACCTTCTTCCTCGCCTCGGCAGGTGCGAGTGCCGCCTACCTGACGGTGAGCGAGATCTTCCCCATGGAGACCCGCGCCCTCGCCATCGCGTTCTTCTACGCGCTGGGCACGGCCGTCGGCGGCATCAGCGGACCCCTCCTCTTCGGTCAGTTCATCGAGTCCGGCAGCGTCCCCAGGATGGCCGTCGCCTTCATCATCGGCGCCATCGTCATGGCCATCGGCGGCATCGTCGAGGTCTTCTTCGGCGTGAGGGCGGAACAGGCCCAGCTCGAGGACATCGCCCTCCCGCTGACCGCGCAGGAGGCACGGGAGCAGCACCGGACACATCTGAGCCCGGAGGAGCTGCGGGCTCGTCGGTCGGAGGAGGCGGGGGTCGGCGGACGAGCCGCGGCGGCGCCCGCGCGAGGTGCCGTGCCGGAGGAGACCGATGCGGAGCGGGTTCTGCCCGAGCGGGAGAAGCGCATCGCGGCCCGGGAGGAGCGGCGCCGACAGGAGGGCAGGGGTGCTCGTCGCTACCGGCCCGGTCCGAGCGGTGCAGGCCTGGGGCCGAACATGACGCCCCCGGGAACGGTGCTCGACGACGAGATCGAAGCCATCACACGGGCGCTCCGGGAGCGCGGGCCCCTGACCCGTGAGGGTCTGTTTCGCGTTCTCGGCGCCCAGGACTGGGGCCCCGGACGCTTCCGCAGCGCGCTGCGCCAGGCCTTGGTCGAGGGCCAGGCCGTGCATCTCGGTCACAACCGGTTCGGCCCGCCGAGGGGCGGAGCGCGGGCCTGATCAGGGCCACCCACCCCGGGCGAGCGGAGTGCGCTGGAGCGCAGCTGGAGCCGGCTGAGCGATATACGGACCGGAAATTGGGTGGAGCGGCCGGACGGAGGGTCGGCACACTCGTCGGGGGCACCACGACGAAGGGGGAACCATGAGCGCTCAGACGAGCGAGGCGTCCGACATCAACGAGCTGGCCCTCGAGGGATACACCGTCCGGGCCCTACGGCCGACTGATGCACGGGCGGTCTTCGAGCTGATGGCCGAGTGTGAGCTCGAGTCGACCGGCGAGGTCGCCATCGAGGAGGCGGACATCGTGGCCGACTGGCAGCGGCCCAGCTTCGACCTCGCCGCCCAGAGCATCGGCGTCTTCGAGGGGGAACGGCTCGTCGGCTATGCCGAGGTGGCGAGCGGTAGGCGCGCCGACGCGGCCGTCGCACCCGACCGGAGGGGCAGGGGCATCGGGACCGAGTTGGCCCGGTGGACCCAGCGGATCAGCCGCCGCGACGGCAAGGGACTCGTCGGCATGCCCGCACCAGACGGCTCGCCCGGGGAGCGGCTGATGCGCGACCTCGGCTACGACGTGGCGTGGACCTCGTGGGTCCTCGAGATGCCGGGCGGGGCGGAGATCGTGGCGCAGCCGATCCCGGACGGATACGAGATCCGGGTGGCCGAGGACGAGGCGGTCCGGCGCGCGGCGCACGACGTCCTCGAGGACGCGTTCCTGGAGTGGTCGGAGCGCGACCGGGAGACGTGGGAGGACTTCGAGGCCGGCGTCCTGCAGCGTCCGGGGTTCGAGCCGTGGAACCTGCGCGTCATGGTCGACCCGGAGGGCGTCGTCGTCGGGGTCTCGGTCATCGTTCTGGCCGGTGAGGACGGCTACGTCGACCGGCTGGCCGTGCGGCGGGACCGGCGCGGCCTCGGCCTGGCGCGGGCCCTGCTCGTCGACTCCTTCGCCGCCGCCCGGGAGCATGGGGCGACGCGGTCCGAGCTGTCGACCGACTCGCGGACGGGCGCACTCGGCCTCTACGAACGGGTCGGTATGCGCGTCAAGGCGACGTGGCGGCACTGGGCCATCGACACTTCGGCCGAGGTCTGAGCCGCCGGACACCAGCCGCGCTTTGAGGTATTCGGGTGGCCATATTAGCCCCCCGAAAAACTCAAAACCCGAGCTCGCACAATCGAGCCTGTTGCGACCCGCTCCTCGGCGCTCCGGGCCTCGCTCCTTCGTCGCTCGGGTTCTCACGCTGTCGTCGTCAGTCGAGGACGGCGCCCTTGCTGGCGCTCTGCACCAGCTTGCGGTACTTCGCGAGGACGCCACGGGTGTAGCGCGGCTCCGGGTGCCTGACTCCCTCGGCGCGGCGGCGCTCCATCTCCGCCTCGTCGACGAGCAGGTCGAGGCGCCCGTTGGCGACGTCGAGGCGGATCGGGTCGCCGTCCTGGACGAAGGCGATCGGCCCGTTGTCGACCGCCTCCGGCGCGACGTGGCCGACACAGAGCCCCGTCGTGCCGCCGGAGAAGCGGCCGTCGGTGAGGAGCAGGACGTCCTTGCCGAGCCCGGCCCCCTTGATGGCGCCGGTCACGGCGAGCATCTCGCGCATCCCGGGGCCGCCCTTCGGGCCCTCGTAGCGGATGACGACGACGTCGCCGGGCTTCAGGTCGTTCTCGGCGACCGCGTCCATCGCGCCCCGCTCGCCGTCGAAGACGCGGGCTGTCCCCTCGAAGACGTCGTCGTCGAAGCCGGCCGACTTGACGACGGCGCCCTCCGGGGCGAGCGACCCGGTCAGGATGGTCAGGCCCCCGGTGCGGTGGATCGGCTCGGACATCCCCCGGATGACCCTGCCGTCGATGTGCGGCGGGTTCAGCTCCTCGAGGTTCTCCGCCATGGTCTTGCCGGTCACCGTGAGGGTGTCGCCGTGCAGCAGGCCCGCCTCGAGGAGGGTCTTCATGACCACCGGAATGCCCCCGATGTGGTCGATGTCCTTCATGACGAACCGCCCGAAGGGCTTGACGTCCGCGAGGTGCGGCACCTTCTTGCCGATGCGCTGGAAGTCGCCGATGGTGAGGTCGACCTGGGCCTCGTGGGCGATCGCGAGCAGGTGCAGGACGGCGTTCGTCGAGCCGCCGAAGGCCATGACGACGGCGATGGCGTTCTCGAACGCCTCCTTGGTCATGATCTGCCGCGCGGTGATCCCCTTGCGGAGCAGACCGACGACCGCCTCCCCGGACAGGCGTGCGTAGTGGTCCCGGCGCCGGTCGGTGGCGGGCGGGGCGGCGGAACCGGGGATCGACATCCCGATCGCCTCCGCGACGGCGGCCATCGTGTTGGCGGTGTAGAAGCCGCCGCACGCGCCCTCACCCGGGCAGATCGCACGCTCGATGGCGTCGACGTCCTCGCGGGACATCCGGCCGGCCGCGCACGCTCCGACCGCCTCGAAGGCGTCGATGATGGTGACCTCCTTCTCGGTGCCGTCCGAAAGCTTGGCGACACCGGGCAGGATCGTCCCGGCATAGAGGAACACCGAGGCGAGGTCGAGCCGCGCGGCGGCCATGAGCATCCCGGGCAGCGACTTGTCACAGCCGGCCAGCAGGACCGAGCCGTCGAGCCGCTCGGCGTTCATGACCGTCTCGACGGAGTCGGCGATGATCTCGCGGGAGACGAGCGAGAAGTGCATGCCCTCGTGGCCCATGGAGATGCCGTCGGACACCGAGATCGTGCCGAACTCGAGCGGGTAGCCGCCGGCGGCGTGGACGCCGTCCTTGACGGCCTTGGCGAGCCGGTCGAGCGACAGGTTGCACGGGGTGATCTCGTTCCACGAGCTCGCCACCCCGATCTGCGGCTTGGCGAAGTCCTCGTCACCGAGCCCGACCGCCCGGAGCATCCCTCGCGCCGCGGCCTTTTCGAGGCCGTCCGTGACGTCGCGACTGCGGGGCTTGATGTCGGGGGTCTGAGTCATGGGAGCAGCATAGGACCGCGTCCGGAGGGTGGACACGGCATCTCAGGCCGTGAACCTGCAGGGCCGGCCCCACCCGCGCGGACTGGGGCCGGGTCACTCCTCGCAGACGTGGAAGCGCTCGAGCTTGCAGGTGCCGAACTCGAGGTCGGCCCAGTCGCCCGAGTAGCGCAGCACCGCGACCCCGCTCGTCACGAAGCCGTTCGCCAGCGCCTCGTGCGCCTGGGCCGAACCGTCGCCGTCGCTGAGCAGGGTGGTCACCTGCGCCATGGTCGGGTTGTGGCCGACGACGAGGACCGTCGACGACTCGCCGGCATCCTCCCGGATCGTCTCGACGAGCGACTCGGCGCCGCCCTGGTAGACCGGGCGCCGGAACTCGACGTACTCGGCGCGGGCCCCGCCGTGCCGCACCGCGTCCCACGTCTGGCGGGTGCGCACGGCGGTGGAGCAGATGACGAGGTCGGGAACCAGCCCCTGCTCACGCAGCCACGCGCCGGTCAGCTCGCCCTGGCGGACGCCCCGCTTGGCGAGCACCCTGTCGTGGTCGGGCTTGCCGGCCCCTTCCTCGGCCTTGCCGTGGCGCATGAGAAGGAGGCTCTTGTCCTGTGCCGCGATGCCCATGATCACGAGCATGCCGCGCCGGGAGGAGGTTGTCAGCCCTGCCCCGGGTGGCCAGCTGACGGGACGCAGCCAGTCGACGGGACGTGGCCTGTCGACTGGCCGCGCCAGCTCGGTCAGAGGACGAGGTCCGGCTTGAGCCGACGGGCATCCCAGACTCGAGCCCGCCGGGCGGCAGCCGTCGAGACGGCCAGCGCGACGACGAGGTAGGCGACCAGCACCGCGACGTCACCGGCGAGCGGGTCGAGCTGCGCGCCATACATGAGCCGCCGCAGGCCGTCGATGGCGTAGCTCATCGGCACGACCTGGTGCACCGCCTGCAGGGGCCGGGGCAGCGTCTGCCACGGGAACGTCCCGCCCGAGCTGACGAGCTGGACCACCATGAAGACGAGCCCGAGGAACTTGCCGACGGCCCCGAGCCGCGACGCGAGGGCGTGCATGATCGCGACGAACGAGGCGGAGACCAGGACGAGGAAGCCCAGCGCGAGCACCGGGTGGGCGACGTGGATGCGCAGGCCGAGGCCGACGATCGCGAGGAGCGCGACGACCTGGACGACGCCGACGGCCGCGGGGGCGAGCCAGCCGCCGAGGGCGGTGCGGACCGACCGTTGGCTGGTCGCGAGCGCCCGGGAGGAGAAGGGCCGGACCAGCAGGAAGATCGTGTACGCGCCGATCCACAGCGAGAGGCTGAGGAACATCGGCGCCAGCCCTGCGCCATACGTCCCCGCACGCGACATCGCGTCGGACTCGACCCGCAGCGGGCTGCCGATCGTCTGCGCCGTCGCCTTGCGCTGTGCCGCGCTGGGGTTCGGGATGGAGTTGCGGCCCTCGGCGAGCTTGTCGTGCAGCTGGCTCGCGCCCGTCTGGAGCTGCCCGAGGCCGTCGCCAAGCTTGACCGCGCCCGTATGGAGCGTGCTTGCGCCGGTGCCCGCCTGACCTGCCGCGGTGGCGAGCTGCCTGGCGCCGTCGTCGATCCGACCGAGGCCCGAGGACAGCTGCTGGGCGCCGCCACGCAGCTGCCCGGCACCGGTCGCGGACTGGTGGACTGCGCCGGCGAGGGCCGGCATCGAGTTCGCGAGGGCGCGGCTGCCTGAGGCGACCTGGTCCGCGCCGGCGGAGAGCCGGTCGAGGTCGGCGGAGGCCTGTTGCACCGTGGCGTCGGCCGTCGAGACGTAGCCGTCGATGCTGTCCAGGCGCTGCGTCACGTCGGCGATCTGGGCGTCGGTCAGGCCGGCCGCCTTGAGGCTGGCGAGGATCTTGGGCCGCTCGGTGGCGACCTGGCTGCGGAGGCGGGACGAGGCGGTTGCCGCCTGGTCGCCGATCGCCGCGACCTTCCGGTTGCCGGCCGCGACCTGCGCGGCGCCCTCGGCGAGGCGGCTGGTCTGGCTGGGCAGCGTGGACGTCTTCGAGTCGAGGGTGGACAGGCCAGCGGAGAGACGGTCGGCGCCCGAGGCGAGCTGGTCGGCACCGGTGCGCGCCTGTCCGGTCGCGTCGGCAAGCTGGGTCGCCCCGGTCTGGAGCCGGCCGAGGCCCGACTCGAGCGTGCCGGCGCCGTCCGCGAGCTGCGTTGCCCCGTCGTGGGCGGAGGCCGCGCCGCTGCTCAGCTGCCCGGCGCCGTCCACGGCCTGGCCCAGCTGGCCGTGGATGGTCGTGAACCCGGCGAGCAGCTTGCTCGCGGCGGTCTCGCTGACCTCGCTCGCGACCGAGTCGGAGACCTCCTTGATCACGGTGTTGCCGATCATCGAGGTCATGTAGTTGTTCGCGTCGTTCGTCTCGAGGACGAGGCTCGCCTGCCGGGGGTTGAAGTCGGCGGACGACGCCAGGTCGGCCGAGAAGGACGACGGGATGATGACCGCGAAGTCGTAGCGGCCGGACCGCACCCCGTCGAGCGCCTGGGTCCGGTCGACTCGGTGCCAGTCGAAGGAGCGCGAGTCGACGAGGTGGTCGGCCACCGTGCCGCCGACCTGGAGCCGCTCCCCCGTCGAGAGGGTCGTGCCGGCGTCCTCGGAGACGACGGCGGCGGGCAGGTTGGGGAACGCGGCGTAGGGGTCCTTGTTCGCGTACAGGTAGAGGCCGGCGTAGATCGTCGGGATGAGGGCGAAGGCGAGCAGCGCGAGCTTGAGGAGCGTCGACGCCGAGAGACGGCGCAGCTCCGAGGCGGCGAGACGAAGCGGTCTCATGCGTGGGCTTCCTCGAGTGAGGTGGTGTGTGAGGTGGCGGGTCGGACGGTGCCGGCCCAGGGGGCGAGCGAGGGGATGACCGTGCCGGTCGTTACGGAGGAGTCGTGGCGGTGCTGCAGCAGGTGGGTCGCGGTCGCCGGGGCGCAGAGGACGATGACGGTGAGGCCGTGCTCGGCAACCTCCTCGGCCGGCCGCAACCAGGCGATCGGGTCGCCGCCATGCCGGTCCGGGCCGGCGACCACGACGACCCGGGTTCCGGGGCGCCAGGCGCCGAGCTCGGTGAGCAGCGCGACTCGGGTCCCGGGCGGGACCCGGTCCCACCGCTCCCCTGCGAGGCCGGTCAGGTCGCGCTGGTCGAGGAACGAATGGACCTGTGCCCGGGACGAGCGCTGGTCCGCGAGGGCGAGCTCCTCGCGGATGACCGTCCGGAGCGGTAGCGCGTCGTCGGGGGCGGAGACATCCTCGACGTCGATGAGGCGGACGAGGGACTGGAGGTCCCGCCGTTCGGCGCTGCCCGCGACCTTCACCGAGCCGGTCACGCCGTCCATGCGGCCGGAGAGGGCCAAAGCGAGCGCGGCCTGCGGGTGACCCGGGTCGGTCGGGACGACGGTGACCTGGCCAGCGCGCGCGAGGAACGACAGGTCGCTGATGAACGGCTCGTGCGGCCCGGGGACGGTGAGGTCGTGGACGAGGACGTCGGCGGGGTCGGTGGGCGGGTTGGAAGCTCTGCGGAACACACTCATTTCAATACGAGTATGCATCCAATACATCCCCGTATCCAATACGAGAGCGTATGCTGTGGACATGGCGGACACCGGCGCCGGCAAGCGGCTCACGGCACGACGGCTGGCGACACGACGCCGGCTCCTCGACGCAGCCAGCGAGGTCTTCGCGGAACGGGGCTTCCACGGGGCGTCCGTCGAGGACATCTGCGAGCGGGCCGGCTTCACCCGGGGCGCCTTCTACTCGAACTTCGCCTCCAAGGACGACCTCGTCATCGAGCTCTCGTCGGAGCACACCGCCACGCTCGTCGAGCGGATCCGCGCTGCCGCTGACCGTGATGTCTCCCCCGGCACCGTGCTTCGGGACGTCTTCGCCGCCCTCACCGCCGAGGGTCCCCGGACGGAGCAGTGGCTCCTGCTGACGACGGAGTTCACCCTGCACGCCATTCGCGACGCGGAGGCCCGGCGCGCGTGGGCCCAGCAGCAGAAGCGGGTCCGCCGGACGCTCGTGGAGGTGGTCGACGAGATCTGCCGTGAGCACTCGGTGTCGCTGCCCATGCCGACCGAGCTCTTCGTGCGTACGGCCGTCGCGCTGGTCCAGGGCTCGATGACCCAGCGACTCGTCGAGCCACGGTCGCTACCGGCCGGCGCCCTCAAGCAGGCCGTCCACCCCCTCCTGCTCGACCTGACCCCCACCGGATCGCGTGTGCAGTAGTCCCGACGGGCGCACGTCTCCCGATCGACAGTGCAGAAGTCTGGATCGAGAGTCTGAAACCCTTGATCGACAGTGCAGAAGTCTGGATCGAGCGTGTGAAACCCCCGGTCGACAGTGCAGAAGTCTGGATCGAGCGTGCACGCTCGATCGGGAAAGGTGCACTCTCGATTGGGGGCTGGGTCAGCCGCCGGAGACGGCGTTGATGATGTGAACCCGGGCGCCGGCCGGCACGGGCGTCGCCACGCCGGCACCCCGGGTCGCGTCCTCGCCGTTGACGAAGACCTTCACGTGCTGGCGGATCTGGCCCCGCTCGTCGCGCACCTTGCCGTCGAGGATCCGGTGTTCGACGAAGGCCCGGTCGAGCACGTCCGCGACCGTGGCCTGTCCGTCAGCCAGGCCGACCTCGATCTCCGGCACGCCACCGACGAGGTCGCGGAGCATTCCGGGCAGGATGACCCGGACGGGGGTGAGCGACATACGGAATCCTTCGCGACTCAGGGCAGCTGGCCCGCACGGACGACGAGCACGTCGGGCAGCTGCGTCGCGATCCGGCTGAACGTCTCACCCTCGTCGACGGACGCGAAGACGTCGCCGTTGCGGGTGCCGAAGTAGACACCGACCGGGTCCTCGCTGTCGAGCGACGCGGCGTCGCGCAGCACGCACGTGTAGCTCTCGGCCGGCAGCCCCTTGGCCTGCATCCGCCAGGATCGCCCCCCGTCGTCCGAGCGCTGCACCTGCAGCTGCGCGTCCGGCGGGATCCGCTGGCCGTCGTCGGCGACGGGGATGTTCCACACCGTCCCGGGCCGGCTCGGGTGGGCGAGGATGGTGAACCCGAAGTCGGTCGGCAGCCCGTCGGCGATCGAGACCCACGTCGTGCCGCCGTCGTCGGAGCGGTAGACGCCCTTGTGGTTCTGTGCGTAGAGCGCCCCGTCGACGCCACGCGCGACCTTGTGGACGCACTGGCCGTACTCCGGGTACTCGTTGTCGGGCATGAAGTAGGCCCGGATGCCCGGGTTGCTCGGCGCCCAGGACGCGCCGGCGTCGGACGAGCGGTAGACGCCGCCCGCGCTCATCGCGACGAGGAGGTTCTCGGGGTGGCCGGGGTCGGGGACGACGGTGTGCACGGCGCCGCCGCCGAAGCCCGGCTCCCAGTGGGACCGGTGCGGGTGCTCCCAGAGGCCCCGGACGAGCTCGTAGTGCTCGCCGCGGTCGGTGCTCCTGAAGAGGGCGTGGGGCTCGACGCCCGCCCAGACGACGTCGGTGTCGTTGGGGTCGGGGGTCAGCTGCCAGATCCGCTCGAGGGCGGTGTCGGTGTCGCTCGGGAAGGCGACGGCCCGCTCGGCGCTCTCGGTCCAGGTGCGGCCGCCGTCCTCGCTGGCCTGCACGGTCGGTCCCCAGTGCCATGACTTGACGCCAGCGAGGACCGCCGCGCGGCCCTCCCGGGTGTCGATGGCGAGGGAGGCGACCTCACTCATGAGGAAGTGCGGGCCCTCGAGATGCCAGCTCTCCCGGTCGTCGCTGCGGGCGATCCAGAGGCCCTTGCGCGTGCCGATGGCAACGATCGTCTCGGTCATGTTGACAGTGTGAACTATGGCGTCATGACGGACAAGAGGGATTCGGCGTGTCGCCGGGACGGTCTGGCGTGTCGCCGGCGAGGTTGTCAGGAGACGACGTTCGCGAGCTGCCGGCCGTCCCTCAGCGCCTCGACCTGCCGGCGGACCAGGTCGATCGACCGCGGCCGCATCGCGCGCGTTGCCCCGCCCACGTGGGGGGTGATGATCACGCCGGGAGTGCTCCAGAGCGGGTGGCCCGGGGGCAGCGGCTCCGGGTCCGTCACGTCCAGGGCGGCCTGCAGCCGGCCGCTGGCGCACTCCGCGACGAGGGCGTCGGTGTCCACGATGCCGCCGCGAGCGACGTTGACGACCAGCGCGCCATCCGGCATCCGCGCGAGCAGGTCGGCGTCGACGAGCCGGCGGGTGGCCGGTGTCAGCGGCACGATGACGATGAGCACGTCGGCCTGACCGACGAGGTCGGGCAGCTCCTCGATGCCGTGGATCCACCCGACGAGGTCGTCACCCGGCCGGGGCCGTGACGCGATCGCCGTCAGCGACACCTCGAAGGGGCGCAGCCGGCTCGCGATGGCCCGGCCGATCTGGCCGTAGCCGAGCAGCAGGACCCTGCTGTCGGCAAGGGAACGCCGGTAGGACCAGTCCTGCCAGACGTGCTCGTCCTGGCTCCGGACGAACTGCGGCAGGTCGCGCAGCGAGGCGATGGCGAGCCCGACGGCCAGCTCGGCGGTGCTGGCGTCGTGGACGCCCGCGGCATTGCACAGGGTGACGCCGGCCGGCACGTGGGGCAGGACGTCCTCGTAGCCGGCGCTCTGGATCTGGACGACCTGGAGCGACCGTGCGCCGTCGAGCGCGGCCGCGAGGTCGACGGGATGCAGGTAGGGCCGTACGACGAGGTCGATCTCCCCCACTCGCGGGTGTGGCTCACGCATGTCCCAGACAAGCGTGTCGACGCCCTCGAGGTCTGCCAGCTGGGCGGCATACTCCTCATCGGGGACGGAGACGAGCAGCTGCGCGCGACCTGAGGACATGTCGGCACGTTATCGGGGAGGCCGACCATTACGCTCGGGCGGGTGACCGACGCCCGCATCCTGTCCCTCAACGTCGGCGCGGGCGTCGCGAGGCGCTACGCGAGCGGCCCGACCACCGCGATCGACAAGCGTCCCGTCGACGCGGTCGAGGTGCGCGTCCCGGGGAGTATGCACGGCGGGCTCGGCAGCGGCGTCGTCGGCGACGACATCGGCGACCGCCGCCACCACGGGGGCCGCACCCAGGCCGTCTACGCCTACGCCCGCGAGGACCTCGACTGGTGGGAGACCCAGCTGGACCGGCCCCTCCCCAACGGGATGTTCGGCGAGAACCTCACCACCGTGGGCGTCGACTGCACCACCGCCCGGATCGGCGAGGTCTGGCGCATCGGCTCGGTCGTGCTGCGCGTCGAGGTGCCGCGGATCCCGTGCGCCACGTTCGCAGGCCACATGGGCGTGCGTGGCTGGGTGAAGCGGTTCAGCCAGGTCGGTCGCACCGGCGCGTACCTGTCGGTCATGGAGCCCGGAGCCCTCCGGACGGGTGACGAGATCCGCGTCGAACGGCCGGGGCACGACATCACGCTGCTGATGAACTTCCGCGCAGCCATGGGTGACCGCGAGGCGGCCGCCCGCGTCCTCGACTCGGGCGTCCTCGCCGAGGAGGAGCACGACTGGCTCGCGCGCCGGGTGGGCCGCCGGGTCCCTCGGTGACACTGGGGTATGCCGCTCACCGGAGTCCCGCGTCGCCGGCCCCTCGTGCGCCTCGCGGGCGCCGCCGCCCTGCTCGTCGCCGCTGCGGCCTGCTCCAGCCCTGATGGTGAGGGCGGACAGGGAGTGTCCGTCCCGCGCACTCCCACCGGAACCGCTCGGTTCGGCACCTCCGCGCCCCAGTCGCCGGGGTCGTCCCGGCCGTCGTCCAGCACGGCGACCGGCACGACGGAGGCGAAGCCGTCGGCAGTCCCCCTCGACAAGCCGGCGTTCACGGTCCTCGGCGGCCTCGACATCCCGTGGTCGATCGCGATGCTGCCGGACGGGTCCGCGCTGGTCAGCGAGCGCAACACGGGCGACATCCACTGGGTGCCGGCACCGGGAGGCTCCGGGAAGTCGCGGGTGGTCGGGCACCTCGACATCCACCGGGTGCCCGGTGAGGGCGGCCTGCTCGGGCTTGCTGTGCCGCAGGACTTCGGGACCGATCCCGTCTTCTTCGCCTACTACACCTCCGACAACGACAACCGCATCGCCGCCGTGCCCTGGCGGGGCGGCAGCATCGGCACGCCGACGGTCGTCTTCACGGGGATCCCCCGCGGGACCTTTCACAACGGCGGACGGATCGCCTTCGGTCCCGACGGCTACCTCTACGTCGGCACCGGCGAGTCCGGCGACAAGCCGCTGTCGCAGAACCTCGGCTCGCTGGGCGGCAAGATCCTGCGCATCACCAGGGACGGCAAGCCCGCACCCGGCAACCCGTTCGGCGGCTCGCCGGTCTGGAGCTACGGGCACCGCAACGTGCAGGGGCTCGCTTGGGACGGCCAGAAGCGGATGTGGGCGAGCGAGCTCGGCCAGGACACCTGGGACGAGCTGAACCGGATCGAGCCGGGCCGGAACTACGGCTGGCCCGAGGTCGAGGGCAGCGCCGGCAACCCGGACTATGTCGACCCGGTCGCTCAGTGGCGCCCGGCAGACATGTCCCCCAGCGGGATCACGATCGGACCGGACGGCGCGGTGTACATCTGCGCCCTCCGCGGCCAGTCGGTCTGGCGGGTGCCGATCGACGCGCACGGCACCGCCGGCACGCCGACCCGCCACCTCGAGGGGACCTACGGCCGGATCCGCGACATCCACTTCGTCCAGGGCCGCGCCTGGATCCTCACGAGCAACGGCGGCAACGACCGGATCGTCTCGCTCCCCCCATCCGACGTGGGCGTCCGCGGCTGACGCCTCCCGTTGGGGGTATGGGGCACTGACGCGAACAGAGGCGGCGACCGCCGCCGCGAAGGAGGCCCCAGGATGTCCGAGATCGACGAGATCATGCAGCAGGTCCCGGTCGGCCAGCTCGCCCAGCATTTCGGAGTCGACGAGAGCCAGGTCAGGGATGCGGCTGGGCAGGCACTGCCGGCGCTCCTCGGCGGCCTTAAGGCCAACGCCGACGACCCCCAGGGAGCGAGCTCGATCATGAGCGCCCTGACCCAACATGGCGGCGGAACCCCGAGCAGCCTCGAGCAGGTCGACACCCAGGAAGGGCAGAAGATCGTGGGCCACATCTTCGGCGGCAACACGGACGAGGTGGTCAACCGACTGGGCAGCACCGGCGGCGGCACGAGCGGGGGCCCGAGCGGCGACCTCGTCCAGAAGCTCCTGCCGGTGCTGGCGCCGATCGTCATGTCGTGGCTCGCCCGTCGCATCGGCGGCCAGCAGGGAGCCGGCACGCCGGCCCCGGCTGCCGGCCAGACCTCGGGCGGCCTGCAGGACGTCCTCAGCTCGGTCCTCGGCGGGCATTCCGGCTCCAGCTCCGGCGGAGGCGTGCTCGGCGGAGTGCTCGGCGGGCTGCTCGGCCAAGGCCGCCGCTGACCCGGGGACCCCCTCGAGCCAGACGCGTCGCCTTGGCGCAGCACCCGAGCCAGATGCGTCGCCTTGCCCCCAGATGCGTCGCCCGAAGGCAACGCAGATCCGTCAGGACGACGCATCTGGCGCGCGGGGGTGGGTGAGCGCGAGTGACTCAGCGGCGGCGCCCCTGACGAGAACAGCAGTCCCGTACGAAAGGGCGCCGCCGATGCCCGGAGCGGTCGCCACGCGCGCCCGCGCCACTCGCCCCGGGCGCCATCCAGAGCTCAGGCCTTCGGGAACGCCGGCGGGTGCACGCCCGCCATCGTCTCGAGCACCCGTACCACCTGGCAGCTGTAGCCGAACTCGTTGTCGTACCAGACGTACAGCACGACCCGGTTGTCTGCGGCGATCGTCGCCCGGCCGTCGACGATGCCCGCATACTGCGAGCCGACGAAGTCCGTCGAGACGACCTCCGGCGAGTCGATGAAGTCGAGCTGCTTGTGCAGCGGAGTGTGCAGTGAGGTCGTGCGCAGGTAGCGGTTGACCTCGTCCCGCCCAACGGGCCGCTCGAGGGTGAGGTTGAGGATCGCCATCGACACGTTCGGCGTGGGCACGCGGATCGAGTTGCCGGTCAGCTTGCCGGCAAGCCCGGGCAGGGCCTTCGCCACGGCCTTGGCCGCACCCGTCTCGGTGAGCACCATGTTGAGCGCCGCCGACCGGCCACGCCGCTCGCCCTTGTGGAAGTTGTCGATGAGGTTCTGGTCGTTGGTGAACGAGTGAACCGTCTCGACGTGGCCGCCGACGATGCCGTACTCGTCCGAGACGGCCTTGAGCACCGGCACGATCGCGTTCGTCGTGCACGAGGCGGCCGAGAGGATCCGCTCGTCGCCGATCGCCGACTCGTTGATGCCGGCCACCACGTTCGGCAGGTCACCCTTGCCGGGTGCCGTGAGCAGCACGCGCGACACGCCGGGGCAGGCGAGGTGCTGGGCGAGCCCATCGCGGTCGCGCCAACGTCCGGTGTTGTCGACGACGATCGCGTCGCGGATGCCGTATGCCGTGTAGTCGACGCTCCCGGGGTCGTCTGAGTAGATGACCTGGATCAGCGTGCCGTTGGCGAGGATCGTGTTCGCCTCGTCGTCGACGGCGATCGTGCCCTGGAACGACCCGTGCACCGAGTCGCGTCGCAGCAGGCTGGCGCGCTTGTGCAGGTCGTTCTCGGAGCCCCTGCGCACGACGACGGCCCGCAGCTTGAGCCCGTCACCCCCGCCCTCGTGGTCGATGAGGATCCGGGCGAGCAGGCGGCCGATCCGGCCGAAGCCGTAGAGGACGACGTCCTGGCCGCCGAGCTCCTCGGTCGAGCGGGTGCCCTTCTGCCCGACGAGGTCACCGAGCTCGTCGCGGACGAACTCCGTCAGGTCGCGGCCCGCGCCCTCCTGCCGGTACTTCCGGTTCAGCCGCGCGAGGTCGACCGACGCGGCACCCGGGTCGGCGGCGGCGACCGCCTGCAGCAGCGGGAGCGTGTCGGCGAGGTCGAGCACGACGTCGTCGACGCGGCGGGCGAAGCGGTGCGCCTTGATGATGTGGATCGCCGACTCGTTGACCAGGCCACGCCCGTAGATCGAGGTCACGACGTTGTTGTGCCGGTAGAGGCGGCCGACGATCGGGATCATCGCCTCCGCCAGAGCCAACCGGTCGGACCAGTCCTCATAGTGTTCGTCAGCCGTCTGACTCACAGATACCCCTTTGTACCTTTCCCGGGCCCTGTCGCGCCCGGCTCGTGCGGCGCCAGCCGCGTCACATGCGCGAGCCCGGCTCCACTCGGGAGCCGGGCTCGCGGTCCTGCCTACTGCAGCTTGTCGAGGATCATCTGGCGGGCCTTGCCGGCGTCCGCCTGCCCCTTCATCGCCTTCATGACCTGACCGATGAGCGCTCCGGCGGCCTGGACCTTGCCGCCGCGGATCTTGTCGGCCACGTCCGGGTTCGCGGCGATCACCTCGTCGATGGCCGTCTCGAGCGCCCCGTCGTCCTGGACGAGCTCGAGCCCGCGGGCGTCGGCGACCTCCACCGGGTGTCCCTCGCCATCGAGCACCCCGTCCAGCACCTGCCGGGCCATCGAGTCGTTGAGCCGGCCGGCCACGACCAATGCCACCAGCGCGGCGACGTCGCCGGGCGTGAAGCCCAGCCCCCCGGCAAACGTGACGAGGTCCTCCTCCGCCGCCTTCGCGCGCCGCGACGGCTCACCGAGCCACCACTTGCGGGCGGCCTGCGCGCTCGTGCCGAGCGCGACGGTCTCCTCGATGAGCTCCACAGCGCCGGCGTTGAGGACGTCGCGCATCTCGAGGTCGCTGTAGCCCCACTCGGCCTGCAGGCGCCTGCGTCGCTCGGCCGGCGGCTCGGGCAGGTTCACCTTCAGCCGCTCGACGAGCTCCCGCGGCGGCGCGACCGGGACGAGGTCCGGCTCCGGGAAGTAGCGGTAGTCCTCGGCGTCGGACTTCTCGCGTCCGGAGGTGGTGACGCCGGTGTCCTCGTGCCAGTGCCGGGTCTCCTGGAGGATCGACCCCCCGCCGGCGAGGATCGCCGCGTGCCGCGAGATCTCGTAGCGCACCGCCCGCTCCACCGAGCGGAGCGAGTTGACGTTCTTCGTCTCCGTGCGCGTGCCGAGCGGCACGGCCAGCTGCTCCGGGCCCGTGGGGCCGTCCGCGGCGCGGGGACGCAGCGACACGTTCGCGTCGCAGCGCATCGAACCCTGCTCCATCCTGACGTCGCTGACCTCGAGGGCGCGCATGAGGTCACGCAGTGCCGAGACGTAGGCGCGCGCCACCTCGGGCGCCCGCTCCCCCGCGCCGACGATCGGCTTGGTCACGATCTCGATGAGCGGGATCCCTGCGCGGTTGTAGTCGACGAGCGAGTGGTCCGCGCCGTGGATCCGGCCGGTCGCGCCGCCGATGTGGAGCGACTTGCCCGTGTCCTCCTCCATGTGCGCCCGCTCGATCTCGATGCGGTATGACGTGCCGTCCTCGAGCTGCACGTCGAGGTGACCTCCGTAGGCGATCGGCTCGTCGTACTGCGAGGTCTGGAAGTTCTTCGGCATGTCCGGGTAGAAGTAGTTCTTCCGGGCGAACCGGCACCACTCGGCGATCTCGCAGTTCAGGGCCAGCCCGATCCGGATCGCGGACTCGACCGCGGTGGCGTTGACCACGGGCAGTGCGCCGGGCAGCCCGAGGCAGACCGGGCAGACCTGGCTGTTGGGCGGGGCGCCGAAGGCCGTCGCGCAGCCGCAGAACATCTTCGTCGCGGTGCTGAGCTCGACGTGGACCTCGAGCCCCATGACGGGGTCGAAGCGGGCGATCGCCTCGTCGTAGTCCATGACCTCGTCGGCCGTCATCGATGCTGTCGTCATCGTCAGGCTCCCTTCACCGTCGTCGCGTCGAGCTGCGGGGCTCGGTCGATGAGCAGGCCGCCCCAGCGCTCGGCGAGGGCCTGCTCGAGCGCCGCGCCGACCGTGTAGAGCCGCTCGTCGCGCATCGCCGGGGCCAGGATCTGGATGCCCGCGGGCAGCCCGTCCTCGTCGGCGAGACCGGCAGGCAGCGACATGCCGGGGACACCGGCGAGGTTGGCGGGGATCGTCGCGATGTCGTTGAGGTACATCGCCATCGGGTCGTCGAGCTTGTCGCCGAACCGGAACGCCGTCGTCGGTGCCGTCGGGCTGACGAGGACGTCGACCTGGGAGAACGCCCGCTCGAAGTCCTGCGCGATGAGGGTGCGCACCTTCTGGGCGGAGCCATAGTAGGCGTCGTAGTAGCCGGAGCTCAGCGCGTAGGTGCCGAGGATGATCCGGCGCTTCACCTCGTCGCCGAAGCCGGCGTCGCGCGACGCCGCCATGACCTGCTCGGCGCTGGGGTCGCCGATGCCGTCCGGAGAGACGCGCAGGCCGTAGCGCATCGCGTCGAACTTGGCGAGGTTGGAGCTCGCCTCGCTCGGGAGGATGAGGTAGTAGGCGGCGAGCGCGTAGTCGAAGTTGGGGCACGACACCTCGACGACCTCGGCACCCCGGTCGACGAGGAGCTTCACGGCCTCGTCGAAGCGGGCCCGGACGCCGGCCTGGTAGCCCTCGCCCCCGAGCTCGCGCACCACGCCGATCTTCATGCCGCTGACGTCGCCGTTGCGGGCCGCCTCGACGACCGGCGGCACCGGCGCCTCGATCGAGGTCGAGTCCATCGGGTCGTGGCCGGCCATGACGGCGTGGAGCAGGGCCGTGTCGAGCACGCTGCGGGCACACGGTCCGGCCTGGTCGAGCGAGGACGCGAGCGCGACGAGGCCGTAGCGCGAGACGCCCCCATAGGTCGGCTTGGTCCCGACCGTGCCCGTCACCGCGGCCGGCTGGCGGATCGAGCCACCCGTGTCGGTGCCGATCGCGAGCGGCGCCTGGAACGACGCGACGACGGCGCTGGACCCACCGCCCGAGCCGCCGGGGATCCGCTCGAGGTCCCACGGGTTGCGGGTCGGCCCGTAGGCGGAGTGCTCGGTGGAGCTGCCCATGGCGAACTCGTCCATGTTCGTCTTGCCGAGGATCGGCATGCCCTCGGCGCGCAGCCGGGTGACGACGGTCGCGTCATACGGGGGCACCCAGCCCTCGAGAGTCCGGCTGCCGCACGTCGTCGGGATCCCGCGGGTCGTCAGGACGTCCTTGACCGCGATGGGCACACCGGCAAGCCTCGGCAGCGCCTCGCCGGCGGCACGCCGCTCGTCGACGGACCGGGCCGCCTGCAGGGCACCCTCGGCGTCGACGTGGAGGTAGGCATGCACCTGCCCGTCGACGGCCGCGATGCGGTCGAGGTGCGCCTGCGTCACCTCCACGGACGACACGGTCCTGTTCGCGAGCGCATCGGCGAGCTCGGCAGCGGTGGCACGGGTCAGATCGGAGTTCACTTCGTCAGTTCCCTTTGTCGGCAAGGAAGTTCGCTGGGAGGAGAGGTATGCCGCTCAGCAGGCTGCGCGGCATACGTGCAGTTAGTCCTCGGTCAGGATCCGGGGCACGCTGAAGCGCTGCTCCTCCACCGCGGGGGCGCCGGAGAGCGCCTCCTCCGGGGTGAGGCTCGGGCGCACGACGTCGGGGCGGGTCACGTTCGTCAGCGGCAGCGGGTGCGACATCGGGGCGACCCCGTCGATCGGCGCCTGCTGCACCTTGGCGACGGCCCCGAGGATGACGTCGAGCTCACCGACCATCCGGTCGAGCTCCGCCTCGCTGAGGTCGATGCGGGCGAGCATGGCGAGGTGCGCCACGTCGTCACGAGTGAGGGAGGACATGGGGGCCAGTCTATGAGGCGCGGTGTGGCCCTCGGACCACGGCTGTGGTCAACGCGGGCGGCGGCGGTCGATGACCCACTTGCGCAGCAGGTTCCGGCCGGTGCCCCACACCCCGTGGCGGAAGAGCAGCACGATGATGACGAAGATCGAGCCGGTGATCAGGCCGATCCCTTCGAACCCGGACGAGGCGAGCTGGTCCTCGAGCGTGACGGCGATGCCGGCGCCGACGAGCCCGCCCCACAGGGTGCCGATGCCGCCGAGGACCGTGATGAGCACGACCTTGCCCGACGTCGTCCAGACGAGCTCCTGCAGCGAGGCGAAGCCGTGACTGATCGCGAACACGCCGCCGGCGAGACCGGCGAGGCCGGCCGAGAGGACGAACACGGTGATCTTGTAGCGCTCGACGTCGTAGCCGAGGGCGCGCGCCCGGGCCGGGTTGTCCCGGATGGCGGTGAGGACGCGTCCGAAGGGCGAGTTGACGACCCGCCAGGCCAGGAGGACGCCGACGAGGATGAAGGCGAGCCCGACGTAGTAGAAGTAGAAGGAGTCGGTCTCGACGGCGTCGACGCCGAAGAAGCTCTTGGGGATGCCCTGCAGCCCGTTCTCGCCACCCGTCACGCTGCTCCACTGGTTGGCGACGAAGTACAGCATCTGCGCGAACGCGAGCGTCACCATGGCGAAGTAGATGCCCGTGCGGCGGACCGAGAGGTAGCCGATCGGTACGGCGATCAGCATCGCGAAGACCGCACCGCCGAGGATCGCGACGGGGAACGGCAGGCCCGACTTGATCGCAATGAGCCCCGTGCAGTACGCGGAGCCGCCCCAGAAGGCGGCGTGGCCGAAGCTCAGCAGGCCGGTGTAGCCGAGGAGCAGGTCGACGCTGATGGCGAACAGGCCCCAGCACATGATGTCCATCGCGACCGGAGGGTAGATGTACCACGGGAGCGCACACACGATGACGAGGCCGACGAGCAGCAGGAGGGCGCGCCACGGCCCACGACGGGGCATGATCGAGGACTCGCCGAGGTCGAGCTCGCTGGTCGGGGTGGTCAGTTCGGTGCTCATGCGGTCTCCTCCCGTCCGAAGAGCCCGGAGGGCCGGACGAGGATGATGATCGCCATCAGGACGAAGATGGCGATGCCGGCGATACGCGGCTGGTAGGCGATGCTGTAGGCCTCGACGAGACCCACGAGGAAGCCGGCGACGACCGCGCCGAGGATCGAGCCGAGGCCGCCGATGACGACCACGGCGAACAGGACGATGACGAAGTTGCTGCCCATCTCGGCGGTGATCGCCCGAGTGGGCGCGGCGAGGACCCCCGCGAGGCCGGCGAGCGCGATGCCGAAGCCGAACACCGGGGTGACCCACCGGCCGACGTTGATGCCGAGGGCGCGCGTGCGCTCCGGCGCTTCGGTCGCGGCCCGCACGATCATGCCGATCCGGGTCTTGGTCAGCAGCAGCCAGGCGAGGACGCAGATCGCGACGGAGAACAGGCAGGCGAACACCTGGTAGACCGGCAGGCCGATGCCGGCGACCGTCAGCTGGCCGCCGAGGCCGGCCGGGACCTCGTAGGGCAGGCCGGAGACGCCGTAGCGCTTCTTGACCGCCTCGACGAGCACCAGCGTGAGCCCGAACGTCAGCAGGAAGTTGTAGAGCGGGTCGAGCTGGAGCAGCCATCGGATGAGCACGCGCTCCATGAGCACGCCGACGCCGAACATGATGACGGGCACGATGACGAGCGCCACCCAGAAGTGGACGCCCACCTCGGCGAGGAGGACCGCCGAGATGACGGCGCCGAGCATGTAGCAGGCCCCGTGGGAGAAGTTGACGACACCGAGCACGCCGAAGATGACGGCGAGGCCGAGGGCGGACAGGGCGTAGAAGCCACCGACGGCGAGGCCCTGCAGGGTGTACTGGATGAAATCGCTCATGTCACCGCTCGATCAGGTGCGGGGGCGTCGTCCGGCCGGCGCACAGGCCGGGCCGACCGGACGACGTCCGGGACCATTGATGTGGGTCAGCTCAGCTTGCAGGTCGGGTTCGGGTCGCCGTACGCCTCGGCAGCGGGGACGGTCTTGACGATCTTCTCGTAGTCCCAGTCCTCGTCGGCCTTGTCCTTGACCTCGGCCAGGTAGGCGTCATGGGTGACGTTGTGGTCGGCCTTGCGGATCTCGCCGTTGCGCAGGAAGACGTCGTCGATCTTCTTGCCCTCGAGCTTGCCGACGATCGCGTCCGCGTCGTCGGTTCCCGCCTCCTGGACGGCCTCGAGGTAGTTGAGCGCCGCGGAGTAGTTCGCCGCGTGGGCGAAGGACGGACGGGTGTTCGTCTTCTCCTTGAACCGGTCGGCCCACTTGCGGTTCGTGTCGTCGAAGTTCCAGTACCACGCGTCGGTGAACTGGGTGCCGGCGAACTGGTCGACCCCGAGCGAGTGGATGTCGGTGATGAACATCAGGCCGACGGCGAGCTTGACCTTGCCCTTGAGCGGGCTCTGGTTGAACTGCTTGACGAAGTTGATGAGGTCGCCACCGGCGTTCATCGTGCCGATGACGTCGGGGTCACCCCCGCCGGCCTTGGTGATGAAGGTGGCGAAGTTGTCGTTCGGGAACGGGGCCGGGATCGACTCGCCGACGCTGCCGCCCGCCGCCTCGACCTCCTTCGTGAACGACTTGTTCATGTCCTGCCCGAACGCGTAGTCCGGGTAGACGATGTTCCACTTCTTGCCGCCCTCCTTGGTGATCGTGCCCGCGGTGCCCTTGGCGAGCATGGCGGTGTTGTAGGCCCAGTGGAAGGTGTACTTGTTGCACTGGTCGCCGGTCAGGGCGGTCGTGCCGGCGCCGATGTTGATGTAGAGCCTCTTCTTCGCCTTCGCCTGGTTGGCGACGGCGAGGGCGGCCGCGGAGTTGGGGACGTCGAGGATGATGTCGGCCTTCTGGCGCTCGTACATCTCCTGGGCCTTGGAGTTGGCGACGTCGGCCTTGTTCTGGTGGTCGGCCTGGACGAGCTCGATGTCCTTGGCGACGGCCTTCTCGCCGTACTTGGCCTTGTAGTCGTCGATCGCCATCTGGATCGCCACACCGGAGTTGGGACCGGAGAGGTCCTTGTAGACGCCGGACTGGTCGTTGAGCAGACCGATGACGACCTTGCCGTCGCTCAGCTTGCTGTCGCCGCCGCTCTGCGGGCCGCCGGAGCTGCCGCACGCCGCGAGCGCGAGTGACGCCGTGGCGGCGATGGCCAGGGGCGCCCTGAGTGTCCTGCTGCGCATGTCCCCTCCCTGGGGTGTGGTGGTGTTGGTTGGTCCCGGCTGGTCACATGCCGAGATAGGTGAGCAACTCGCTCTCGCGGGCCTGGAACTCCTCGTTGTCGAGGTGTTCCACGACCCTTCCCTGCGCCAGCAGGTAATGCCGGTCCGCCACGGTCGAGGCGAACTTGACGTTCTGCTCCACGAGCAGCACGCCGACCCCCTGGCTCTTGATCTCGCGGACGATCTCGCCGATCCGCTGCACGATGACGGGGGCGAGGCCCTCGCTCGGCTCGTCGAGCAGGAGCAGTCGGGCCCCCATCCGGAGGACGCGGGCCATGGCGAGCATCTGCTGCTCGCCACCGGAGAGCTTCGTGCCGGGGAAGTCTCGGCGCTCGTGGAGCACCGGGAAGTGCTCGTAGACCCGCTCGAGGGGCCAGGCCGCGTCGTGGACGACGGGCGGCAGGATGAGGTTCTCCTCGACGGAGAGGGTCGCATAGATGCCGCGGTCATCCGGCACCCAGCCGACGCCGAGCCGGGCGCGCGCGTCCGCGGACCGCGTCGTCACCTCCAGCCCGTCGAAGGTGATCGACCCCTGCGCCTGCTTGTGCAGCCCCATGACGGAGCGCAGCAGGGTCGTCTTGCCGGCCCCGTTGCGGCCGACGAGCGTGACGACCTCCCCGGGCGACACATCGAGGCTGACGTCTGTCAGCACCCTCGCCTCGCCGTACCAGGCCGAGACGCCGACGATGTCGAGGAGCGGGCGACGCTCGGACGCAGGCCGGGCTCGCTCGGGGGCGACCTCGGTGGACTCAGGCATGGGACTCCCCCAGGTAGGCAGTGACGACGCGGGGATCGGCGCGGACCTCCTCGTAGGGGCCCTCGGCGAGGACCTGCCCGGCCTGCAGGACGGTCACGCGGTCGGCGAGTGACCCGACGACGTGCATGTTGTGATCGACGAAGACGACGGTGCGGCCCGAGGCGATCCGCTTGACGAGCGCGATCGTCCGGTCGACGTCCTCGATGCCCATCCCGGCGGTCGGCTCGTCGAGGAGGAGCAGCTTGGGGTCGAGGGCCATCGCGATGGCGAGCTCAAGCGCACGCTTCTGGCCGTAGGCGAGTGACCCGGCGGGCACCGTCGCCCGGTCAGCGAGGCCGACCTGCTCGAGCAGCTCCATGGAGCGGTCCCGGAAGCGACCGAAGCGGGCCACCGACTGCCAGAACCGCCTCGTGAGGCCCGTCGGGCTGGCGAGCGCGAGCTCGAGGTGCTCCCGGAGCGAGAGCTGGTCGAACAGGCTGGTGATCTGGAAGGAGCGGGCGACCCCGAGATGGGCGATCTTCTCCGGAGGCAGGCCGCTGATGTCGCGCCCGTCGAAGAGGATCTCGCCCGAGGTCGGGCGCAGGAAGCCGGTCAGCAGGTTGAACAGCGTCGTCTTGCCGGCGCCGTTGGGCCCGACAAGTGCGTGGACGGTCCCCTCGGCGACACTGAGGTTGACCTTCGAGACGGCCGTGAAGCCACGGAACTCGCGGGTCAGGTCGTGCGTCTCGAGCAGGGCCGCTGGCGCGCTCACCTGCACCTCCTCGTGCGATCGACGTGGCCACGGTTCGGCCGACTTCGCCACAGCCTAGGAGGGGGTGAGACGTGGGGCACGGGTGGCCCGCACACACCTCGGGCCCGGGTATGGGGCGACACCACATCGCCCCTCTCGCCGCCCCGAAAGGTCAGTCCGGCGAGCCGGTCTCGAGGAGCCGGACGAACTGTCCCTCGTCGAGGATCGGCAGCCCGAGCTCCTCGGCCTTGGCTGCCTTGGACCCGGCGTTGGCCCCGACGACGACCCAGTCGGTCTTCTTCGACACCGAGCCCGCCGCCTTGCCGCCGCGGCTGATGATGGCCTCCTTGGTCTCGTCGCGCGAGAAGCCCTCGAGGGAACCCGTCACGACGACGGTCAGGCCCTCGAGGGTGCGCGGGATGGACTCGTCACGCACGTCGGCCATCCGCACCCCTGCGTCCGCCCAGCGCTCGACGATCGACTGGTGCCAGTCGACGTCGAACCACTGGGTGACGGACTCGGCGATGACGCCACCGACGCCCTCGGCGTGCGCCAGCGCATCGGTCGTCGCGCCTCGGATGGCATCCATCGAGCCGAAGTGGCTCGCCAGCGCCCGTGCGGCGGTCGGGCCGACGTGCCGGATGGAGAGGGCGACGAGCACCCGCCAGAGCGGCTGGGTCTTGGCCTTCTCGAGCTCGGTCAGGAGCCGCTCGCCGTTGGCGGACAGGACCCGCCCGTCGACGACGTGCTCCTCCGGGTCCGTCCGCCGGGCAGCGCGGGTGTAGAGCCCGACTCTGGTGAGCCGCTCGCGGGTCAGGCCGTACTCCCCCGCCCTGGGGCTGTCGGGCGCCGGGGGGAACAGGTCGCCCTCGTCCTGGATGACGCCCGACTCGAGCATCGCGATGGAGCCCTCCCACCCGAGTGCCTCGATGTCGAGCGCGCTGCGGGAGGCGAGCCCGAAGAGCCGCTCACGCAGCTGGCTCGGGCACGAGCGGGAGTTGGGGCACCGGATGTCCTTGTCGCCCTCCTTCTCGGGGGCGAGCGGGGTGCCGCACGAGGGACACTCCGTCGGCATGACGAAGGGCCGCTCGGTCCCGTCCCGGAGGTCGACCACCGGCCCGACGATCTCCGGGATGACGTCACCGGCCTTGCGCAGCACGACCGTGTCGCCGATGAGGACGCCCTTGCGCTCGACCTCGTAGGCGTTGTGCAGGGTCGCCTGCTCGACAGTCGAGCCGGCCACGACGACGGGCTCCATGACGCCGTATGGCGTCACCCGGCCCGTCCGGCCGACGTTGACGCGGATGTCGAGCAGCTTCGTGTTGACCTCTTCGGGCGGGTACTTGAACGCGGTCGCCCAGCGGGGCGCGCGCGACGTGGCCCCGAGCTGGCGCTGCAGCGGGACCTCGTCGACCTTGACGACGACGCCGTCGATGTCGAACGGCCGGTCGTGGCGGTGCTCGCCGTGGTAGGCGATGTACTCCTCCACCGCGGCGATGTCGTCGAGGACCCGGAACTCGTCGGAGGTCGGCAGGCCCCAGGCGTGCAGCGCCTCGTAGGCCTGGCTCTGCCGGGTGATCTCGAAGCCGCGCCGGGCCCCGATGCCGTGGACGAGCATCCGCAGCGGCCGGCTCGCGGTGACGCGCGGGTCCTTCTGGCGCAGCGAGCCGGCCGCGGCGTTGCGAGGGTTGGCGAACGGCGCCTTGCCCGCCGCGACCAGGCCGGCGTTGAGGTCGGCGAAGGCCGCGGTCGGGAAGAACACCTCCCCGCGGATCTCGACGAGGTCGGGCACGGAGGTCCCCTTCAACACGGACGGTATGCCGCTCACCGCCCTCACGTTGTTCGTGACGTCCTCGCCGGTGCGCCCGTCGCCGCGGGTGAGCGCCCGGGTCAGCCGTCCCCCCTCGTAGAGCAGGTTGACGGCCAGGCCGTCGATCTTCAGCTCGCTGAGGAAGTGCGACTCGGCGCCCACCTCGCGCTCGACGCGCTGCGCCCACCCGCGCAGCTCCTCGAACGAGAACACGTTGTCGAGGCTCAGCATCCGTTCGAGGTGGTCGACCGGCTGGAAGCCGGTGGCGAATGCGGTGCCGCCGACCTGTTGCGTCGGGCTGTCCGGGGTGCGCAGCGACGGCCACTCCTCCTCGAGGGCGCTCAGCCGACGCATGACCTGGTCGTAGGCGGCGTCGCTGATCGTCGGCGCGTCCCTGACGTAGTAGGCGAACTGGGCCGCCCGGGCCTGCTCGGCGAGGTCGGTCCACTCCCGGTGGACCTCGGACGGGACGACGTCGGCGGTCGGGTCGGCGCTCGGCTCGGTCTGGCTCACCCGCCCATCCTGCCAGCCGACCCGTCGGTAACATCGCTGCAGACACCGACGTCAAGGAGGGCCCATGAGCAACCTCGCCGCCTGCCTCGCCGACACGGCCGATCGCCTGCCCGACAAGGCGGCCATCACCCTCGACCGGGCCTCGCTCACCTGGGGCCAGCTCCGCGCCGCCGCGGCCCGCCTGGCCGGCCAGGTTCGGGCGGCCGGCATCGAGCCGGGTGACCGCGTCGCGCTCATCCTGCCCAACGTCCCGGCCTACCCCGTCGCCTTCTACGGCTCGCTCGTGGCCGGCGCCGTGGTGGTGCCGCTCAACCCGCTGCTGAAGTCCGGCGAGATCGAGTACTTCTTCGAGGACTCGGGCGCGAAGCTCGCGTTCGTCTGGCCGGACTTCGCCGAGGAGGCCCAGAAGGCGTCGGCCCAGACCGGCACCCGGATCGTCGTCTGCGGTCCCGTCGGCCCCGCGGAGGGCCAGCTGGAGCCGGCCGGGCCACTCGAGCTCGTCACCGACCGCGCCGATGACGACACCGCGGTGATCCTCTACACGTCCGGTACGACCGGCAAGCCGAAGGGTGCCGAGCTCACGCACTTCAACCTGCGCCGCAACGCCGAGCGATCGGCCTTCGACATCATCGAGATGGTCGAGGACGACGTCATCATGGGCTGCCTGCCGCTCTTCCACGTCTTCGGGCTGACGTGCGCCCTCGATGCCGCGATGTTGGCCGGTGCCACCCTCACCCTCATCCCGCGCTTCGACGCCGGCACCGTGTTGGACGTCATCGGGCGCGACCGGGTGACGATCTTCGAAGGCGTCCCGACGATGTATGCCGCGATGCTGGGCCACCCGAGCGCCGCCTCGTCCGACACCTCGAGCCTGCGCACCTGCGTCTCGGGCGGCTCCGCCATGCCGGTCGAGGTCCTCCGCAGGTTCGAGGAGCAGTTCGGCTGCCGGGTCCTCGAGGGCTACGGCCTGTCGGAGACCTCCCCGGTCGCATCCTTCAACATGCTCGACCGCCCGTCGAAGCCCGGCACGATCGGCCGCGCCATCCCGGGCTGCGACATGCGCCTCGTCGACCTCGACGGCAACGAGTCGGCGCCGGGCGAGATCGGCGAGATCGCGATCCGGGGCGAGAACCTCATGAAGGGCTACTGGAACCGGCCCCAGGCGACCGCCGAGGCGATCCCGGACGGCTGGTTCCGCACCGGCGACCTCGCCACCGTCGACGAGGACGGCTACTACACCATCGTCGACCGGAAGAAGGACCTGATCATCCGCGGCGGGCTCAACGTGTACCCCCGCGAGGTCGAGGAGGTCCTCTACACGCATCCCGACGTGACCGAGGCCGCGGTGGTCGGGATCCCGGACGCGACCTTCGGCGAGGAGATCGGCGCCGCGGTCGCAGTCCGTCCCGGCTCTCAGGTCACCGACGACGAGCTGCGACAGTACGTCAAGGACCGGATCGCGGCCTACAAGTACCCCCGCCAGGTGTGGTTCCTCGACGAGCTGCCCAAGGGCCCCACCGGCAAGATCCTCCGCCGGGAGGTGCACGCCCCCGAGGAGGCCTGACTGCCGCCTCCCACGGTCCCCTGATCCTGCCGGGCGCGCCCCGAGCACGGCGCGCCGTGCGTTTTGGCGATCCCGGGGAGCATCGGCGACACTGGTTGTTGAGCTTGTGGTAGTGGGCCGTTGCTGTGCGCAGGGTGCAGGTGGCCAGATCTCGAGGGGTGCGCGTGCAGCTGAGAAGTCGGTCGAAGTCGGTGGCGGCAGGCCTGGCGGTCGTCGCCATGTTGGGCCTTTCCGCGTGCAACGCGACCGCCAACGCCGACAACAAGCCGTCGACCGGGTCCTCCGCCTCAGGGCCGACGACCAGCAGCACCCCGACACCGACCACGCCGACGGTCGACTGGGAGACGACCCCGAAGGACGCCGCGACGGCCGTCCCGGTCGACACCCGGGTCACCGCAAAGACCGAGCACGGTGAGCTCACGTCGGTCTCGATGACCTACAAGAGCAAGAAGGGCAACGTCATTCCCGCCGACGGCTGGCTCGAGTCGGGCGTCTGGACCGCCAAGGAGCTGCTCGAGCCCGGCGTGACCTACACCCTCACCATGAAGGCCAAGGACGAGGCCGGCGACGAGACGACCCGCGAGCAGACGTTCACCACGCAGGACCTCACCCTCGATGACCAGATCGCGGTCACCGTGACCCCGGGCGACGGTCAGGTCGTCGGCATCGGTATGCCGGTCATCGTCACCTTCGACCTGCCGGTCAAGGACCGGGCCGCCTTCGAGAAGAACATGAAGGTGACCTCGACGCCCGCGCAGGCCGGCTCGTGGTACTGGCTGTCGGACCGCGAGGTCCACTGGCGGCCCAAGGCGTACTGGCAGCCGGGCACCAAGGTCCACGTCGAGGCCAACCTCAACGGGGTCCCCGCCGGAAACGGCCGCTACGGCCAGTGGACCCGCACGTCCGACTTCACGGTCGGCCGCGCCGTCGTCGCCAAGGTCAACCTCAAGACCGACCAGATGAACGTCTTCATCAACGGCGCGCAGACCAAGACGATCCCGATCACCGGCGGCCGACCCGGCTTCGAGACGCGCTCGGGCTTCAAGGTCATCATGTCCAAGGTCACCAACATCGTCATGAAGGCCGAGACGATCGGCCTGAAGAAGAACGACCCGAACTGGTACGCGGACACCCCCGTCAAGTACGCCCTGCAGCTGACCCACTCCGGCGAGTTCCTCCACTCGGCGCCGTGGTCGGTCGCCTCGCAGGGACATGCGAACGTCAGCCACGGCTGCACGGGCATGAGCGACGCCAACGCCGCCTGGGTCTACCAGAACTTCAAGATCGGTGACGTCGTCGAGACGACGGGCACGAACAAGCCGATGACCATGGGCAACGGCTACTCCGACTGGAACCTGCCCTGGGCCAGCTACCAGAAGGGCTCGGCGCTCTGACCCGCTAGCCCGCGGCCCGCTCGGCCAGCTCAGCGGCAGTCTCCACGGCCGCACGCTGGACGGTCCTCGCCGTCTGCGGGCTCCGCCCGGCCAGGCCGCACGCCGGCGTCACGACGACGTCCGCGAGCGCGCTGAGCGGCATACCCACTGCGCGCCACGGGTCGGCGATCGCGTCGGCCACGTCCTGAGCGCGGCTGCGCGACCCGTCCGTGGGCACGGCACCCGCCACGAGGCGTATGCCGCTCTCCGCGGCGACCGCCAGCCCCTCCCACCCGCGCGGGCCAAGGAGCGTCACGTCGAGGCTGAGGCCGCTCGGCTCCGCCGAGCGCAGCAGCGGCAGCGGCGGGCGCGCCGCGCAGCAGTGGATGATGGTCTGCCCGTCGTGCGCGTCGAGCACGCTGCGGAGCGCGCCGAGGGCGTGCTGCGGGTCGACGGACGGTAGCCGGCCGAAGCCGGAGGCGGTGGGCAGGCGTCCCTCGAGCACCGCCGGGAGGGACGGCTCGTCGACCTGCAGGACGAGATCGGCACCGGGCACGAGGCGCCGGACGGCCGCGACGTGCTGTCGAACCCCTTCGGCGAGGGAGCCGGTGAGGTCTCGCGTCGCACCCTCGTCGACGACGGCACGCTCCCCACGGGGCAGCCAGACGCTCGCGGCGAGGGTCCACGGGCCCGTGACCTGCACCTTGAGCGGCCCCACGTAGCCGTCGAAGGCCTCGGCGAGCTCGTCGAGGTCCTCGCGCCACAGGGCTCCGGTCCGGCTCGCGTCCCGGCCGGGGCGGTCGACGAGGCGCCAGCCGATCGGCTGGAGGTCGACGGGCAGCTCGACGAGGAGGCCGGCGGTGCGACCGATCATGTCGGCGCCAGGGCCACGGTCGGGCAGCTCCGGCAGATAGGGCAGCTGGCCTTCGAGCAGCTCCCGGACGATCGCGAGGGTGTCGCGGATGGACGTGCCGGGCCAGGATCCGATGCCGGTCGCGATGGTCACCCGCGCACTCTAGCGACCCTCTGTCCACTCCTCGTCGCGAGCACAATCCCCATGATCCAGAGCACAACCCGTCTCATCGAGGGCACGACCCGTCTCATCGAGGGCATGCGCCATCGAGAGTGCAGTAGTCGGGATCGACAGTGCAGCTAGCCTGTCCGGTTGTGCGACGCCACGACTTCGCCGGTCCGCGAGACCTCCGGTCGATCCAGGAGATGTGTTCCCGGCTCTGGTCACCGACGAGCCGGTTCCACCCGGGACAGCTGGCCTGGAACCGGTACTACGCGCCGGTCGATGCCCTGCGGCCGCGTGACGGCGAGGCGATCTCGCTCTGGCGGGACGCGGACGAGCGGGTGGTCGGGTTCGGTTGGGCCGAGGCCGAGGACTGGCTCGAGCTGCAGGTCGACCCCGCGTGCCCCGAGGTGGCCGAGCAGGTCCTCGACTGGTTCGAGGAGTGGAGCGACGCGCCGACGCAGTCGGTGATGCTGATGGAGGGCGACCCTGCGGAGCAGGCTTGCCACGCGGCGGGGTACGCACCCGAGGAGCCGGGGGCACCGTTCTTCCGCCACCACCTCCTCGATCTCGAGGGCCCGCGCCTGGTGCCCACAGTCGAGGGGTACCAGTTCCGCCACGTCGAACCGGACGAGGCAGGTGCCCGCGCGGCGTGTCACGCCGCTGCCTGGTCCGACGTCGGAACCTCCGCAGTCACCGGAGACTCGTACCGGGCGCTCATGTCCGCCTGGCCCTACCGACCCGGGCTCGACTGCGTGGCCGTCGACGGAGACGGCCGGATGGTGGCGAGCGCGCTCGTCTGGCTGGACCCTGCCACCGGCGTCGGGCTCGTCGAGCCCGTCGGGTGCGTTCCCGAGCACCGCGGCCGAGGCCTGGCGGGGGCCGTCACGCTGGCAGCCCTGCACGCACTGGCCGGGGCCGGCGGCCGGACCGCCATGGTCACGCCACGGGGTGACGAGGCGTACCCGGGGCCGATGCGGCTCTACCGGTCGCTCGGGTTCCGGCCCGGCGCCCGGACCGTGACCTGGACCCGCTCCCTGGGCTGAGCGTCCGTCCCGCGGGTGCGGGGCGCAGCTGCACTCTCGACAGGAAGAAGTGCACCTCGATCGCGGGGATCGTGCCCTGGATCGTGCGGCCGGTGCTCTCGATCAGGCGAAGCGGGGGCGCAGGGTCGCGGCCAGGTCCTCCGGTGCGAGGTCGGTCATCGCCTCGTCGTGCAGCTTTTCGAAGTAGGTCACGTCGCTGCGGTACATCGGCTCGGCATTGCTGCGGCTCACGATCCGCAGCAGCAGCGAGTACCGCTCGCTCGGGCTCGGGCCGGCTCCGTAGAGCGCCCAGTTGAAGGAGGTCAGGTTGAGGTCGTGATAGGCGCCGAAGACCTGTGCCATGCCGGTGCCGAGGTTCTCGCAGTCCGCGGCGCTCAGCTCGTCGATCGCCCGGCAGCCGCGCACGACCGCCCACACCTCGTGGAAGCCGACGGGTGCGAACGGCGTGAGGAACGCGACCCGGCCCCGGCTGCCCAGCCAGCGCGGTCCGCCCTCCTCCATCTCGACGAGCTCCTCCCAGTAGGAGCGTCCCCCGCCCCACGCCTCGGAGCGCTCCGCGAGGACCCGCTGGAAGGTCGTGCCGACGTCGTCGTGGGCCGACTGCGCGTGCGGGTGCACGAGCGAGCTCCCGCTCGGCGGCAGGTAGTTCGCGTTGATCGACGACCACATCGGCCGGATCCGGTGGACGCCGCGGGTGTACTCGACGAAGGCGCCGAGCAGGTCGCTGACGAGCTCGGGCGTGAGGTCGGGAAGGTCGACGAAGTGGCGCTCGGTGTCGTACAGCCCCACCGAGGAGTACTCGGAGTAGGCCATGACGTTCGGCACGATCACCGCGCTGCCCCGCCGGATCCGGCCCTCGTCGGTGATCTCGGGCGGGAACGTGCCGGTCGCGCTCTCGATCCGGTCGGCGCAGAAGGGGCAGAACGACGGCTTGGCGGTCAGACCGGTGAGGTCGGGGCGCTCCGTCGGGGACAGCTTGGTGCCCGTCACGATCCGGGAGGTGCGCCCCGTCAGCGGGTCGATGCGGATGCTGAGCGGCACCTCGATCCGGTTGCTCGGGTTCGCCAGCTCGGGAACGTGCGCGGTGACGGTGTGCTCGACGAACTCGATCTCGGCCATGGCCTACAGGGTAGTGAGCCCTAGGGCGGCTCAGCCGGTCCGGTGACCGGAGGTCATCCGTCCCGGCCCGCGACCGCCGTCTCACGGTCCCGGTCGAGGCGAGACGCGGAGATCGTCGCGGAGCCGACGACCCGCGTGCCGTCGTAGAGCACGACCGACTGGCCCGGCGCCACGCCACGGATCCGCTCGTGCAGCCGCACCTCGACCCGGTCGCCGTCCGCCCACGCCTCGGCGGGGAACTCCTCGCCGTGGGCACGCACCTGTGCCCCCACCGAGACGAGCCCCTCCGGAGCCGGGCCGCACCACCGGGCGTGCTCGCCGGTGATCGCGTTGACGCCGAGCAGGTCGGCCGTGCCGACGACGACCTGGTTCGTCTCGGGCCGCACCTCGACGACATAGCGTGGCTGGCCGTCGGCCGCCGGGCGGCTCAGCCCCAGCCCGCGCCGCTGGCCGACGGTATAGGCGAAGGCCCCTTGGTGCTCGCCGACAACCGTCCCGTCCGGCTCGACGATCTCGCCCGGCTCCTCCCCCAGCGCGCGGCCCAGCCAGCCCCGGGTGTCGCCGTCCTGGATGAAGCAGATGTCGTGGCTGTCCGGCTTGCGCGCGACGTAGAAGCCTCGTGCCGCCGCCTCCTCTCGAACCTGCGGCTTCGGGGTGTCACCGAGGGGAAAGAACGCGCGGGCGAGCTGCTCGGTGTCGAGGACACCGAGCACGTAGGACTGGTCCTTGGCATGGTCGGTCGCCCGGTGCAGCTCGCGCCCTCCCCCCGGGCTCTCGACGATCCGCGCGTAGTGTCCGGTCGCGACCGCGTCGAACCCGAGCGCGAGCGCCTTGTCGAGGAGCGCGGCGAACTTGATCTTCTCGTTGCAGCGCAGGCAGGGGTTCGGGGTGCGCCCCGCGGCATACTCCGCGACGAAGTCGTCGACGACGTCGCGCCGGAACCGCTCGGCCATGTCCCAGACGTAGAACGGGATGCCGAGCCGGTCGGCGACGCGGCGGGCGTCGCCGGCGTCCTCGATCGTGCAGCACCCGCGGGCCGACTCGCGCAGCGTCGCGGCGCTCTGGGACAGGGCGAGGTGGACACCGACGACCTCGTGGCCGGCATCGAGCATCCGGGCGGCGGCGACGGCGGAGTCGACGCCGCCGCTCATCGCGGCAACGACCCTCATGACGCCGTGGCGACCCGCGCCCGGCGGGCCCTCTCGATCGCGGGAGGCAGGGCGCCGAGGAACGCGTCGACGTCGGCCCCCGTCGAGGTGTGTCCCAGCGTCAGTCGCAGCGCCCCACGGGCATCCGGTTCCGGGATGCCCATGGCGAGCAGCACGTGGCTCGGCTGCGGCACCCCGGCCTGGCAGGCCGAGCCGGTCGAGCACGAGACCCCGGCCGCATCAAGCAGGTAGAGCAGCGAGTCACCGTCGCACCCGGGCACGATGAGGTGGGCGTTGCCCGGGAGGCGGTGCGCCGTGTCGCCCGGCTCCCACCCACCGCCGACGCGGATCTCCGGGTCCAGCTCGCGGGCCCCCACGATGATCGCGTCGCGCAGGGCGGCGAGACGCCGCGCCTCGTCCGGCATCGTCGCGACGCTCTCCTCGACCGCCGCGGCGAAGCCGACGATGGCGGGCGCGTCGAGGGTGCCGGAGCGCAGCTGGCGCTCCTGGCCACCACCATGGGTCAGCGGCAGCAGGGTCGCGTCACGCCGCGCGACGAGCGCGCCGACGCCGATGGGGCCGCCGAGCTTGTGCCCGGTGAGCGACATCAGGTCGACACCGCTGGCCGCGAAGTCGACCGGGACGTGCCCGACCGCCTGGACCGCGTCGGTGTGCACGGGGATGCCGTGCGCGTGGGCGATCGCCGCGATCGCCGGAACGTCCTGGACCACGCCGACCGCGTTGTTGGCCCACATGACCGAGACGAGCGCGACCGCGTCGGGGTCGGACTCGATCGCTGCCCGCACCGTCTCGGGGTCGACGGCTCCCGCGCCCGTCGGCTCGAGCCAGGTGACCTCGGCCCCCTCGTGCACCAGGAGGTACTCGACGCTGTCGAGCACAGCGTGGTGCTCGGTTGCGCCGACGAGCAGCCGCACCCGCCTCGGGTCGGCCTCGCGCCGCGCCCGGTAGGTGCCCATGACGGCGAGGTTGTCGGCCTCGGTGCCGCCGGAGGTGAACACGACCTCCGAGGGGCGTGCGCCGATCGCCTTCGCGATGCGCTCGCGCGACTCCTCGACGACCCGTCGCGCGGCCCGCCCCGTGCGGTGGAGCGACGACGCGTTGCCGACGACGGCGAGCTGCTCGGTCATCGCGGCGAGCGCGGCAGGCAGCATCGGCGTGGTCGCCGCGTGGTCGAGGTAGGCAGTCACCCCCCGATTCTAGGCCGCGCGCCGGCCCGCTCCTCCGCCCGCTCAGCCCTCAGCCAGGTCGATGAGGGCGAGCCCGGGATCCGGGTGCGCGCGCTTGCGCAGCGTCGCCGGCGGCTCCTCGAGGACGACCTCGAGGGTCGGGAAGACATGGCCGGTCCCCCGAGGCGAGGACCACGACGTGGGTCGTGTGGCCGTTCTCCGTGTTGCCTGAAACTGCATCCCCCTCGCCTACCCGGCGTCCGGGGTGCCAACCAGCCTCGCTTGCGCCACCGACTTCACGGGTATGCCGCTCACATGGCTTTGCGTGGCTCCGTGGAGCAGGTGGGTGGTGCCACCAGCGAGCTCGAGGCCGACCTTCGGGCCGCGGTCGAGGGCGAGGTCCGCTTCGACGCGGGGAGTCGATCGGCCTACGCGACGGACAGCTCGAACTTCCGGCAGGTGCCGATCGGGGTGGTGGTGCCCCGCAGCATCGAGGCCGGCGTCGCCGCCCTCGCAGTCTGTCGCAGCCACGAGGCACCGGTGCTCTCGCGCGGGGGCGGGACGAGCCTGGCGGGGCAGTGCACGAACACGGCCGTCGTCGTCGACTGGTCGAAGTACTGTGGCAGCCTCCTGTCCGTCGAGCCCGAGCGGCGCACGTGTGTCGTCGAGCCGGGCATCGTCCTCGACGACCTCAACGACGCCCTGCGGCCCACCGGGCTGCGCTTCGGGCCGGAGCCCGCAACACACCGCAACTGCACCCTGGGCGGGATGATCGGCAACAACTCCTGCGGCGCGACGGCCCAGCGCACCGGCAAGACCGTCGACAACATCGCCCGGCTCGAGGTGCTCCTCTACGACGGCACCCGGTTCTGGTGCGGCGAGACGAGCGACACGGCATACCGGGAGATCGAACGCCACGGCGACCGGCGCGCCACGCTGTACCGGAACCTGCGCCGGATCATGGACGAGTTCGGCGACGACATCCGGCGGGAGTTCCCCAAGATCCCGCGGCGGGTCTCGGGCTACAACGTCGACTCCCTCCTGCCCGAGTACGGGTTCGACGTGGCCGGACTGATCGTGGGCAGCGAGTCGACGCTCGCGACCGTGCTGCGTGCCGAGCTCGAGCTCGTGCCGGTCATCCCCGCCCATGAGCTCGTCGTCCTCGCCTGGGACGACATTGCCGATGCCGCCGACCACGTGCCGCCGCTCGTCGAGCACGAGCCGACCCGGCTCGAGGGCTTCGACCACAAGCTCGTCCTCGACAACGAGCTGGCGGGCCTCAACGTCGACGTCCTCGGCAAGCTGCCGCACGGCCGCGCTTGGCTCATGGTCGAGTTCGGCGGGGACAGCGCGGCCGAGGCACACGACATGGCGGCGAAGGCCCTCCGTGCCGTGGGCCTCTCCCCCGACGACAACCGAGTCCGGGTCGTCACCGGCCACGACGCGGAGATGCTCTGGCGGGTCCGGGAGTCGGCCCTCGCCGCGACTGCGCGGGTCCCCGGCCACCGTGACAACCTCCCCGGCTGGGAGGACTCCGCGGTCGCCCCCGACCGCCTCGGCGACTACCTGCGCGACCTCGAGCGGCTGTGGGACCGGTTCGGCTACGCCGACCGGACCGGCCCGAGCGCCTACGGCCACTTCGGCCAGGGCTGCATCCACGCTCGGACGCCCTTCGACCTCACCAGTAGCGACGGCGTGCGCACCTATCGGCAGTTCATGGAGGCGGCGGCGGACCTCGTCGTGTCCTACGGCGGCTCGCTGTCGGGCGAGCACGGGGACGGGCAGAGCCGCGGCGAGCTGCTGCCCCGCATGTACGGCCCCCGCGTCATGGAGGCCTTCGCCCGGGTCAAGGCCGCCTTCGACCCCCAGGACCGGATGAGTCCCGGCAAGCTGGTGCGGCCCCTCCCCCTCGATGCCGACCTGCGGCTCGGAGCGGACTGGGGACCGCGCGACCCCGGCCGGCTCGGCTTCGCCTATCCGAAGGATGACGACTCATTCACCCGCGTCGCGACCCGCTGCGTCGGCTTCGGCAAGTGTCGCCAGCACGAGCCGCGCGGCGGGGTCATGTGCCCGTCGTACCAGGTGACGAGCGAGGAGGAGCACTCGACCCGGGGCCGCGCAAGGCTCATCTTCGAGATGCTCGACGGGCACGCGGACGGCTCGATCCGGGACGGGTGGCGCTCCACCGCCGTCCGGGACGCCCTCGACCTGTGCCTGGCCTGCAAGGGGTGCCGGAGCGACTGCCCGGCCGGCGTCGACATGGCGACCTACAAGGCGGAGTTCCTGTGGCACCACTACCGCCACCGCCTGCGCCCGCGTTCCGACTACACCCTGGGCTGGCTCCCCGTCATGGCGTATGTCGTCTCCGGCCTCCACCTGGCCCGCCCCCTCCGCGTCCTGACACGGCCCCGCCCGCTCTCGCGGCTCGCGACGAGGCTCGCCGGCGTCGCCGACCGTGAGCTGCCGGCCTTCGCGCCGATGACGCTGCAGGAGGCTTGGGCCCGCCACGACCGGGCTCACGGCGATGACCGGCCCCGGGGCCGGCGCGGCACCGTGCTGGTCTGGCCCGACACCTTCACCAACCACTTCGCCCCCCACATCGGCCGGGCCGCGGTCGAGGTGCTCGACGCCGCCGGCTGGGACGTGACGCTCCCGAGCCAGCCCGTCTGCTGCGGGCTGACCTGGATCTCCACCGGGCAGCTCGGCATGGCCAAGCGGATGCTGCGCCGCACGGCCCGGACGCTCGCCCCGCACCTTCGCGCCGGAGGCCTCGTCGTCGGGCTCGAGCCGAGCTGCACCGCGGTCTTCCGCAGCGACGCCCCCGACCTGCTCCCCCAGGACGCCGACGTCGCGCGACTCCGGGACCAGACGGTCACACTCGCCGAGCTGCTCCACGAGCACACGCCCGGCTGGCAGCCGCCCCGGCTGGAGCCCGACCGCCGCGTCCCGGCGCTCGCCCAGGTGCACTGCCACCAGCACGCCGTCCTCGGCTGGGATGCCGAGGCGGCCGTCCTCGACGGCATGGGGGTCGACCTCGAGACGATGGACAGCGGTTGCTGCGGGCTCGCCGGCAACTTCGGCTTCGAGCCGGGGCACGCCGACGTCAGCCGGGCCATCGCCGAGCAGGCACTCCTCCCGACGCTCGCCCGCTCCGGTCCGGAGACCCTCGTCCTCGCCGACGGCTTCAGCTGCCGCACGCAGATCCACGAGCTGGACCGCGGCGGGCACCGCGCGCACCACCTCGCGGAGGTGCTCGCGGAGGCACTGCCCCACTGACGCCGCACGCTCGGCATGGGTCCCTATGATCGGGCCATGAACCCCGACCCTTCCGTCGTGCGTGCCCCGGTGGTCCACCGTGGCGTCGGTGCCGTCGGGAGCATCGTGGTCGGCTACTTCGTCGCACGCCTCCTGCTCCACCTCACCTCGCTGCCCCCGGAGGTCACGTATGGCGTATGCCTGGCCGTCGCGCTCTATCTGGCCTACCGCGGGTGGCAGGCGCGGATCGACCTGACGCCCGAGACCGCCCGGGTCCACAACACGCTCGCGACGACGCGGGTGCACCGGCACGACATCCGACGGGTCCGCGAGGACGGCAGCATCGAGTGGCACCAGGGAGCGGCCCGGGCCACCCGGCTGCCGTCGGAGGCGCTCCGCTGCCCGTGGTGGGCGTTCGGCCACGGCTCACGCGACTACCGGCACAACCGGGAGCGGATCCGCAGCTGGCACCGCGTCGCCCGCTGAGCGGCATACCCCCTCGTCCTTCTCCCTGTATCCCCGCGAACGGCCCGTTCGAGGTCGAGCGGGCTGGTGGACCGACCGGTGCGGTCACGGACACCCCGTCCGGCATGGCAAGAGGCCGGTCCCGACGGGACCGGCCTCTTGCCTGCAACGGTGGGCGGATCAGCCCTTGGTGGCCTCCACGGCCTCGGTGGCCTGGGGCAGGACGTTGAAGAGGTCACCGACGACTCCGAAGTCGACGAGCTCGAAGATCGGCGCCTCGTTGTCCTTGTTGACGGCGATGATCGTCTTCGAGGTCTGCATGCCCGCCCGGTGCTGGATCGCGCCGGAGATGCCGCACGCGACGTAGAGCTGCGGGCTCACCTGCTTGCCGGTCTGGCCGACCTGCGAGGAGTGCGGGTACCAGCCGGCGTCGACCGCGGCGCGGGAGGCACCGACGGCGGCGCCGAGCGCGTCGGCAAAGGCCTCGACGGGGCTGAAGTCACCACCCGTACCGCGGCCACCGGAGACGACGATCGCCGCCTCGGTGAGCTCGGGACGGCCGGAGGCGGCCTTCGGCTTGGTGTCGGTGATCGTCGCACCCTTGGCCGCATCGGAGGGCGTGAAGTCGACGGCCTCGTCGGCGGCGGCCGCCGGCGCCTCCTCCGGGGTGGCCGAGTTCGGCTTCACGGTGATGATCGGCGTGCCCTGGGTGACGGTCGCCTCGACCGTGTAGGAGCCGGCGAAGACGGACTGGGTCGTCCTGACGCCACCGTCGGCGCCCTGGACGTCGACCGCATCCGTGATGAGTCCGGAGCCGGTCTTGATCGCGAGGCGAGCACCGATCTCCTTGCCCTCGGTGGAGGACGAGATGAGCACCGCCGCGGGCGACTTCTCCTCGACGAGCTTCGCGAGCAGCTCGGCCTGCGGCACGACGAGGTACTGGGTGGCCTCGGGGCCCTCCACGCGGTAGACCTTCTCGGCGCCGAACTTCGCGAGGGTGTCCTTCGCGGTGTCGAAGCCGGAGCCGACGAAGACGGCCGACGGCTCACCGAGGCGGCGCGCGATCGTCAGCAGCTCGGACGTCGTCTTGCGGACCGTGCCGTCGACGTGGTCGACGAGGACGAGAACTTCAGCCATGACGTGAATCTCCTTTGCTGGCCGGTCGATCAGATGAACTTGCGCGACGCGAGGAACTCGGCGAGCTTCTTGCCGCCATCGCCCTCGTCGGCGACGATCTCGCCCTGGGTGCGCGG
>NZ_JBQCCV010000139.1:0-7329 GCF_051961875.1 Intrasporangium sp. | reverse complement strand
CGGCCGACAACCCCCCGCGCCGCCCCCGGGGGGGGGGGCGCCCTCCGGGGGGGGTCGCGGCGGGCGTGGGGGGCGGGGGGGGGGGGGGGGGGGGGGGGGGGGTTGGGGGGGGTGGGGGGCGCGCCGCCCCCCCCCGCCCCCCACAACCCCCGGATTCTCTTCCCCTCGGCGCGGCGTCATGGTGTGCTGGGAGAACCGTCGAGACCCGCGGGAGGCAGGGATGAAGGCAAAGGTCGGAGACGCCATCACCATGACGACCGAGCACGTCGGGCAGGCCAACCGGCACGGCACGATTCGCGAGGTCCACGGCCCGGACGGCGGGCCGCCCTACCTCGTCGAGTGGTCGGACGGGCACACCGGGCTGATCACGCCCGGGCCGGGCTCCGTGCTCCGCGTCGACACGCAGCAGGCCGAGGGCCAAGCCGCGACCTGATCGGCCGCATCCGCTGCGTCGGCCGCCTCAGAGTTCGAGCGCGCGGACGACCGGCACGCCGGCCCGGTAGGCGATGTGCAGGTGGCTCGGCGCGTCGATGACGGCGAGCTCGGCCGGCTGCCCCGGTGCCACGCACCGGTCGAGCCCGAGCGACCGCGCGGAGACCGCGGTGGCCGCGTGCAGCGCCTCGGCCGGTGTCATCCCGAGATCACGCACCGCGAGGGCGATGGCAAACGGGATCGACGACGAGTAGCACGTGCCCGGGTTGCAGTCGGACGCGAGCGCGACGTCGACTCCCGCGTCGATGAGCCGGCGCGCATCGGGATACGGCGAGCGGGTCGAGAACTCGACGCCGGGCAGGAGCGTCGCGACGGTGGTGCCGCGGGCGGCCGCGAGCGCCTCGACGTCGTCGTCGCTGAGGAAGGTGCAGTGGTCGACGCTCGCGGCGCCGAGCTCGCAGGCGAGCTGGACACCCGGCCCCGGCCCGAGCTGGTTGCCGTGGACGCGAAGGCGCAGGCCCGCGGCCCGGCCCGCCTCGAGGATCGTGCGGGCCTCGTCCCCGTCGAAGGCGTGCGCCGAGTGGGGCTCGCAGAACACGTCGATGTATGCCGCTGTCCCCGGTCCCGCTGCCTCGATCGCCTCGATCATCGGCCCGGTCACGAGATCGATGTAGGCCACTCGCCGGTCGGAATACTCGGCCGGGACGACGTGGGCGCCGAGGAAGGTCGTGTGCGGCGTGAACTCGCGCGCGATCTGCAGCGAGCGCAGCTCGTCCTCGACGGTCAGGCCGTAGCCGCTCTTGATCTCGACCGTCGTCGTCCCCTGGGCCCGCATCTCCGCGACGCGAGCACCGACGAGCGCCCGCAGCTCGTCGTCGGAGGCATGCCGGGTCGCCTCGACGGAGACCCGGATCCCGCCGCCGTCGTAGCGGGTTCCGCTCATCCGGGCGGCGAACTCCGCCGACCGGTCGCCGGCGAAGACGAGGTGGGTGTGCGAGTCGACGAAGCCCGGGATGACCGCGCGCCCACCGAGGTCCGTGCGGCGGTCGGCGTCGGGCGCGAGGACCTCGGGGCCGACCCACTCGATGACCCCGTCGGTGACCACGATGGCGGCGTCCCGGATGATCCCGAGCAGCCGGTCGCCCGGGTCGGCGCCGGGCCCCGAGTGGGCGGCCGAGCGCATCGGGTCGTTCGTGGTCAGCTCGGCGATCCCGGTGATCAGGTGGCTGCTCACTGGGCGGAGTCCCCGACGACCCGGTGGATCGAGGTGCCGAGGAGACGACCCACGTCGCCCAGCCGGTGCCGGCCCTCGGAGACCACGACCTCGCCGCCGACGACGACCGTCGAGACGTCCGAGGCGACGCCCGCATAGAGGATCTGCTCCGGCGCCGCGCCGGCCGTGTTGACCGTGTCGGTGCGCACGGTGATGAAGTCGGCGAGTGCACCCTTCGACAGGTGCCCCCCGTCGGACCAGCCGAGAGCCCGATACCCGTTGAACGTCGCCGCGAGGAGCAGGTCCGCGGGCGAGAACCGGTCGCGCTCGTTCGACACCAGGCGCTCGTGCATCTCGAGGCCGCGCAGCTCCTCGAACGGGTCGATGACGACGTGCTGGTCGGTGCCCAGGCTGATCGGCGCCCCGGCGTCGTGCAGCGACCGTCCCGGCCCGATCCCGTCGGCGAGGTCGCGCTCGGTCGTCGGGCAGAAGCAGGCGCCCGTCCCCGTGCCGCCGATCAGCTGGATGTCCCGGTCCGTGAGGTGGGTGGCGTGCACGGCGGTGAGGCTCGCGCCGAGGGCACCGGCCTCGTCGAGCAGCTCGGTGGGCGACTTGCCGTAGAACATCTGGCAGGCGAGGTTCTCGCCCGGCTGCTCGGACAGGTGGATGTGGAGCGGCATGTCGGCCGCGGCCGCGACGACCTTCGGCAGGTCCTCGCGGCGCACGGCGCGCACCGAGTGGATCGCCGCGCCGAGCCGGACCCGATCGGTCTCGAGCCGGCGGGCGGACATCCGCGTGGCCCAGGCGTCGACCGAGCCGTCGCTGAAACGCAGCTGGCCGGGATGGAGCTCGACGTGGCCACCGCCGTTGAGCCCGCCCTCGAGATAGCACGTGTCGAGAAGCGTCATCCGGATGCCGGCCTCGTCGGCGGCGTGGCGCAGCGCGAGGCTCATCGCGTTGGGGTCGCCGAACGGCTTCCCGCCGGGGCGGTGATGCACATAGTGGAACTCCCCCACCACGGTGATGCCCGCGGAGACCATCTCGGCGAAGACCGCCCGGGCCAGCGAGAAGTACGTGTCGGGGTTGAGGTGCGCGGCTACGGCATACATCTGCTCGCGCCAGCTCCAGAAGTTGCCACCGCCGCCGTTGACGCGACCACGGAGGGCGCGGTGGAAGGCATGGCTGTGCGTGTTGGCCATCCCCGGCAGCGTCACGCCGTCGAGGCGCACGTCGTCGGGCTGCGGGTCGACCCCGCTCTGGATCTCCTTCAAGATCCCGCCAACCTCGACCAGACGCACCTTGTGCGCGAAACCGCTTGTCAGCCAAGCGTGCTCGCACCAGTATGCCGTCATCGCGCATCGTCCTTCCGTCGGCAGAGATCGGCGACGACCGCCGTCAGGGCCACGACCCCATCCTCGCAGTCGCTGGTCTCGGCATGCTCCGCGGGTGAGTGGGACACACCGGTCGGGTTGCGCACGAAGAGCATGGCTGCGGGGACCCCGTGGGTGGCGAGGATGCCCGCGTCGTGCCCCGCGCCGGTGGCGAGGTGGGGCGCATCGGGGAGTATGCCGCTGAGCCGGGTCACGAGGTCGCCATCGAAGGTGGTGGGCGGGGTCCACGACTCCTCACTCGTCGTCGCGCCCGCGCGCGAGGCCTCCTGCTCGATGTCGGCGACGGTCGCCCGGACCGCGCCGTCGTCGGCCCCACGCGCGTCGAGCCAGGCCGTCACGTGGCTCGCGATGGCGTTGACGCCGCCCGGCTCGACCCGCACCTTGCCGACGGTCGCGACGCAACCGCGCTGAGCGGCATACGTCCTCGTCGCCTGGACCACACCGGCGAGACCGAGCATGGCGTCGTGACGGTCGGCGAGGCGGGTCGTGCCCGCGTGGTTCGCCTCGCCGGGGATGTCGATGCGCCAGCGACCGTGCGGCCAGATGCCCGTGCCGATCGCGACCGCCCGCGCGCTGTCGGTGAGGTCCTCGGTGCCGTCCGGTGCGAGGGCGAGGGCCTTGCCCTGCTCGACGTGGAGCTCGACGAAGGCGGCGACGCGGCGGAGGGCCTCGGGATCGGGGCCGAGCGCGCTCGGGTCTCGGCCCGCGGCTCGCCACGCCTCGGCCATGCTCGTGCCGTCGGCGTCGGTCAGCGCGAGGGCACGATCCGCAGTGAGGGCGCCGGTGATGAGGCGGGAGCCGGCGCAGGCGATGCCGAAGCGAGCGCCCTCCTCGTCGACGAAGTTCACGACGCCGATCGGGAGGTCGGGAGCGGCCCCCTGCGCGCGGAGGGCGTCGATCGTCGCGAGGGCGCTGACCACGCCGAGCGGGCCGTCGAAGGCGCCGCCGTCGGGGACGGAGTCGAGGTGCGAGCCGATCACGACGCCCGGGGTGGTGTCGGGGTCGCCCCACCAGGCCCACTGGTTGCCGGCGCGGTCCTCGGTCAGGTCGAGGCCGCGAGCCGCGCACTCGGCCGCGAACCACTCGCGCAGCTCATGGTCGGCCGAGGTCCAGGCAAACCGTCGGTAGCCGCCAGAGCCGCGGTCGCGCCCGATCGGCTCCAGGGCGGACCACATCGTCGTGAAGTCGCTCCCCATGGCCCCCATTCCACACTGTTTGCTCGCGTTGGGGCGCTCTACGGACCGCCGAATATGTCTCAGTTGAGAGACAACCGCGTCCATCGGTGCGGCCCCCCCATCTCGTCGAGTGAGCACTCCGCCCCACCCGTCACACGCACCCTTCGTCGAGTGAGCACTGCGCCCCACCCGTCACATCGGGTCGGCTTCCTCGACGGGAGCCGCTCGGCGCACGAACTCGAGGAACCGGGCGGCGGCTGGGGCGAGTGCGCGATCGCTGCGCCACGTGAGGCCGACCGTCCGCTCCGCCCCGGCGGCGGCGAGGGGCAGGCCGACAGTCCCGGATGTCCCAGCGAAACCCTCCGGCAGGACGGCGACTCCGAGACCCGAGCCGACGATGCCCTCGATCGTCGCGAGATCACCGATCTCGAAGGCCACCCGGGGCGACACCCCGGCGGCCGCGCAGAGCTCGTCGACGAGGGTGCGGAAGCCGAACCCCTTCGGGACGGTGACGAGGTCCTCTTCCTTGAGGTCCGTGAGCCGTGCCCGCCGACGACCGGCGAGCGCATGTCCCCGCGGCACGACCAACGCGAGCCGCTGGGTCTGCAGGGGCACCCATCCGTGTGTGCCGGCGGGCCGCGGCGAGGTGATGGCCACCTCCGACACCCCGCCGTCGAGATCGGCCAGGATCTCGTGGTTCGGCTCCTGGCGCAGCACGACCCCGACGTGCGGCGCCTCGTCCCGGAAACCGCGAAGCAGGTGTGGCACGACCGAGGTCGCCATGGAGTCGAGGAACGCGAGCCGGACGGTCCCGGAGTCGGGGTCCAGCAGGTCGGTCAGCTGCCGACGCAGCTCCTCGTAGCGATCGGTGATCTCGCCGGCGGCGGCGATGACGAGCTGTCCGTAGGCATTGGCTCGGACCCCCTTGGCATCCCTCTCGAAGAGCCGCACCCCAAGGTCCGCCTCCACCCGCGAGATGGCCCTCGACAGCGTTGACTGCGTCATCCCCAGGGCAGCGGCGGCATCCGTCACCTGGCCCAGGTCGTGGACGACCAGGAGGCGGGCGAGGTCCTCGATGTGCATCCCAGGATGCTACGCGGGACATGCGTCCTGTGCATGGAGCGCTCGCCTCACATGCATTTGATACATAGCTGGGCATGGGGGCACAGTCGACGGATGACCTCGACCGTCGCCTCCCCGCCGTTCCCCGGCTACCGGACGAGCGATCCCCAGTACCGGCGGATCGCGGCCGCGCTCTTCGCGGCCGGCGTGGCGACGTTCGCCCTGCTGTACAGCACCCAGGCGCTCCTGCCGGAGCTCGCCGAGTCGTTCGCCCTCTCGGCCGCGTCGAGCACCCTGTCCCTCTCCGTGACGACGGTCGGGCTCGGCATCGCCCTCCTCGTCGCCGGCCCGCTCTCGGAGGTCGCGGGCCGGACCCGCCTCATCCACCTCTCGCTCGCCGTCTCGGCGCTGGTCGGGCTGGCCTGTGCGGTGGCACCCGGCTGGCATGCCCTTCTCGCTCTGCGCCTCCTCCAAGGGGTGACCCTGGCCGGCCTGCCCGCGGTCGCCACGGCATACCTCCGCGAGGAGCTCCACCCAACGGTGCAGGCGCGCGCCGCGGGCCTCTACATCGGAGGGACCGCGCTCGGCGGGATGACCGGCCGGCTCGTCACCGCTGCCATCGGTGAGGCGGCCGGCTGGCGCTGGTCCCTCGCCGCGATCGCCGCCGTGGGACTCGTCTGTGCGGTGGCCGTCAGGGTCCTGCTGCCGGCCTCGCGCAACTTCACCCCGGCCCCGGCCCGGGTCGGTCACCTGCTGAGGCTCATGCGCGGCGCCCTGTCCGACCGGGGGCTGCTGGCGCTCTATGCCATCGGCGCCTGCTCGATGGGCGCCTTCGTCGCCACGTACAACGCGATGGGATTCCGCCTCGTCTCGGCCCCGTTCCACCTCGGCCTCGGCGCGGCCGGACTGGTCTTCCTCGTCTATCCGGTCGGCACCGTCGCGTCGACCGTCGCCGGACGGCTGGCGGACCGCTACTCCCGGCGAGCCGTCGTCCCGGTCGGCTGTGCCGTCTTCGCCGCCGGCCTCCTGCTGACCCTCCCGAACTCGCTGCCCGTCGTCGTGCTCGGGCTCGCCGTGATGACGGGTGGGTTCTTCACCGTCCACGGCGTGGCGAGCGGCTGGGTCCCCGCCCGCGCCTTCGCCGGCCAGGTCGCGCCCGGCCCGGCCGCCTCGCTCTATCTCTTCGCCTACTACCTCGGCTCGTCCGTCTTCGGCAGCCTGTCGGGCCAGGCCTGGTCCACCGGCGCCTGGCCGGCAGTCCTCGTCCTCGGCTTCGGCCTCGTCGCGGTCGTCGGGGTGCTGACCGCACTGCTGCAGGTCACGCCGTCGCTCGACCCGCACCGCCGCTAGGTGTACTGACCGGAAGGGGCCTGGGTCTGGACGCGCCTCGGCGCCCCTCACTCCCGAAGCATGGCGAGGGCCGCGCCTACAGTGGCATCGTGACCGAAGACCACCAGACGGCCCGCCCCGACGCCGAGGGCGACGCGACCCCAGCCATCGAGGCGGCCAAGGCGGCCGGCATCGACTTCGACGTGCGCCGGATCGGCCGCGTCCGCAGCCTCGAGGAGGCAGCCGCCGCCTTCGGCATCGCACCGCGCGACCTGATCAAGACGCTGGTGGTGCGCAAGTCGGAGGGCGAGCACGTCTTCGTCCTCGTCCCCGGGGACCGGGTGTTCTCCTGGGCCAAGGTGCGCCAGCTGCTCGGCACGAACCGGATCTCCATGCCCGACGCGGCGGCGGCCAAGGAAGTCACCGGCTACGAGCGCGGGACGATCACACCGTTCGGGGCGAAGCAGCCCCTGCCGGTCATCGCTGACACGCACCTGGTCGGCCGGCGCATCAACCTCGGCGGCGGCGCCCACGGAGTGGGCCTCACCGTCCACGGGGACGACGTGATCCGCCTGTTCGACGCGACGGTCGCCGACATCTCCGACACCGAAGGCACCGAACCGGCCTGACGCGGCACTCCGACCCGGCAGTCGCGACACCGCACTCCCGATCCCGGTCGACACACCGAGCAGCGGCCAACCCCCGACGGAAATACCCATCGGGAGTG
>NZ_JBQCCV010000138.1:0-2174 GCF_051961875.1 Intrasporangium sp. | reverse complement strand
CGTCGAGGGAGCCCGGCCGCGGGATCTCGAGCGGGTCGTCCGCACCTCCATCGAGTGCAACGGCGGCTGGGCCGGCACCGCGATCGGCGGCTTCACGGTGGGCGACCTGCGCGACCACGCCATGCCCGGCACGCTGGCGCGCGCACTTGCCGTCGGTCGGGCCTCCGCCGACGCCGTCCACACCGACCCGGCGACGTTGGCCGACGCGGTCGGCGGGCGCCTACTCGCCACCGGGCGGGTCGTCGAGGCCCGGCACGAGACGAGCGCGCCCGGTGTCGTGTCCTTCGAGGTGCAGGGCGACGACGGGGCGGTGCTGCGCCTCGTCGCCCGGTCCGAGCTCATCGCCCTCGTCCGCAACGGGGTGGTCGTCGCCGCGACGCCGACCATCATCGCCGCCCTCGACGCGACCACCATGGCCGTCCTCGAGGTCGACGAGGTCGCCGTCGGCAAGGACCTCGTCCTCCTCGCCCTGCCGGCACCGCCGTGGTGGCTCGCGGAACCCCATCGGCGGCGCCAGGCCGAGGCCGTCCAGTGGGGCATCGCCGGCCTCGAGGAGACCGGATGAGTGAGCCCCGATGAGTGCGGAGCTGTCCCTCCGGGCGCTCCTCGAGCACCCGGACGCCGTTGGCGTGACGGTGCTCAACGGGGGTGACACAGCCTGGACGCGTGTCGTCGTGGAGAACCACGAGGACGCCCTCCCGGCGGAGGTGGACCGGGCGCTGGCCGTGCTCGTCGATCCCACTCCCACGGCGTCGTGGCAGGTCGACGCGCTCCTGCGCCGCGTGCACGACCGAGGCTTCACCGGCATCGCCCTCACCGGAGAGCCCCCGGGTCAGGGCAGCTGCGCCCTCGCCCGGCGGCTCGGGCTCGTCGTGCTCCATACGCAGACCCCGCTCCAGCTGGCGCGCGCCTGCTGGCAGCTGGCCGAGGCTCGCGATGCTCTGACCCTCCGGATGGTGCGCCGCGTGGCCAGGTCCATCGAGTACCGCGCGAACGACCTCGGCGACCTGCTGGGGCACCTCGCCGGGAACGTCGGGGAGGGCATCGCGCTCATCGACCGCGATGGGGTGCTGCAAACGGCCGGTGAGCCGATCCCCGACTCCCTCCTCGCCCAGGTCTCGTTCGACCACTGGCTCGACATCGCGGAGTCCCCCGACGGGCTGATCGCCTCGGTCGCCGTCGAGAGCCGCACCCGCCACAAGCTGCGAGTCGCCATGCACGGCAAGGACGCGAGCATTGCCTACCGCAACGCGCTGTCCACCGCAGTCCAGGTCGTCATGCCGATGGTCGCAGCGCGCCTGCTCATCGACGAGGTCGAAGCCGTCAGTGACGCGTCGCAGTCATCCGGCCTCCTGGGCGACTTCCTTGATTCCCAGGGCCGGGTCGGGGCCGAGGTCGAGCAGCGGATGCTGGCCCACGGCTGGCGCACCAGCGGCTACCACCTCGGCTTCCGCATGGTCGGCCGCGGGCGCCTCGACCAGCTGGAGCTCCTCCGGTTCGTCACCTCACGCCTGACCCACGTCCCGGCCGACTCCCACGCGGCCACCCGCGGCGGCGGGGTGACGGGCTGGCTCACCTTCACCGAGACACCGTCACCGGCCGTCATCGCCCGACGGGTCCAAGACCTCCACGCGATCCACACCGCGGCCCAGACGTCCTTCATGGTCGCGACCGGCGTCGGCTCGCTCGCCGCCGGCCCGACCGGCCTCGCCGCCACCTTGGGCGAGGCGCGGGACGCGGCGCGGCTTGCTGCTGACCGGGAGCGGTCCCGATGGTTCGTCCACATCGACAGCCTCGGGCTCGAGCAGCTGCTCCTCGCCTGGACGGGAGGCGACACGTTCGCCTCGGCGGCGGCCTCGATGCTCTCGCCGCTCAGCGAGGTCGAGCGCGAGACGCTGGCGGCATATCTCGACGAGGAGTCGTCCATAGTCGCGACCGCCGATCGGCTCGGCCTGCACCGGAACACGGTGTCGGCGCGGATCCAGCGGCTGCAGGGCCTGCTCGGGATCGACCTGCGCGACCCGGAGGCCCGACTCGCCCTGCAGCTCGCCTGCCGGGTGGCACTCTGATGACGTACTGACGACTGACGTACCGACGACGCAGCTGATGATGAGCTGGAGCGAGCCCAGCCACATACCGACGAGGGCGACTTCCCGGGAGGAAACCAACGATGG
>NZ_JBQCCV010000137.1:0-13900 GCF_051961875.1 Intrasporangium sp. | reverse complement strand
CCCGTATGCGGTCGCCGCGCCCCGCCCGCCCCTCCGCCCCTCCCCGTGGGGCGGGCTGGGGGGGGGGGGGGGCGCGGGCGGCGACCGCGTGCGGGGCCCGGGGCGGGACTGGGGGGGCGCGGCCGCGCCCCACGCCGACGTCGTCGTCGTCACCGACGACAACCCCCGATCCGAGGACCCGGGCTCCATCCGCGAGGCCGTCCGGTCCGGCGCCGAGCGCGCAGTGCGGTCGGGTCACGCGACGGCGACGCTGGTCGTCGACGGCGGCACCCGGACCGACGCCATCACCAACACCGTTGCCGAGGCCGTGCGGGCCGCCCGTGAGCACGGCCGCACCGACACCGTCGTCATCCTCGGCAAGGGTCACGAGACCGGACAGGAGGTCGGGGGAGTGGTTCACCCCTTCGACGACAGGGAGGCGGTGCGCACGGCCCTCGCCGCGGCCGGCCTGCACCCCACGCCGCCAGCGACGACACCGACGCGACCGACGACACCCACGACCCCCACTGCAGCGTCGAGCGGAGGTACCCGATGATCCCGCTGCCCCTCGCCCGCGTGGCGGAGCTGACCGGCGGCGTGCTGCACGGCCCGGACCCCGCCGGAGAGCTCGTCATCGACGGCCCCGTCGTGACCGACTCGCGCGAGTGCGGCCCCGGGGGCCTCTACGTGGCCCGCGTCGGCGAGCACGCCGACGGCCACGCCTTCGTGCCGGATGCGGCCGCCCGCGGCGCCGTCGCGGCCCTCACCTCCAGGGTCGTCGACGGGCTGCCCTGTGTCGTCGTCGACGACGTCCAGCTCGCGTTCGGCCACCTCGCGCGCGGGGTCGTCGACACTGCGCCCGGCCTGCAGGTCATCGGGATCACCGGGTCCTCCGGCAAGACGTCGACCAAGGACCTGCTCGCATCGGTCCTCGCCACCGCCGGCGAGACGGTCGCACCCGTCAACTCGCTCAACGGCGAGATCGGGGTGCCGCTCACCGTCTGCCGCATCACCCCCTCGACGAGGCACCTCGTCGTCGAGATGGGCGCCCGCGGCATCGGGCACCTCCGCTACCTCACCCAGATCGCGCCACCGCAGATCGGGATCGTCCTCAACGTGGGCAGCGCCCACGTCGGCGAGTTCGGCTCACGCGAGAACATCGCCCGCGCCAAGGCCGAGCTGCCCCAGGCACTTCCAGCGGAGGGCCTCGCCATCCTCAACGCCGACGACCCGCTCGTCGCCGCCATGGCGCAGGGCCTCGCCGCGCGGGTGTGCCTCGTGGGCACGTCGCACGAGGCGGAGGTGCGCGCGGAGGACATCGTCCTCGACGAGGCGGGGAGAGCGGCATACACCCTCGTGGCCCCGCAGGGGCGAGCGAAGGTGGGCCTGCGGCTCGTCGGCCCCCACCACGTCGCGAACTCCCTCGCCGTCGCCGCTGCCGCCCTCGAGCTCGGGCTGCCGCTCGATGCGGTCGCGGCCTCCCTCAGCGCCGCCCTGCCCGTCAGCCGGTGGCGCATGGAGGTCACCCGCCGCGCGGACGGGGTGACCGTCGTCAACGACGCCTACAACGCCAACCCCGAGTCGATGCGCGCCGCGCTCGACGCCCTCGCCGGCATGACGACGGCCGGGCGCCGCTGGGCCGTGGTGGGGGAGATGCTCGAGCTGGGCGAGTCGAGCCCCGCCGAGCACGCCGCCATCGGACGGTATGCCGCCCAGCTCGGGATCGACCGCCTCGTGGCGGTCGGTGACGGGGCGCGGTCGGTCGGCGCCGCGGAATGGGTGCGCGACACGGACACCGCCTTCGACCTCCTGCGCGTGGAGCTCGCGCCAGGCGACATCGTGCTGTTCAAGTCGAGCCGCGACAGCGGGCTGCGGTGGCTCGGGGACCGGGTGGCCGGCCGCGACGAGACCGTCAGCGCGCCGGGAGCCGCCGCGGCCGCGGAGGTGGCGCCGTGAAGGGCGTCCTTTTCGCTGCTGCCTTCTCGCTCATCATCTCCCTCCTCGGCACCCCGCTCTTCATCAAGTTCCTGGTCAAGCGGGGCTACGGACAGTTCATCCGCGACGACGGGCCGACCTCCCACCACACGAAGCGCGGCACGCCGACGATGGGCGGCGCGGTCATCCTCGTCGCGACCGTCGGCGCCTACGCCCTCGCGCACCTCGTCACCCTGACGCAGGTCTCGGCGAGCGGCGTGCTCGTGCTGTTCCTCATGGCCGGGCTTGGACTGGTCGGCTTCCTCGACGACTACATCAAGATCTCCAAGCAGCGCAGCCTCGGGCTGCGCTCCAAACAGAAGCTGGCCGGGCAGGGACTAGTGGGCATCGCCTTCGCGGTCCTCGCCCTGCAGTTCCCCAACTCGCAGTACCGCACGCCCGCCTCGCCGTTCATCTCCTTCGTGCGCGACACGAACATCAACCTCGCCTACTACGGGACGATCCTCGGCGTCATCCTCTTCATCATCTGGGCGAACATCATGATCGCGGGCGCCTCCAACGGCGTGAATCTCACGGATGGCCTCGACGGGCTCGCGACCGGCGTCTCGACCATGGTCTTCGGGGCCTACGTGCTGATCAGCCTCTGGACGTTCAACCAGAACTGCCAGACCAACCCGGGCATCAAGTGCTACGAGGTGCGCGACTCCCACGACCTCGCCCTTGTCGCAGCCGCCGGGATGGGCGCCTGCTTCGGGTTCCTCTGGTGGAACGCCTCACCAGCCAAGATCTTCATGGGCGACACCGGCTCACTCGCCCTCGGTGGCGCGCTCGCCGGCCTCGCGATCACGACCCGCACCGAGCTGCTCCTCGTCATCCTCGGTGGCCTGTTCATCATCATCACGATGTCCGTCATCATCCAGGTCGTGTCGTTCAAGACGACCGGTAGACGGGTGTTCCGGATGGCGCCGCTGCAGCACCACTTCGAGCTCGTCGGGTGGGCCGAGGTGACCATCGTGATCCGCTTCTGGATCGTCGCCGGGCTGTTCGTCGCCTTCGGGCTGGGGATCTTCTACGCAGAGTGGGTGGTGGGGTCGGGATGACGGTCGAGCCGAACTACGAGCCGCGGCCCGGGCTGACGCACCGCGACGCGGACTGGAGCGAGCTGCGGGTCCTCGTCGTCGGCCTCGGCGTCTCGGGTTTCGCCGCCGCCGACGCCCTCGCCGAGCGGGGCGCCCGGGTGACCGCGGTCTCCCGGGACGTCACCGAGATCATCAGTGAGCGCGCCCGCATCCTCGAGATCCTCGGCGTCGACGTCCGGCTCGGACCCGAGCACATGCACACCCCGCCGGAGGGGACCGAGCTCGTCGTCACCTCGCCCGGCGTGCCGCCCCACGACGCGCTGATGCTCGCCGCGGCGACCGGCGGCATCCCCGTGTGGGGCGAGGTCGAGCTGGCCTGGCGGATGCGCGCCCGCGAGGGTGCCGCGCCCTGGCTCACCGTCACCGGGACGAACGGCAAGACGACGACCGTCGGCATGCTCGCCTCGATCCTCCGGGCCGCCGGGCTGCGGGCCACGGCCGCGGGCAACGTCGGCACCCCGATCCTCGAGGCGGTCCTGCACCCCGAGCCCTTCGACGTCATCGCCGTCGAGCTGTCGAGCTTCCAGCTGCACTGGCAACGGTCGGTCTCCTCCGTCGCGAGCGCGGTCCTCAACGTCGCACCCGACCACCTCGACTGGCACGGGTCCTACGAGGAGTACCTGCGGGCCAAGGGCCGGATCTACGACAACACCCACATCGCCTGCATCTACAACGTCGGCGACCTGCAGACCGAGCAGCTGGTCATGGAGGCGGACGTCATCGAGGGGTGCCGCGCCGTCGGGTTCACGCTCGGGGTGCCCGCGCCGTCGATGCTCGGCGTGGTCGACGACGTGCTCGCCGACCGGGCGTTCGTCGAGCAGCGCCAGCGCTCCGCCGCCGAGCTGTGCACCCTCGACGACCTGCGCGGCGAGTCCGAGACGCTGCCCCCGCACCACGTGGCGAACGCCCTCGCCGCGGCGGCCCTCGCCCGTGCCTACGGCGTCGGGCCGATCTCGGTGCGCGACGGACTGCGGGCCTTCCGGCCTGACCGGCACCGGATCGCCGTCATCGACGTGCCGGGCCCGGTGCGCTGGGTCAACGACTCCAAGGCGACCAACACTCACGCCGCCGCGGCCGCGCTCACGTCGTTCGACAGCGTCGTCTGGATCGCCGGCGGCTTGCTCAAGGGGGCCGACGTCGACAGCCTCGTCGAGGACGTCGCCTCCCGTCTGCGTGGGGTCGTCCTCCTCGGCCGTGACCGGGGCCGGATCGCGGACGCGCTCGCCCGACACGCGCCCGAGGTCCCCGTCATCGACGTCCCCGAGACGGACACTGGGGCCATGGACCTCGTCGTCGCCCAGGCCGCGCGCCTCGCCCAGCCCGGCGACGTCGTCCTCCTCGCCCCGGCGGCCGCGTCGATGGACATGTTCGACAACTACGGTGCCCGCGGAGATGCGTTCGAGGAGGCGGTCCGCCGGCACGTCACGGGGGACCGCGGGTGACCTCGACGACCTCCTCGACGACCGGCTCGAGAGCCAGCGCGGCCCGGGCTCCGGAGCGACCGCGCGCCGAACGGGACACGTCCCGCCTCTCGTCGCTGCCCGTCATCGGCAAGCTCGAGTCGCCGCTCACGACGTACTACCTGATCCTCGGCGCGATGACGACCCTCGTCGTCTTCGGCCTCATCATGGTCTTCTCCGCCTCGAGCGTCAGCTCGCTGCTCGGGGGCCAGGCGTCCTACTCCGTCTTCGCCAGACAGGCACTCTTCGCCCTCATCGGCGCGGTCTTCGCCGCCGCCGCGAGCCGTATGCCGCTCGCCTGGTGGAAGCGGCTGTCGCTGCCCACCTTCGTCGCCTCCGTCATGCTGCTCGGGCTCGTCTTCGTGCCCTCGCTCGGCGTCGAGGTGAACGGCAACCGCAACTGGCTCCGGCTCGGGCCGGTCCAGCTCCAGCCCTCCGAGGTCGGCAAGCTCGCGCTCGTCCTCGTCGGGGCCATGGTGTTCGCGAACAAGGGGCGGCTCGTGGGACTCATGCGCCACGCGATCCTGCCCTACCTGATCCCGGTCTCGGTGATCATCCTCGCGCTCGTGCTCGGCGGTGACGACCTCGGCACCGCGCTCGTCATGCTCGCCATCATCGGGGCCGTCCTCGCCGTCGCCGGGGTCCGAGGACGCTTCTTCCTCCTGTCCGGCGCGATCGGCGCGGTGGGCGTCGCCTACCTCGTGCACTCGAGCGGCAACCGGGTCGCCCGGATCGCGAACTTCCTCTCCCCGTCCTGCCAGTCGGACCCCGACGGCTGGTGCGGCCAGTCGGTCCACGGCATGTACGCCCTCGCCGACGGCGGGTGGTGGGGCGTCGGGCTCGGCGCCTCCAAGGAGAAGTGGGACTGGCTCGCCGAGGCCCACAACGACTTCATCTTCGCGATCATCGGCGAGGAGCTCGGCCTGCCGGGCACCCTCGTGATCCTGTTCCTCTTCGCCATCATCGCGTGGGGCTGCTACCGGCTCATGGTCCGCACCCGCGACCGGTTCGTGCGGATCGCGACGGCCGGCATCATGGCCTGGCTCCTCGGTCAGGCGATCGTCAACATCGGCGCCGTCATCGGGCTGCTGCCCGTCATCGGCGTCCCGCTGCCGCTCGTCAGCGCCGGCGGCTCCTCCCTCGTCACGACGATGCTCGCCCTGGGCATGCTGCTGTGCTTCGCGCGCAACGAGCCCGGCTGCCGCGCCCTGCTCGCGGCGCGCCCGGGGATGCTCAAGCGGTCCCTTGCCGTGATGCCGACCCGTTCCCCACTTCGCAGAAACCGGTGATCCCTCGTGTCCTCGCCCACCTCCGTCCTGCTCGCCGGAGGCGGCAGTGCCGGTCACGTTTCCCCGCTGCTCGCCCTGGCCGATGCCCTGGCGCGGCGCCACCCGGGCATCCGCATCAGCGCCCTCGGCACGCAGTCCGGGCTCGAGGCACGGCTCGTGCCGGCGCGTGGCCTCGACCTGCGCTTCGTCCCGAAGGTGCCCCTTCCACGGCGTCCGAGCACTGACCTGCTCCGCCTCCCACTGCGACTGCGCGACGCGATCACCGCCGCGGGGCGAGCCATCGACGAGACCGGTGCCGAGGTCGTCGTCGGCTTCGGTGGCTATGTCAGCACCCCGGCCTATCTCGCGGCCCGACGGCGCGGCGTGCCGATCGTCGTCCACGAGCAGAACGCCCGTCCCGGGCTCGCGAACCGACTGGGCGCGCGGTGGACGCCATACGTCGCCACGACCTTCAGCGCGTCCGCGCTGCCCCACGCGACCCGCGTCGGGATGCCACTGCGCCATGAGATCGCGACCCTCGACCGCACTGCGCTACGCGCGGAGGCGCGGGAGCACTTCGGCCTCGAGAGCCAGTGGCCGACCGTCCTTGTCACCGGTGGCTCCCTCGGAGCCCAGCGCCTCAATGACGCGTTCCGCGACCGGGTCGGTGCCCTCAGCCGGGCCGGCATCCAGGTCCTGCACATCACCGGGACCGGCAAGGAGTTCGAGCCAGACCTGCCCACGGTCGGCGCGCCCTACGTGACCGTGCCCTACGCGGACCGGATGGAGCTGGCCTACAGCGCGGCCGACCTCGTCGTGGCGCGCTCGGGCGCAAACACCGTGGCCGAGCTCACGACCGTCGGGCTGCCGGCCGTCTACGTCCCGCTGCCGATCGGCAACGGCGAGCAGCGGCTCAACGCCGCTGAGGTCGTCGCGACCGGCGGAGGGCTCCTCGTCCCCGACGACGACTTCACCCCGGACTGGATCGACCGGGAGCTCATGCCTCTGGTGGCCGATGGCGAGCGGGTCGCGCGGATGGCCGAGGCGGCGGCAAGCCTTGGCGAGCCGGCTGCGGACGAGCGCCTCGCCGACCTGGTCGACACCGCGGCGGCTGGGAGCCGGGCATGACGAGCCCGACGGCCGAGGAGCCCTTCGCACGGGCGCGCTTCGACTTCCGCGCCCCGGTTCCGCGCGCCGAAGAGCTCGGCGCGGTGCACTTCCTCGCCATCGGCGGCGCCGGGATGTCCGGTGTCGCCCGGATCATGCTCGCCCGCGGCATCGCGGTCAGCGGCACGGACGCGAAGGACGTCCCGGTCCTCACCGCCCTGCGCGCCGAGGGCGCCCACGTCTGGGTCGGCTTCGACCCGGCGCACCAGGAGGCGGCGGACGCCGTCGTCATGTCCTCGTCGATCCGGGACGACAACGTCGAGCTCGTCGCGGCCCGTGAGCGGGGCCTGCCCGTGCTGCACCGAGCCCAGGGCCTCGCCTCCCTGATGCACGGGCGCCGCCGGGTGGCGGTCGCCGGGGCGAACGGCAAGACGACGACCACCTCGTTGCTGACCGTGGCGCTGCAGGAGTGTGGCCTCGACCCATCGTTCGCCGTGGGCGGCGAGCTGGCCAAGCACGGCACCAACGCCCACAGCGGTCCCGGGGACACGTTCGTCGTCGAGGCCGACGAAAGCGACGGTTCCTTCGTCGTCTACCACCCGCACGTCGCCATCGTCACGAACGTTCAGCCGGACCACCTCGACTTCTACGACACCTTCAAGGTTGTCGAGGCCGCCTACCGTGAGTTCGCCCGCACCATCGAGCCCGGCGGCCTGCTCGTGACCTGCGCCGACGACGACGGCGCACGGCGCCTCGCCGCCGCCGCCCGGGACCAGGGGACGCGCGTGGTGACCTACGGGTTCGCCGAGGACGCGGACCTCCGGCTGGACGGCTACCGCGCCGAGGGGCTGCTCACGACCGTCGTGCTGCACCGCGGCAGCGAGAAACAGGAGCTGCGCCTGGCCGTGCCCGGGCGTCACAACGCCCTCAACGCGGCGGCCGCGTTCGCCGCGGCGGTCGACGGGCTCGACCAGGACCCAACCGCCGTCGCCTCCGGGCTCGCCTCCTTCACCGGCACCCGTCGCCGCTTCGAGCCGAAGGGGACCGTCGCGGGAGTCACCGTCGTCGACGACTACGCACACAACGCGGGGAAGGTCCGTGCCGTTGTCGAGACCGCCGTCGGGCTCGTCGGTGACGCGGGGCGGGTCGTCGCGGTCTTCCAGCCACACCTCTACAGCCGCACGCGTGACTTCGCCGCCGAGCTCGGGGCTGGGCTCTCGCAGGCCGACGTCGTCGTCGTGATGGACGTCTACGCGGCGCGCGAGGACCCGGTCCCCGGGGTGACGGGGGAGCTCGTGGCCGAGGCGGCCCGGGCGGGCGGCGCCGACGTCCACTACGTCGCGTCGTGGTCGGCGGTCGCGCCCGTCCTCGCGGAGCTCGTGCGGCCCGGCGACCTGGTGCTGACCATCGGAGCCGGCGACGTCACGATGCTCGGGCCGGAGCTGTTGCGCCTCCTCGGTGAGGCGGCCCAATGAGGCTGGGGCCGACGCCGCCGCCCGTCGGCACCGGGGTGACCTCCGCCCGCCGGCGCTTCGAGGCGCGTGCAGCCCGGGCGAGGCGCCGTCCCCTCCTGCTGGCGGCCGCGCTCGCGACGACCGTCCTGGTCGCGGGGGGGCTCATCTGGCTCGGGTGGATGAGCTCCCTGCTGACCGCCACGACGGTCCGTGTCGAGGGTGTCCCCGCCCGGGACGTGCACGCGGTCCGCCAGGTCGCCCAGGTCCCGCTCGGCGGACCGCTCATGCGGGTCGACACCGATGCCATCGCCGCCCGTCTCGAGGGAGGCCGAGCGTGGACGAACATCCGGGTCGGGCGGAGCCTGCCGCACTCCGTCGTCATCAGCGTCACCCCGCGCGAGCCGGCGCTCGCCCTCAAAGACCCTCAAGGTCAACTTGAACTTGTGGATGCGGGTGGCGTCCGGTTCAGGACCGTCGGGACGCCACCGCGGGGGGTGCCCGTCGTGACGGCGGGCTCGAGCGACGTGACTCCGGAGGGCCTGCGCGCCGCGCTCGCGGCATTGCACGCCCTGCCGGCCCCGCTCAAGGCCCAGGTCGCGGACATGTCGGTCAACTCGGCCGACCAGGTCAGCTTCACCGTCGCCGACAAGTCCGGCCGCCGCACCGTGGTGTGGGGCGGCCTGGGCCAGGAGGAGACCAAGGCGCGGCTGGTCACGATCCTGCTCAAGGAGCCCGCGAAGCGCATCGACGTCAGCGTCCCGGATGCGCCCGTGACGCAGTGAGACGCCGATCCGACGACCGGCTCCGCGGCCACGCCCGCCCTCCCTGGGGCCGGGGTCTGTGACCCAAGTGGCGGATGTGATGATGGCCCTGACCTTCCGCGAACCGCCTGGGCGACACGCCGCAGGCGAGGTTGATCGGGCTGCGTGCACCGCATACCGTCGGGGCGACACGGACAGTTCGTGACCGAACCGTAACCTTCCACGGAAGGTTTAGGGTAGCCCTCGACCCTCGATCCGCACGACGCTTCACCATCAGGAAGGCCCACTCTCGTGGCAGCAGCACCGCAGAACTACTTGGCCGTGATCAAGGTCGTCGGCATCGGTGGGGGTGGCGTCAACGCCATCAACCGGATGATCGAGGTCGGACTCAAGGGCGTCGAGTTCATCGCCATCAACACCGACGCGCAGGCTCTGCTGATGAGCGACGCCGACGTCAAGCTCGACGTCGGTCGTGAGCTGACCCGCGGCCTCGGTGCGGGTGCCGACCCCGAGGTCGGTCGGAAGGCGGCGGAGGACCACGCGGAGGAGATCGAGGAGGTCCTCAAGGGGGCCGACATGGTCTTCGTGACCGCGGGCGAGGGTGGCGGCACCGGTACGGGTGGCGCCCCGGTCGTCGCCCGGATCGCGAAGGGCCTCGGCGCCCTCACGATCGGTGTCGTGACGCGGCCGTTCACCTTCGAGGGACGGCGCCGGGCCAACCAGGCCGAGTCCGGCATCGGCAGCCTCCGGGAAGAGGTCGACACCCTCATCGTCATCCCCAACGACCGGCTGCTGTCGATCAGCGATCGCAACGTCTCGATGATGGATGCCTTCCGGTCCGCCGACCAGGTCCTCCTCTCCGGTGTTCAGGGCATCACCGACCTCATCACGACTCCGGGCCTGATCAACCTCGACTTCGCCGACGTCAAGTCCGTGATGCAGGGCGCGGGCTCGGCCCTCATGGGCATCGGCTCGGCTCGGGGTGAGGACCGGGCCGTCCAGGCGGCCGAGCTCGCGATCAGCTCGCCGCTGCTCGAGGCCTCGATCGACGGTGCTCACGGCGTGCTCCTGTCGATCCAGGGCGGCTCCGACCTCGGCCTGTTCGAGATCAACGAGGCCGCCCGCCTCGTCCAGGAGGCCGCGCACCCCGAGGCCAACATCATCTTCGGTGCCGTCATCGACGATGCCCTCGGTGACGAGGTCCGCGTCACGGTCATCGCCGCCGGCTTCGACGCGGGCGGCCCGACCCGCCGCGAGGACGACCGCGGCGCGGGGCAGCGCGCAGCCCACCCGGCGTCCTCCCACCGGCCGGCGCCCCAGCAGCAGCCCCAGCAGCCGGTTGCGACCCAGAGCGCGGCAGTGCCCCAACAGGCACAGCAGGTGCAGCCGCAGCAGGCGCAGCAGGCCCAGCGACCCGCCCAGCAGCTCCCGCCGCAGCCTGCCCCGACAGCCAACGGCGACACGCACCTCGGCCAGTACCAGCAGCAGGCGCCGCGCCCGGCCCAGCAGCCACCGGCCCAGCAGGCGCCGGCCCAGCAGGCGCCGGTCCAGCGTCCGCCGCGACAGGTCGCCTTCGAGGACAACGACGAGCTCGACGTCCCCGACTTCCTGAAGTAGCGCGACCGACCCGAGTGATCGACTGGTGACGGGCCCCCTGGCGGGGCCCGTCAGTCGTATCGGCGCGGGAGGTAGGTTGGCCGCGTGTTCCACTGGCGACGGACCATCTCCCCGGACGGCAGCGACGGATCGGTCGTCGAGGTCGGCTTCACGGGTCGCAGCCGAGGGGTCGGTGCCGCGCCGTGGCACGGGCTCAACCTCGGTGGCCACGTCGGGGACGACCCGAGACAGGTCGAGGCGAACCGTGCGGCGCTCGCCGAGAGCCTCGGTGTCAGCCGCGAGCGGCTGATCTTCATGAACCAGGTCCACGGCACCGAGGTGGTCGAGGTCGACGGGCCATGGTCCGGTGCCGCCGCCTCGGCCGACGCGGTCATCACCGGCGCCACCGACCTGGCGCTCGCGGTCCTCGTCGCGGACTGTGTGCCGGTCCTCCTGCACGATGCGGGTGCGGGGCTCGTCGCCGCCGTGCATGCCGGTCGCCCCGGGATGACCGCCGGCATCGTCCCCCTCGTCGTCGAGCGGATGCGCCGGCTGGGAGCGGAGCAGCTCGCCGCCGTCGTGGGCCCGTCGGTGTGCGGGCGGTGCTACGAGGTGCCGGCCGCCATGGCCGAGCAGGCCGCAGCGGCGGCGCCGAGCGCGCTCACCCGGTCCTGGACCGGGACGCCCGCCATCGACGTCGCGGCAGGGGTCGTGGAGCAGCTTGCCGGGGACGGCGTCCGCGTGGAATGGGTGCCGGGCTGCAGCCGGGAGAACGCCGACCTCTACTCCTACCGCCGGGACGGCCGCACCGGTCGGTTCGCCGGGGTCATCGTGCGCCGGGCCGGGAGGCAGCGCCCAGCGGCAGCCGAGTGAGCGGCATACGGGCCTGGGCGGCTCCTGCGTGTCGCGAGGCGATATCCGACTCTCACACCCGTCACTTCTGTAGCGTCGGGCGGGAAGGCAACCCGCGATGTAGGAGCTGGCATGGCAGGCGCACTGCGCAAGACGATGGTGTACCTCGGACTCGCCGAGGAGGACGCCCGTCAGGATCGCTATGACGACTACGACGGGTACGACGACTCCGACCGCTACGACGATGAGCCTCTCGAGGAGACCGGCCACACCGCGGCCGTGACCCCGCTGCCGACCAAGCGGGCCGTGGCCTCCGTCGTCCGAGACGTGGAGGTCGGCCGGCTCAACCGCATCACCACGATCCACCCGCGCACCTACAACGAGGCGAAGAACATCGGCGAGTGGTTCCGCGACCAGGTGCCCGTCATCATGAACCTCTCCGAGATGGACGACGCGGACGCCAAGCGCCTCGTCGACTTCGCCGCCGGCCTCGTCTTCGGCCTGCACGGGTCCATCGAGCGGGTCACCTCCAAGGTGTTCCTCCTCTCCCCAGCGCACGTCGAGGTGTCGGCCGACGAGCCGGAGGCCTCGACGTCGGCCACGCGCGGATTCTTCAACCAGAGCTGACCCGATTGCGTCCCTGAGCCCCTCATCGGTCAGACTTGCGACATGGACGTGTTCTGGACGATCTACGGGGTGGTCGTCTTCGCCTTCTTCATCGCCCTCATCGGACGTTTCGTCATCGACTGGGTGCAGGTGCTGTCGCGCTCCTGGCAGCCCCGCGGGCCACTCCTCGTCATCGCCGAGGCGATCTACACCGTCACGGACCCGCCGCTCAAGGCACTCCGCAGGATCATCCCGTCACCGAACCTCGGCGGGATCCGCCTGGACCTGTCCTTCCTCGTGCTCATGCTCCTCACGTCCCTCGCCCTCAACCTGCCGAGCTTCTTGGGGGCCGCGTGACAAATGTGGCACATGGGATCATTCGCCCATGCGCTCTGTGGGATGGCATCATGAGCGAGAATGTCTGGCCGGCCGGGCCAGTCCGTGAATCCATTACGTCTGCCAAGAGGTGAGAGATGGCGCTAACACCGGAGCAGGTGCTGAACAAGCACTTCCAGACCACGCAGTTCCGCCGGGGCTACGAGGAGCGCGACGTCGACGACTTCCTCGACGAGGTCGTCGCAGAGATGCGCTCGCTGATCGAGCAGCGCGACGACTACCTCAAGCAGCTGAACGACTGCCGGGCGAGCAAGAACCAGACGGCCGTGCGACCGGACGCCGCGCCGGCCGCTCGCGCCGGTGACGAGGCCAGGCTCACCGGGCTCCAGGCGAAGATCCAGGACGCCGAGCGGGCCTTCAAGGCAGCCTCGGAGCGCGCCACGAAGGCGCGGACCGACGCGGAGAACATCGAGCGGGCGGCGAAGGAACGCATCGAGCGTGCGAACGCCGAGGCCCAGCGTGCCGAGGAGGCCGCCAAGTCCGCTGCCGACAACGCCGCCCTCAACGACGCGCAGGCCAAGCTCAACGGGCTGAGGAACCAGGTCGCCGACGCCGAGGCCCGCCTGGCGAAGGCGCAGGAGCAGGCCCGGTCGGCCGAGGAGGCCGCGCGTTCGGCCGAGGCCCGCGCCGCACAGGCCGCCAGTGTCCAGCCGGCCGCTGCAGCGGCTCCGGCGGCCGCTGCCGTGGCCGGTCCCTCCGGGCCGGACGACGCCGCCGGGGTCATCGCCCTCGCGCAGCGTCTCCACGACGAGCACGTCCGCAACGGCGAGAGCAAGCGCGACGAGCTGATCGGCATCGGCCAGCGGCGCCACGACGAGCTCGTCGCGAGCGGTCAGCGCCAGCACGACGAGGCCGCCCGCAAGGCCGAGGAGACGGCCGCCGCCGCCGCCGCTCGCCGCGACCAGCTGATCGCCGAGGGGACGGGCCAGCGCGACCGGATGCTCGCCGAGGCGACGGCCAAGCGCGACGAGATGCTCACCGAGGCCCGGGAGCGTTCCACCGGCATGGTCGCCGAGGCGCAGCAGAAGAAGGCCGCCGTCCTCGAGGAGCTCGACAAGCAGCAGGGGCTGCTCAACAAGAAGATCGACGAGCTGCGCGGCTTCGAGCGCAACTACCGCAGCAACCTCAAGTCCTACATCAGCCGCCAGCTCTCCGACCTCGACCGCACGGCCGAGGAGCTCACCCCGGCCGGCGAGGGTGAGGGTCGCTAGGCCCGAGCCGGCCCAGCGCCATCACGAGCCCTTGCGAAGGGGCCGCCCGGAACCCACCGGGCGGCCCCGTCGCGTTTGACGCCGCCCCTTCCCCCCCCCGGCCCCCCCCGCCCCCCCGGGGGGCGAACCCGGTGGG
>NZ_JBQCCV010000136.1:0-11198 GCF_051961875.1 Intrasporangium sp. | reverse complement strand
CGACGCGGTGTGCGTGAACGCCTCGGCGGCCAGCCGCTGGCGCTGGGCCAGGGTGAAGCCGCCCTCGGCGACGGCGGCCAGCACGTCGGCGTACCGCTCGGGCGAGGTGACGATCGCGACCGACGGGTGGTTCTTGGCGGCCGCGCGGACCATCGACGGGCCGCCGATGTCGATCTGCTCGACGCACTCGTCGGGGGTGGCGCCCGAGGCGACGGTCTGCACGAACGGGTAGAGGTTGGAGACGACCAGGTCGAAGGGCTCGATGCCGAGGTCGGCGAGCTGCTGGACGTGGGAGTCGAGGCGGCGGTCGGCCAGGATGCCGGCGTGCACGCGCGGGTGCAGCGTCTTCACCCGGCCGTCGAGGCACTCGGGGAAGCCGGTGAGGTCCTCGACCTTGGTCACGGGCAGCCCGAGCCCGGCGATCAGCGCCGCCGAGCCGCCGGTGGAGACGAGCTCGACACCGGCGTCGTGCAGGCCCTGGACGAGCTCCTCGAGCCCGGACTTGTCGTAGACGGAGACGAGGGCGCGCTTGATCGGGATGCGGTTCTCTGACACGGACGGACTCCTGCGAGGTGGACGGAACGGTGGGAAGCACCCAGGCGGTCGATGCTCCCGGCGTCACTCCCCGGTGGTGGTCCACCCGCGCCAGTCGTGTGTGACCAGACTACCGGTCAGGCCCGACCCAGCCGAACCCGTCGCCCGTCGACGACGAAGCCCTCGCGCGCCATCCGGCCGACGTACTCGACGAGCTGCGGCCGCTCGGCCTGCTTGATCCGCTCGGTCAGGCTCTCCTCCGTGTCGTCGTCGAGGACCGGCACGGCGCACTGGGCGACGATCGCGCCGGTGTCGACGCCCTCGTCGACGACGAAGAGCGTCGCCCCCGCGATCCTGACCCCGTACTCCAGGGCGTCGCGAGGACCGTGGATGCCAGGGAACGACGGGAGCAGCGCGTTGTGGCTGTTGAGGTAGCGGCCACCGAACCGGGCGAGAAACGCCGCCCCGACGAGCTTGAGAAAGCCCGCTGAGACCACAAGCCCCGGGTCGTATGCCGCTGTCCGCTCGGTCAGCGCCGCATCCCACTCGTCCCGGCTCGCATAGTCCTTGACCCGGCACACGAACGTCGGGATCCCCGCGCGCTCGGCACGCTCCAGCCCGGCGATGCCGTCCCGGTCGGCGCCGACGGCAGCGATCCGGACGCCATACGTGCTGTCGGCGGCGGCGTCGATGAGGGCCTGGAGCAGGGTGCCCGACCCAGACACGAGGACGACGACGTCGACAGGGGCCCGTGTCTCATCGCTCGGCACGGCGGCGAGTGTAGCCCGGTTTCGGCTAACGGCCCCGGATGGGCCACCATGGGGCGGTGCGACCCGAACCACGAGAGATCGCCTTCGCCCGCGAGAAGGCCAAGCGAACCCTGCCGGTGTCGCTCCTCGTCCTGCTCGGGATCGTCGCGATGTACCTGCCGCTGCCGAAGCGGTTCGTCGCCGCACTCCCCTTCGTCATCGCCATCGTCCTGACCGTCCGGCTCCTGCAGTTCCTTCGTGGCCGCACCGGCCGGGAACGGCTCTGGCCGGTCGTCACCCTCGCCCTGACCGGCCTGCTCCTCGGCAGCCTCGCGATGCAGGCCGTGTTCTACCCGAGCGTCAGCGCGTACGAGAAGTGCATGTCCGGTGCCCTGACGAGCCACGGCCGGGCAGCGTGCGAGGAGATCCGCAAGCAGGGCCCCCTCGGCATGGACTTCATCGTCAAATAACCCGTCGACCGGTCACTTTCCCCCCGTCGACCGGTCGACCTACGAGAACGGAACGGTCAGGCGCGGCTGCGCCGTCCGTGCTCCGAGGGAGCGGGGGCGCCCTTCGTCGCGTCCTCCTCGCCGACCCGGTTTCGGCGCCCCTTGACGTGGTCTCGATAGAGCGCGACGAGGAGCCAGAGCGCGGCTCCGAGGAGGAGCTCGCCGAGCAGGCAGCCGGCGAACGGCCAGACGTCCACCCCGACCGAGCGCAGCCGTTCGAGGCCCATCGCGCCGTTCGCGAGCGCCGTCAGCCCGGTGACGAGCAGCGTCGCACCGACACTCGCGGCGACCATCGCCCCGAGCCGGTCCCGCCACCGCGACCGCCCGAGCAGCCGGTCGACCCGACAGGCGATCACGCCGCCGAGCACGACAGGCACGGCCACGACGGCCCACATCGCGCCGGGGTAGGTCGCGTCCTCGGGGAGCGACCCGAGGATCGGGATGAGCGGCATGAGCCCCGGGTGGGCGCCGGCCGGCGAGACCAGCCCGTCGACGGCCACCGAGAACCCGGGCCCGGCGAGGAAGGCCAGCCCCCACGTCGCGGCGTTGCCGAGGAAGGCGACCTGCGCGACGGCGAGCACGATGCCGGCGACGAGGTCCGCGCCATACTCACCCTGGATCCGGAGCACGGCGCCCAGGGAGAGGATCAGGCGGAGGACGACGAGCACCATCCCGGCCGCGAGGAGCAGCAGCGCGCCACGGGTCGCGGCCCGCCACGCGGTCGCGCTCCAGCGGGGCAGCGCCGCAAGAGCCCGCTCGAGAAGGTCAGGCGTGGTGTCCTGCCCCGGGCGGACCAGCACGATGGCCAGTCCGAGGACCGGCACGAGGAGGGCGCCGACGATGCCCATCGGGTCGGGGTGGACCGAGCCAGCCAGGGTCAGCGCGGCGAAGATGGCCGCGGCGATGACGTAGCCGAGCAGGTATCCCGGCACGACCCCGCGCCACAGCACCGCGTCCCACTCCGAGCGCCGCACCCGAGCCCGCGCGCCGAGCACCAGCCGCCGTGACACCCGCCAGGCGATGACGACGAAGACCGCGAGCAGCAGCAACGGGGTCGTCGACACGGCGATTCCCGGGCCGCTGATCGACTGGCTGTGGCCGAGGAACCAGATCGCGCTCCCGACCGCCGTCCCAGACCACCAGCCGAGCGAGCTCTCCGGGGCGCTGACCCATCCGACGAGGGCGGGAAGCACGACGACGGCCCACGTGGCGAGGGCGGTGACGAGGCCGGCGCGGGCCGCGGTGGGCAGGGCTGACGAGGTGGGGCTGGACGTTGGACTCACTCCTGACATCGGTCCCGCCATGGTCACAAGACTCATCGCCCCACGCGAGTCCCCACGCCGACGGGTTCGAAGGTCGCCGGGTCCGTGCGCTGAGCCGCCCACAAGACAGAGGTATGCCGCTGAGCTGGGCTCAGCGGCATACCTCTGTGAGCGGGTGGTGGGCTACTTCGCGGCGAGGGCCTGCATGACCTGCCGCATGAGCTCGGCCGCCTCGGACGGCGTCTTGCCGACCTTGACGCCCGCGGCCTCCAGGGCCTCCTTCTTGGCGGCGGCCGTCCCGGACGAGCCGGAGACGATGGCGCCGGCGTGGCCCATCGTCTTGCCCTCGGGGGCGGTGAAGCCGGCGACGTAGCCGATGACCGGCTTCGTCACGTGCTCCTTGATGTACGCGGCCGCGCGCTCCTCGGCGTCGCCGCCGATCTCGCCGATCATGACGATCGCGTCGGTGTCGGGGTCGTTCTGGAAGGCCTCGAGGCAGTCGATGTGGGTCGTGCCGATGATCGGGTCACCGCCGATGCCGACCGCGGTCGAGAAGCCGAAGTCCCGCAGCTCGTACATCATCTGGTAGGTCAGCGTCCCCGACTTGGAGACGAGGCCGATGCGGCCGCCGCCGGAGATGTCCGCCGGGATGATGCCGGCGTTCGACACGCCGGGGGTGATCAGGCCGGGGCAGTTCGGGCCGATGATGCGGGTCTTGCCCTTGCTCTGCGCGTAGTTGAAGAACTCGGCGCTGTCCCGGACGGCGACGCCCTCGGTGATGACGACCGCGAGCGGGATCTCCGCGTCGATCGCCTCGATGGCCGCGTCCTTGGTGAACTTGGCCGGGACGAAGATCACCGTGACGTTCGCGCCCGTCGCGTCGATCGCCTCCTGCACCGTGCCGAACACGGGGACGGACACGCCGCCCTCGAAGTCGACCGTCGTGCCGGCCTTGCGCGGGTTGACGCCACCGACGATGTCGGTGCCGGACTTGAGCATCCGCTGCGTGTGCTTCATGCCCTCGGAGCCGGTCATGCCCTGCACGATGACCTTCGAGTCAGCGTTCAAGAAGATAGCCATGGTTCGTCTGTCTCTTTCGCTCGTCGTGTCTCGGGGTCAGTTCGCCGCGGCGGCGAGCTCGGCGGCCTTGCGCGCGGCGCCGTCCATCGTCGGCTCGATGGTCACCAGGGGGTGGTTGCGCTCGGCCAGGATGCGCCGGCCCTCCTCGACGTTGTTGCCGTCGAGGCGCACCACGAGCGGCTTGGTCGCCTGGTCGCCGAGCGCGTCGAGGGCACCGACGATGCCCTTGGCGACCTGGTCGCACGCAGTGATCCCGCCGAACACGTTGACGAAGACGGACTTGACCTGCTCGTCACCGAGGATGATGTGCAGCCCGTTTGCCATGACCTCGGCCGAGGCGCCGCCGCCGATGTCGAGGAAGTTCGCGGGCTTGATGGAGTCACCGCCCGCCGATCCGTTGAGCTGTTCTCCGGCGTAGGCGACGACGTCGAGGGTGCTCATGACGAGGCCCGCGCCGTTGCCGATGATGCCGACCGAGCCGTCGAGCTTGACGTAGTTGAGGCCCTTCTCCTTGGCCTCCGCCTCGAGCGGGTTGGCCGCGGCCTTGTCCTCGAGCGCCTCGTGGTCGGGGTGCCGGAAGTCGGCGTTGCCGTCGAGGGTCACCTTGCCGTCGAGGGCGATGATCGAGCCGTCCTCGGTCTTGACGAGCGGGTTGACCTCGACGAGCGTCGCGTCCTCGTCGTGGTAGACGGTCCACAGGGTCTTCAGGACCGGGACGATGGCCGCACCGGTCGCCTCGTCGAAGCCGGCCGCCTCGACGATCTCCCGCGCCTTGGCGTCGTCGATGCCGACGTTCGGGTCCACCTCGACCTTGGCGAGCGCCTCGGGCCGCTCGACCGCGAGCTGCTCGATCTCCATGCCGCCCTCCTTGGAGCACATGGCGAGGTAGCTGCGGTTCGCCCGGTCGAGCAGGAGCGAGAAGTAGTACTCCTCGGCGATCTTCGCGCCGGCCGCGATCATGACCGTGCCGACGGTGTGGCCCTTGATGTCCATGCCGAGGATCTGGCCCGCGAGCTGCTCTGCTTCGTCCGCGCTCCTGGCGACCTTCACGCCGCCGGCCTTGCCCCGGCCACCCGTCTTGACCTGTGCCTTGACGACCGTCACGCCGCCTGAGTTCGCACCGATGCGCTCGGCCGCGTCACGGGCCTGCGCAGGGGTCGTGGCGGTGGCGCCGGCCAGCACCGGCACGCCATGCGCCTCGAACAGGTCGCGAGCTTGGTACTCGAAGAGATCCACGGATCATCCGTCCTCGTCGTCGGTTGGCGTCGACCACCGCCGGCCGGGAGGTGACCCGCCCGCCGCAGTCGACAAGGTTCCCTCGGGACTCTAGACCCCTGACGTGGGACTCCCCCACCTGCGGACCGCCCCCAACGGGCCCGTGACGCGGGCGGTGTGACGGACGGAACACGAGCGCTCCGCCACGTGGACATGCGGCGGGGTGAGCGGCATACCTCCCCAGTTCCGGTATGCCGCTCGCCCCGGTGCCGCTAGGCCGTGACCCTGCGCGCGGCCCGGGACGCCCGCTCGCTCGACGCACCCTCCGCGTCGAGTGAGCCGCGTGCAGCGCGAGGGCGGGCGGCAAGGGCGAACTGGAGCCCGAGCCACGCCGCCGTCACGACCGCGAGGAGGTGCCCGAGCAGCAGCGTGCGGGGCTGCAGCCAGTTGAAGTCGACCGTCGACCGGAGGAGGAGATAGTTGCCGACCAGACCGGCCACGAGCGCGCCCGTGCGCAGCCAGACGTTCCGGAGTCGCATGGCGGCGAACGTCCCGACCGCGGCCGGGATGAACGCCAGGCCCTGCCCGACGAAGATGAACAGGGCCGGGACCGCGACCAGCCGCCACCAACCGGACCAGCCGCGTGCCATCGCGGTGGCCGTGAACCCGGTGAGGGTGAAGGTGACGGCGCCGATCGCGACGATCGCGAGGGTGCCCTCCCAGCTGAACCCGGGCGTCGTCGACACGAGGCGCATGAAGAACCGCGCCAGCGCCCCCCAGGCGATGCCGAGCGCAAACCACCGGGCGAGGCCGGTCAGCATGGCGGCCATCACCACACCACCGGCAGGCAGGCGATCCGAGCCCCGGCACCGCCCGTGCCGTGGTCGGTCTCCATCGCGTGCACGACGATCGAGCGCGTGCCGGCCGCCGGCGTGAACGGGACGACGGCCGTGGCGGAACCGTGTCCGGCTCTGTTCACGGTGAAGTCGAGCCACACCTCGGTGCGCTGTGACACCTCCGGCGTGGGGTACCCCGCCTGGGCGTCCGAGTTGTAGTGCGGTCCCGCCGCTGCCCCGTCACCGGCGATGCAGGGGCCGACGTGCAAATGTGCGCCGTACGTCTTACCGGCCGCGGCCCGGTCGATCCCGTCGACCTGGAGCACAACCGTTGCGCCCGAGGGGCGCTCGACCAGCAGGGCCCGGGCGGCGGCGCCGTCGAAGGGGCTGATGGCGGCGGGCTGCAGGTCGCGCAGGGCCCCCGAGAAGTGGTGAGCTGCCGGCGCCGCATGGGCCGCCGCCGTCCCGATCGACGCGAGCCCCGCTGCCGTAGCGCCGAGTCCGGCGATCGCCGCGCGCCGCAACCTACGAGAGGTGGAGGCTGTGGACCCAAGTCGAGTCACGTTGTGGTTCATGCGTTTCCGTCCTTCCTGAAGCGATGGTCAATACACTTGGCGGACGGTCCGGGCAGCGCCCGGGGGTGACAACCGGCGCGAGAAATATTGCTCGAATTTCCTTGTCACCCGGAGTCTTCGGTGACACGTCTGTCGAGGTGATGGATGCGTTTGCGACGGAGGCAGAGGCGGTCAGGCCGGTGGTGATGGCGCATGCCCACGACCTCCCGGCGACGGACTTCGACTCGCGGGCGGCGGCGCTGTTCCGGGCGGAAGCGCCGTCGTTGCTGCACCTGGCCCGGTTCTACGTCGACGACGAGACCGCCGCTGAGGACCTGGTACAAGAGGCGTTCATCCGGCTCAGCCGGAGCGTCGGGAGGATCGAGGACACCACCCGATCGGCGGCATACCTCCGCTCGATCGTCATCAACCTCGCCCGCGACCACAACCGACGTGGCCTGGTCTCCCTGCGCCACCGGCCTCCGGACCCCGACCACATGCCCTCGGCGGAGGAGCTCGCGCTCGGCCGCAGCAAGCGGCAGGACGTCATCGACGCCCTGCGGGAGCTGCCGGGGCGACAGCGCGACTGCCTGACCCTGCGGTACTACTACGACATGTCGCCGCCCGAGATCGCCGACGGGCTCGGGCTGTCCGTCAACTCCGTCAAGACCCACCTGCAACGGGGGCTGCGGGCCCTCGCCCTCGCCCTGGAGGAACACCAATGAGCGACATCGAGCACCTCCTCGAGGAGGCCCTGCGCCCGAGCGGACCGGAGCCGCTCGAGCCACCTCGTGACCTCTTCGCCCGGGTCATGGACTCCGTCGCCGACGACCGGAGGCGCCGCCGGCACATCCGGCTCGTGGCGGCGGCCTGGGCGACCGGCATCATCGCGGCGGTGGTCGGGATCGCCGTCTTCACGCCCCGCATCCACGGGAGGCTGGCCATGGACTGGTGGATCCTCGAGATCGCCACGAACCTCGGGCTCATCGCCATCGCGGTCTGGCTCGGCCCGTTCATCAAGCGGTTCGGGCGGGCCTATGCCGCGGACGTCTTCCACGACAACCCGCAGACCGGCAAGAGCTACATCGTGCTGACCGACATCGTCTACTACCTGATCTTCAGCGCGTACATCCTCTTCACGGTCCAGCTCGTGCCGGAGGTCAGCTGGGCCACGTGGGTCACCGCCGAGCAGGTGGCCAACTCGCTGATGCGGATCGGCGGGATCCTGCTCGTCATCGCCGTCCTGCACGGCCTCAACCTGCTCATCATGCCGGTCCTCGGGCGGCTCTTCTCGCTCAACCGGCGTCTCCCTCGCCACTGACCACGGCCCTCGGGTCTCGAGGTCGCAACACCTTGAACGCCGGGCGCATGATCGGCCGGGACCCGGGGTAACCTTCCCGGCGTGGCAGGGGTGGCACCCGCGGCGATGGGGCCGCGCAGACCCGAGCCGGGAGCCGAGCAGACCTCGCAGCGACCTGGTCTCCTCGGCGACGTCCGCGCCATGGCGCAGGCCCTGTGCCGACCCGCCGGGCTCGCCGGCGTCGCGGTCGAGGCGTCCTGGATCGGCCTGCACCTCGGGCTCTGGCCGCTGGGCCACATCGGCTCCCGACGGAGCGACCTGCGGGCCGGCTACCGGATCGGCCACCTCTCGCCGACCCAGCGCGGGCTCGCGGTCCACAACATCGAGGCGGCAGAGACGCCGATCCTGCTCGTGCACGGCATGATCGACAACCGGTCGATCTTCACCGTGCTGCGGCGCGGGCTACGTCGGCGCGGGTTCGGCCGGATCGAGACGATCAACTACTCCGCCCTCACCGGTGACGTGCGACGGGCGGCCTCCGACCTCGGCCAGGAGGTCGAGCGGCTCGTCGAGGAGACCGGCTACGAGCGGATCCACGTGATCGGGCACTCCCTCGGCGGGCTCATCGCGCGCTACTACGTGACCCGCCTCGGCGGCGACGAGCGCGTCGACACCCTGATCACCCTCGGGACGCCGCACCGGGGCACCTACGTCGCCTACGCCTGGAACAACCGGCTCACGCGGCAGCTGCGACCGGGCAGCCCGCTGTTCGCCGAGCTCGACGCGCCCCTCGGGCACTGCCGGACCCGGTTCATCGCCTACCGCTCCGACATCGACCAGCTCGTCGTGCCGCAACGCAACGCCGCGCTGCACCACCCGGACCTCAACGTGCACAACATCGAGCTGCACGGCATCGGGCACATGAGCCTGCCCATCACCCGCTCCGTGGTGCACGGCATCACGTCGGCGCTCGCGCACCTCGACGTCACCGGCGCGACGGTCACCCCTGGGGTCAGCCCGTTGGGCCGGCGCCGCAGCTCCTGAACGACGGGCGGCAGCAGAACGTCGCCGGATACCCCGAGACACCTCCGCCTAAACGCCCGATTTCTCCTTTTTTGCCCCTGGATGCCCTATCGTTCCAGGTGCCACGGCGACGTCGGGAAGGTCCGGCGAACTCGTGGAGGCCCTGAGGCCGTTTTGGCGTAACGAAACGGTCACGCTTAGGGTGAGGCGTCTCAACCGGTCAAGTTAGGTAACCACTCCGTGTCCCAAAACCGTTACGCGGGTCGGCATCGGCCGCCCGCGCAGCCTTCTCACGGCCGCCGTCTGCTCGTCCCCCTCGCCCTCGTCTCGACGACCGTTGCCGGTGGTGTCGTGGTGCGGAGTGCGGGTGCGAGCGACCTCAGCCCGGAGGCGGCAGCGGTCCAGGACCTTTCGAACACCGTCGCCGGCGGCTACGAGGCGCGTGACCGGGCCGTTGCCGCGGCGGGCAGCGACCGCGACGCGGCGCGAGCGTCTCGCGACGCTTCACGGGCCGCCGTGGCGAGCGTCGTGAACCTGACCGACCAGAAGGCGAGCGACGTCGACACGGCAGTGGAGGCGGCCCGCAAGGCCGAGGAGTCCAAGAAGGCGGAGGCCGCCAAGAAGGCAGCGGCCGCGCGGCAGGCAGCGGAGGACGCCCGCCAGCAGGCGCAGCGCTGGGTCTCCCCGCTCTCGAACTACACGCTGACCTCGGGCTTCGGCTGGCGCTGGGGGCGCATGCACCCCGCCCAGGACCTCGCCGCACCCGTCGGCACCCCGGTCCACGCCCTCTCGACCGGCACGGTCATCTTCTCCGGCTGGTCCAGCCAGGGCTACGGCTACATGGTCCAGATCCGCTACTGGGACGGCACCGTGTCCTGGTTCGCCCACAACAGCCGGCTGCTCGTCAACATCGGCGACGAGGTCGCGCCGGGCCAGGTGGTGTCCTACAGCGGCAACACCGGCAACTCCACCGGCCCGCACCTGCACCTCGAGATCCACCCGCAGGGTGCCGGCTCCGTCCCGCCCCGCGCCTGGCTCGCCCAGAAGGGCGTTCAGCTCTGACTCCGTGGCTCGGCGCGACCGGCGCCGGCGCCGCATTCTGGGGCGGCTCGGGTGGCCGGACCTGCCTCAGAGCTTCTCGAGCGGGGCGTAGCGCAGCAGCAGCCGCTTCGTGCCGGTCTCGGCACCGAAGTCCACATGCGCCATCGCCTTGTCCCCCTCTCCCTCGACACGCACGACCGTGCCGAGGCCGAACGCGTCGTGGGTGACCCGGTCGCCTGAGTGCAGCGTGATGACCGGCCGCTTGCCGGGGCTACGCACCCCGGGCCGAGCCGCCAGCGTCGCAACGGCGGGCTGACCCGAGCCGCGGGCGCCGCTGAACGAGGTGCCGAGCCGCTGCCAGTCGACGAGGTCCCCCGGGATCTCGTCGAGGAAGCGCGACGCCGGGTGGTACTGCGGAGCGCCCCACGCCGACCGGACGGAGGCCCGGGACAGGTAGAGCCGCTCCCGCGCCCGGGTGATGCCGACATAGGCGAGCCGGCGCTCCTCCTCGAGCTCGGTGGGGTCCCCGAGCGAGCGCATGTGCGGGAACGTGCCGTCCTCGAGGCCGGTGAGGAAGACGACGGGGAACTCGAGGCCCTTGGCCGTGTGCAGGGTCATCAGGGTGATGACGCCCTGGTCCCCGCCCGGTTCGCCATCCGCCCCCTCCGGGGCGTCGGGGATCTCGTCGGCGTCCGCGACCAGGGAGACCTGCTCGAGGAACTCCTCGAGGTCGCCCGCCGGCGTCACGTCCTCGGGCTCCTGGCCCGGGAGCAGCTCGCCACCGGACTCCTCGCGCTCGCGCACCTTGCGGTCGTCGAACTCCTGGGCGACGGCGACGAGCTCGGCGAGGTTCTCGATGCGGGTCTCGTCCTGCGGGTCGTGGCTGGCCCGCAGCTCGGCGAGGTAGCCGCTGAGCTCGAGGACCGCCTCGAGGAGCACCGCGATCCCGTCTCCGCTCTCACGGACCTCACGCAGCTGCTCGAGCATGTCGGTGAACCCCTTGATCGCGGCCACGGACCGGCTCGCGATGCCCGGCGCGTCCTCGGCCCGGCCGAGGGCTGCGACGAAGGGGATCCGCTCGCGCTCGGCGAGAGC
>NZ_JBQCCV010000135.1:0-8035 GCF_051961875.1 Intrasporangium sp. | reverse complement strand
GAGAGAACTGCACTCTCGATCGGGAATTGTGCACTCTCGATTGGGGAGGGGCGGGTCAGGCGAGGGCGGTGGCCACGGCTCGGCCGGCCGTCCGGCCACTGAAGAGGCAGCCCCCGAGGAAGGTCCCTTCAAGGGAGTTGTAGCCGTGCATCCCGCCGCCGCCGAAGCCGGCCACCTCACCGGCCGCGTACAGGCCCGGGATGGGCTGCTCGTCGTGGCCGAGCACCCTTGCCGACAGGTCCGTCTCGAGGCCGCCGAGGGTCTTGCGGGTCAGGATGTGCAGGCGGACGGCGATGAGTGGGCCGGCTGCCGGATCGAGGATCCGATGGGGCGCTGCGACGCGGATCAGCTTGTCGCCTCGATAGTTTCGAGCGCCGCGCAGGGCCGTGACCTGCGCGTCCTTGCCGAACCGGTTGTCCAGCTGGCGGTCTCGCTCCTCGATGGTCCGGCGCACCTCCGCCTCGTCGAGCAGGGGCTCGCCGGTCAGGAGGTTCATCCGGTGGACGAGCTCGTGCAGTGTGTCGGCGACGATGAAGTCGACCCCATGCCGCTTGAACGCCTCGACCGGGCCTGGGGCTCCGGGCCGGACGCGCCCGAGGACCGCCCGGATGTCGCGGCCGGTCAGGTCCGGGTTCTGTTCCGACCCGGAGAGCGCGAACTCCTTCTCGATGATCTTCTGGGTCAGCACGAACCAGGAGTAGTCATGGCCGGTCTGCCGCAGGTGCTTGAGCGTCCCGAGCGTGTCGAAGCCGGGGAAGAGCGGCGGGGGCAGCCGGCGTCCCCGTGCGTCGAGCCAGATCGACGAGGGCCCAGGGAGGATCCGGATGCCGTGGTTCTCCCACACCGGGTCCCAGTTGACGATGCCCTCGGTGTAGTGCCACATCCGGTCGGGGTTGATCACCCGCCCTCCCGCTCCCGCCGTGATCTTGAGCATCCGCCCATCGACGTGCGCCGGCACTCCGGCGACCATGTGCTCGGGTGGACTGCCGAGGCGTTCGGGCCAGTTCGCGCGGACGAGGTCGTGGTTGCCGCCGATGCCGCCGGACGTGACGACGACCGCCTGAGCCTCGATCTCGAAGTCGCCGACGACGTCGCGGTTCGTCGGCCGTCCACGCTCGGCCTGGTCCGGGCCGAGGACGGCGCCGCGCACGCCCCTCACGACGCCGCCGGTCATGACGAGCTCGTCGACCCGGTGCCGGAACGCGAACGTCAACCGGCCGGCGAGCGCCGCCTCCCGGACCCGCCGCTCGAACGGCTCGACGATCCCCGGGCCCGTGCCCCACGTGATGTGGAAGCGCGGCACCGAGTTGCCGTGGCCGCCGGCCCGCCCGTCCCCCCGCTCGGCCCAGCCGACGACGGGGAAGAGCCGGTGTCCCAGGTCGTGCAGCCACGCCCGCTTCTCGCCGGCCGCGAACTCGAGGTAGGCCTCCGCCCAGAGCCGCGGCCAGTAGTCCTCAGGACGGTCGAACTGGGCGCTGCCCATCCAGTCCTGCCTCGCGAGCTCGAGCGAGTCCCGGATGCCCATGCGCCGCTGCTCAGGACTGTCGACGAGGAAGAGCCCGCCGAAGCTCCAGAACGCCTGCCCGCCCAGCGACTGCTCGCCCTCCTGCTCCACGAGCACGACCCGCTTGCCCGCCTCTGCGAGCTCGGTGGCGGCGACGAGGCCGGCGAGGCCGGCCCCCACGACGACGACGTCGGTCTGCATGGCACCTGTCCTTTGTCCGTGGTGCTGTCCGTCGCTACGGTATGCCGCCCAGCCCGCTTCCGGCGTCATCCCGGCGCCGTCGGCCCACCCATTCCCCCCTGGGGTGCCAACCCGGCGCCGCGCCCACGCCGTGCACGTATCCGAGGGGCGCGACGACCGGGGGCCGCTCGACCGGCATGAGGATGCCGCGCCGGCCACGAGCAGCAGAGCGCCAGCCGGGCGGACCAGCCCCACCATCACCCGCCGGGGCGCGAACCAGTCCATGCGTGATTCCCAAAACATCGGCCTCCGACCCTCGATGTTTCCTGTGAGTGCGCTCGGAATCGGGGTGCCGGCTCATGCTCCTGGGGCGCATGGGTAGTGCCCTTGGCATGGGCAGCAAGAAGAGGGGCCAGGCAGACGAGGGCGTCGTCGCAGAAGTTGTGCACGACATCCGGCACGGTGAGTTCGGTAGGTCGCTGTCAATCCTGACGGGGCTCGGCTCCATCGTCACAGCCGCCGAGATCTACTTCGAGCACGACAAGGCCAGTTTCGGGAACCGCTGGATGTGGGCGCCGATCGCGCTCGGCCCGCTCGGCGCGGCGGCCGGTGTGGCGGGGATGGTCAGCCCCCGCGCGTCGCACACGGTGCTCCCGCTCGCCTCGGCGGCGATTGTGGCCAACGGGCTGCAGGGCACCTACCTGCACGCGCGGGGGGTTGCCCAGAAGCCGGGGGGCTGGCACAACGCCCGCTACAACCTCGAGATGGGCCCGCCCCTCCTCGCCCCCCTGCTCATGACGATGGTCGGTGGGATGGGTCTGCTCGCCTCGATCCTGCGGCGGCGGATCTGAGATGCGGGGACAGGTCCCCTACGAAGGCAGGACGCCAAGCGGCTTCGCACCCCGGTTCCCCGGGTTCGACTCCCTCCACGAGGCGGACGCCTGGGACCCGGTGACGGCCGGAGTCGTGCTCGAGCGGCTCGGGCCGAAGCCCCCGCTGAGGTACTTCTCCCCCGAGGAAGAGGCAGCGGCGCGGCCCCTGCTCGACCTCATCGTCGACCAGCATGAGGAGCCGAGAGTCCCCGTCTTCGAGATGATCGACCAGCGGCTCGCGGAGCTCACGACGGACGGCTGGCACTACGAGGACCTGCCCCCGGACGAGAAGGCATGGTCGGCCAGCCTCAAGGGCCTCGACGACGACGCCCAGGAGCGGCACGGGCACGGCTTCGCCCTCTGCAAGCGTGACGAGCGGGCCGCCCTGCTGCAGGCCATGCTCGACCTCGGCAGCAAGCAGTGGCACGGGATGGCGGCCGACCGGGTCTGGTCGCTGTGGTCGCGCTACGCGTGCGCCGCGTTCTACTCGCACCCGTGGGCCTGGAACGAGCTCGGCTGGCCCGGGCCCGCCTATCCCCGCGGCTACAAGGACCTCGGCATCGACCGGCGCGAGCCGTTCGAGGTGCCAGATTCCCGCCCCTCCGCCGTCCCGGTCGCGGAGCGGCACATGCGCACGGGGCCGGTGGAGCACCGAACCGACGGCCCACTGCCGCCCCCTGCTTCGGCGAGCTTCATCAAGGACGGGTCGGCCGACGCGGTGCGTGCCCGCAACGAGTCGGCCTGGCTCCTGCCCGCGGGACATCGGAGGGTCAACGAGGACCTCCGGCACAACATGCGACGCTTCGACGACGATGACGTCGTCGACGCCGTGATCGTCGGCTGTGGCGCGGGCGGCGCCACCATGGCCCAGCGGCTCGCGCGGGCCGGCTGGGCCGTCGTCGGGCTGGACGCGGGCCCGTTCTGGGATCCCGACCGCGACTGGGTCTCCGACGAAGCCGGGTCGCACCACCTCTACTGGACGGAGCCGCGCGTCATCGGCGGCGCCGACCCGGTGCCCCTCGGCTCGAACAACTCCGGCCGTGGGGTCGGTGGCTCGATGGTCCACTTCGCGGGCTACACCCCGAGGTTCCACCCGAGCGACTTCATGACGCAGACGGTCGACGGCGTGGGGCAGGACTGGCCCCTCAGCTATGAGGACCTCCGGCCCTACTACGAGCTCATCGAGGGCGAGCTGCCCGTCTCCGGCGAGGACTGGCCCTGGGGCGACCCCCACAGCTACCCGCACTCGCCCCACCCCATGTCCGGCAACGGCATCCTCTTCCGCAAGGGCTGCGACGCCCTCGGCATCGAGACCCGGGTCGGGCCGGTCGCCATCACGAACGGCCGGTTCGGGCACCGCCAGCACTGCATCTACCGAGGCTTCTGCCTGCAGGGCTGCAAGGTGGGCGCGAAGGCGTCGCCCCTCATCACGCACGTCCCGGACGCGCTCGCCCACGGCGCGGAGATCCGGGCGGACTCGATGGTGACGCGGGTCGAGGTCGACGAGCGGACCGGTGAGGCGACCGGGGTGCACTACGTCCGCCGGGGTGTCCAGCACTTCCAGCGGGCCGCCCATGTCATCGTCGCGGGCTACTCGATCGAGACCCCGCGGCTCCTGCTGAACTCGACCTCGCGGCGGTTCCCCGACGGGCTCTGCAATGACCACGACCTCGTCGGGCGCTATCTCATGGTGCAGGGCGCCCCGCAGACCGGTGGCCGCTTCCCTCATGAGGTGCGCATGTACAAGGCGCCTCCGCCCGAGATCTCGACGGAAGCGTTCTACGAGACCGACCCGAGGTCCGGGAGCAAGCGCGGCTTCTCGATCCAGGGCGTCTCGCCCCTGCCGATCACCTGGTCCGAGCACTTCGCCGGCCAGCAGATCTGGGGGCAGGAGCTGCGCGAGCTGATGAGCGACTACGTGCACTGGGCCTGCCTCGGCGCGCTGTGCGAGTTCCTGCCGCTGCCCGACAACCGTGTCACCCTGGCCGACCAGAAGGACCGCCGCGGCATGCCCGTCGCCCGCTTCGAGTACAGCCAGTGCGACAACGACCGCAAGCTCATGGACCGGGCCCAGCAGACGATGGAGGACATCCTCCTCGCCGCCGGCGCCGAGCACGTCACGACGTTCCGCCGGTTCGCCCACCTGGTCGGCGGCGCTCGGATGGGTCGCGACGAGACCGAGGGTGTCGTCGACGCCGACTGCCGGTCCTTCGCCGTGCCCAACCTGCTCATCACCGACGGCAGCGTCCTGCCGACCCAGGGGTCCGCGAACCCCGCCCTGACCATCATGTCGGTCGCCGCCCGTGCGGCGGACCGGCTCATCACCAAGCGGCGCACCACGGAGTGAGCCGAAAAGGAGGAAGTCTCATGTCCGAGACAGTCGCCGACCGGATCCTGGCCCGCCTGCGGGAGTGGGGAGTCGATCGCGTCTTCGGCTTCCCCGGGGACGGCATCAACGGCCTGCTCGCCGCGTGGGGCCGGGCCGACGACGACCCGGTCTTCGTCCAGGCCCGGCACGAGGAGATGGCCGCCTTCGAGGCGGTCGGCTACGCCAAGTTCTCCGGGAAGGTGGGCATCTGCACCGCGACGTCCGGGCCGGGCGCGATCCACCTGCTCAACGGCCTGTATGACGCGAAGCTCGACCACGTGCCCGTCGTGGCGATCGTCGGCCAGACTGCCCGCTCCGGGATGGGCGGCTCGTACCAGCAGGAGGTGGACCTCCAGACGCTCTTCAAGGACGTCGCCAGCCCGTATGTCGTGACCGTGACGGTCCCCGAGCAGATCCCGAACGTCATCGACCGCGCCATCCGCATCGCCCAGGCGGAGCGGTGCCCCACGGCTGTGATCATCCACAGCGACGTCTTCGAGCTCGAGTACACCGCGCCGAGCCACAGCTTCAAGATGGTTCCGTCCTCGCTGGGCACCCAGTGGCCGGAGGTGCTCGCGGACGACAGCGCCATACAGCGTGCGGCGGCGATCCTCAACGAGGGCGAGAAGGTCGCCATCCTCGCGGGCCAGGGGGCCCGCGGAGCCCGCGGCCCGTTGCTCGAGGTCGCCGAGCGACTCGGCGCCGGCATCGCCAAGCCGCTCCTCGGCAAGGACTCGGTGCCGGACACCGTCCCGTTCGTGACCGGCTCGATCGGGCTGCTCGGGACGCGCCCGAGCTACGACATGATGATGGACTGCGACACGCTCCTCATCGTCGGGTCGAACTTCCCCTACAGCCAGTTCCTCCCCGAGTACGGCCAGGCGCGCGGGATCCAGATCGACATCGACGGCCGCTTCATCGGGATGCGCTACCCGACGGAGCTCAACATCGTCGCCGACGCCGCGTCCGCGCTGCGGGCGCTCCTGCCGAACCTCCAGCAGAAGACCGACCGGTCGTGGCGGCAGACGATCGAGGACAACGTCGCCCGGTGGTGGGAGACGATGGAGAAGGAGGCGATGGTCGACGCCGATCCCGTCAACCCGATGCGCCTCTTCCACGAGCTGTCCCAGCGCCTGCCCGAAAACGCGATGATCTCCGCCGACTCCGGCAGCTCGGCCAACTGGTACGCCCGGCAGCTGCGCTTCACCGAGGGCGTCCGGGGCAGCCTCTCCGGGACGCTCGCGACGATGGGGCCCGGTGTGCCGTACGGCATCGGCGCCAAGTTCGCCCACCCCGACCGGCCGGCCATCGTGTTCGCCGGCGACGGCGCGATGCAGATGAACGGCATGGCCGAGCTCATCACCGTCAAGCACTACTGGCAGCAGTGGGCCGACCCGCGGCTCATCGTCGCGATCCTGCACAACAACGACCTCAACCAGGTGACCTGGGAGATGCGGGCGATGGGCGGCGCGCCGCAGTTCCTGCCGTCGCAGCACCTGCCCGACGTGGACTTCGCCGCGTTCGCCGAGACCCTCGGCTTCGCCTCGATGACGATCACCGACCCCGACCGGATCGGGTCCGCCTGGGACTCGGCGCTCGCCGCCGACCGGCCCACGGTGCTCGACGTCCACACCGACCCGAGCGTGCCGCCGATCCCGCCGCACGCCAGCTTCCAGGAGGCCAAGGACACCGCCGAGGCCCTGCTCAAGGGCGACGCGGACCGGTGGGAGGTCATCAAGGAGGGCGTCAGGACGAAGGCGCAGGAGTTCCTGCCTCACAAGGGCTCCTGATGCCCCGCCTCTTTCGTCGAAAGTCCACTCCACCCGATCGAGAGCACGATCCCAACGATCGAGAGTCGACGAATCCCCATCGAGAGTTCCACATTTCCAATCGAGAGTGCCCCTCGGACGTCTCCGGGGCCCGGGTCGAGCACGTCGACTGCCGGGTGTTCACCATCCCGACGGATGCGCCGGAGGCGGACGGCACGATCGCCTGGGACAAGACGACGATGGTCCTGGTCACGGCCCGGTCAGGTGATACGACCGGGCTGGGCTGGACCTATGGCCCGTCGGCCTGCGCCGACATCATCACCGGACTGTTCAGCTCGCTCGTCGTGGGGACGGACGCCATGTCGGTCCCCGGGACATGGGGTGAGATGGTGCGGGCCGGCCGCAACGACAGCCGCCCCGGCGTCGTCGGCTATGCCGTCGGAGCAGTCGACACCGCCCTGTGGGACCTCAAGGCGCGGCTCCTCGGGCTCTCGCTCGCGGACCTCTTCGGCCGGGTCCGGGACGACGTGCCCGTCTACGGCAGCGGCGGCTTCACGACCTACGATGACGAGCGGACGACCGAGCAGATGACCCACTGGGCGATCGACCAGCGAATCCCTCGCGTGAAGATCAAGATCGCCGAGTCGTGGGGGAGCGGGATGGACCGAGACATGCATCGGATCCGCTTGGTGCGGAAGGTGATCGGCGACGACACCGAACTGTTCGTCGACGCCAACGGCGGCTACACCGCCAAGCAGGCGGTCCGGCTCATGCGCGACGTCGCCGATGCTCGGGTGACGTGGTTCGAGGAGCCGGTCTCGTCCGAGGACCTGAACGGCCTCGCCCTCGTCAGGGGCATGATCGACGCCGACGTCGCCGCCGGCGAGTACGGCAGCGACGTGGGCTATTTCCAGCGGATGTGCACTGCCGGCGCCGTGGACTGCCTCCAGGTCGACGCCACCCGGGCCGGCGGCTACACCGGGTGGCTGCAGGCCGTCGGCGTCGCGGCGGGCCACGGCCTGCAGGTCTCTGGGCACTGCGCCCCCCACCTGCACGCCCCGGTCGCGGCAGCGACGCCGAACCTGCGCCACCTCGAGTGGTTCCACGACCACGTCCGGATCGAGGACATGCTCTTCGACGGCACCCTCGATCCGACGGGCGGCACGATCACGCCCGACCCGTCCAGGCCCGGCAACGGCCTCACCTTGAAGGAGGACGTGGCCGCCCAGTACGAGGCCTCCCCCCGCGGCTGACTCCCCCGCTGTTGCATCTCGGGTTGAGGGATTAACGGGGGGAAACCGGGCCACCCACAAAAAATAAAAAATGTTAAAAATATTTTTTT
>NZ_JBQCCV010000134.1:0-17793 GCF_051961875.1 Intrasporangium sp. | reverse complement strand
CGACGAGGACGAGAACTTCAGCCATGACGTGAATCTCCTTTGCTGGCCGGTCGATCAGATGAACTTGCGCGACGCGAGGAACTCGGCGAGCTTCTTGCCGCCATCGCCCTCGTCGGCGACGATCTCGCCCTGGGTGCGCGGCGGACGCGCGGCGAAGGCGTCGACCTTGGTCCAGGCCGCGTCGAGCCCGACCTGGCCGGCGTCGATGCCGAGGTCGGCGAGGCTCCACTCCTCGACCGGCTTCTTCTTCGCCGCCATGATGCCCTTGAAGGACGGGTAGCGCGGCTCGTTGATCTGGTCGGTGACCGAGACGAGCGCCGGGAGGGCCGCCTCGATCGTCTGGGTCGAGACGTCCCCGTCGCGGCGGATCGTCGCCTTGCCACCCTCGACGGTCAGGTCGGAGGCGTACGTGACGGCCGGGAGGCCGAGCCGCTCGGCGAGCATCGTCGGGACGACGCCCATCGTGCCGTCGGTGCTCGCCATACCGGTGATGACGAGGTCGGCGGGTGCGTCCGCCGTGGCCTTTTTGATCGCCTCGGCGAGCACGAGCGAGGTGGCGATGGCGTCGGAGCCGTGGATCGCGTCGTCCTTGACGTGCACGCCCTTGTCGGCACCCATCTGCAGCGCCTTCTTGATCGCGTCGGCGGCCTGGTCGGGTCCGACCGTCACCACGGTCACCTCGCCCTCGCCGGCCTCGACCAGCTTCAGCGCTGCCTCGACGGCATACTCGTCGAGCTCCGACAGCAGGCCGTCGACGTTCTCGCGGTCCGTCGTGTTGTCCGATGCGTTGAACGTGCGCTCCGCCTGGGCGTCCGGCACGTGCTTGACACAGACGACGATGTTCATGGGTGAACGTCCTCTTCCGTTGCGGGTGGGTGGTCTGCCGGCCGCTCTGCGCGGCGTCGACACTGCCCACCATCTTGGCACCGTGGCTCTGCCGCACCCCCATCCGAAGGGCGTGACGCTCACCACCCGACTGACCCTCCTGCTCGAACGGTCCGTTCCGGTTCGAGCCGGACGGTCTACCGGTCCGCTCGGCCGCGAACGGTCCGTTCGCGGGGGACGCTCAGGTGAGCGGGGCCGTCTCGAGGACGTGGAAGGCGGGCTCCTCGTAGGGGTGCGCGGCCTTGAGGGCTGCGACGACGTCCCGACGCAGGCGTCGTGGCAGCACGACCTCGACCCGGTGCTCGGCGACGTGCTCGAGGGCTCCGACCTCGCCGATGGTCGGGTTCGCTCCCGCGACGGGGCGGAACTGCCCGGTCCCCGGCATGACGAACGCGCAGTCGCGGTAGTCCCCGACCGCCCCGGCCCCCGCCGCGAAGACGGCGCTCAGCACCGCGTCGGTGTCCGCGGTGGGGACATAGAAGGCGAGGACGTCGAGGTCCTCGCGCTGGTTCGAGGTATCGGTGCCGAGATGCTCGGCGCGCGGATACCTCGAACCAGCGCAGGAGCCGGTCGAGTCGGTCACTTGCCCTCGAACTGCGGCTTGGTCCTCTCGACGAAGGCCGTCATGCCGATCTCGCGGTCCTTGGTCCCGAAGAGCGCGGCGAACGCCATGCGCTCGATCTCGAGGCCGGTCTCGAGGTCGACCTCGAGCCCGCGGTCGATGGCCTCCTTGGCGGCGCGGATGGCGTAGGTCGGCCCATCGACGTACTGCCGGGCCCACTCCTTGGCCACCTCGTAGACGTCGGCGGCGGGGACGACCTTGTCGGCGAGCCCGATCTCGAGCGCCTCCTTGGCGTCGAGGTGCCGCCCGCTGAAGATGATCTCCTTGGCCCTCGCCGGCCCGACGAGCCGACTCAGGCGCTGGGTGCCGCCTGCGCCGGGGATGATACCGAGGTTGATCTCGGGCTGGCCGAGCTTCGCGTCGTCGGCGACGACCCGGAAGTCACAGGCGAGGGCGAGCTCGCAGCCGCCGCCCAGGGCATACCCGGTGATCGCGGCGATGACCGGCTTGGGGATGCGCGCGACCGCCGTGATCGACGACTGGAGCGGACCGGACCGGTCGACCATGTCGGTGTACGACATCGTCGCCATCTCCTTGATGTCGGCACCTGCCGCGAAGACCTTCTCGCCGCCGTAGACGATGACGGCCTTGACGTCGCTGCGCCCGGTCGCCTCGAGTGCCGCGGCCCGGATCTCCTCCTGGACCTGCGCGTTGAGCGCGTTCATCTTCGGCCGGTCGAGGCGGATCGTGCCGATCCCGCCCTCGACCTCGAGCCGGACGAACTCGCCCATCACTGACCGCCCTGAGGGGCGCCGCTCCCGGCGCCCGGGCCGCCCGTCACGTCCTCCGGCGGCTGCCAGGTCTGGAAGAAGAAGCCGACGCTCTGCAGGATGTGGTTGATCGACAGCGGCACGAGGATGTCGAGGTCGGCGTGCGGGGTGATGACCTGCTCGGCGGACACGACGAGGCTGTCCTGCACGAGCGAGAGCTTGACGAGGTTGAGCTGCAGGGTCATGTCGTTGCAGCGCGCGAGCCGCTCGTTGCGGTCCGGCGACACCGGCTCCTGCAGCTGCCACTGGCCGAAGAAGCGGACGAGCGGGAGCTCGCCCTCGGCGACCCTGGCGAAGAGGGTCTGCTCGTTGACGACGTACTCGAGATCGCCGTCGTTGTCGACCGTGCTCTGGATGCCGAGCTTGGTGAGCTCAGCAGCGATGCGGTCACGCACCGGTGTGCCAGTGGGCGCGCCGTTGGGTCCTTCCGAGGGTGTCGGCGGCTGGAAGTTGGGCAGCGAAGTCGGATCCGTCATGGGTCCAACCTAACGACCCGTGGCAGGACGGGTCACCCTCGGTCAGCTGTGACGGGAGTGACGGAGCGCTCACTCGACGTGTGACGGGTGGGACCGAGCGCTCACTCGACCCGAGAGTCGGCGGTCACGCCTGTCACGGGCGCCGCCGTATCCTGACGGGCATGCCCACGACGCCCCCGGACGTGCCGCCACCCCCTGGCGTGCACGTGACCTCGGGCGGGGCGGTCTTCAGCGTCCACGCCTCGGGGGCCGACGGCGTCGAGGTCTGCCTGTTCGACCGTGGCCCGGACGGGACCGAGGTCGAGCGGCGCGTGCCGCTGCGCAACCAGGTCTACGGGACCTGGTTCGACACCGTGGACGGCGTCGGGCCCGGGCAGCGCTACGGGCTGCGCGCGTCCGGTCCGTGGGCTCCCGAGCGGGCCCTGCGCCACAACGCCGCGAAGCTGCTCGTCGACCCCTACGCCCGCGCGATCGAGGGCGGCATCACCGTCGCACCGCCGGTCTACGGGCACCGCGTGGGAGCCGACCTCAAGGGCGACCTCGCCCGGCGCGACGACCGCGACTCAGTGGCATACATGCCTCGCTGCGTGGTCGTGGACGACGCGTTCGACTGGGGCGGCGACGCACCTCCGCGCCACCGGCTCTGCGACTCGGTCATCTACGAGGTGCACGTCAAGAACGCGACGATGCGGCACCCCGGCGTGCCGGAGCACCTGCGCGGGACGTATGCCGGCCTGGCCCACCCCGCGTTCGTCGAGCACCTCACCTCGCTGGGCATCACGGCCGTCGAGCTGCTGCCCGTCCACACCTTCACGCACGAGCCGGAGCTCGTCCTGCGCGGGCTCACCAACCACTGGGGCTACAACACGCTCGGCTTCTTCGCGCCGCACGCCCCCTACGCGTCCACCGAGGACCCTCAAGGGGTCATCGACGAGTTCAAGGGCATGGTGAAGATCCTCCACGCGGCCGGGATCGAGGTCATCCTCGACGTGGTCTACAACCACACGGCCGAGCAGGGCCAGGACGGCATGACCCTCAGCTGGCGCGGCCTCGACCAGCGGGCCTACTACCGGCTCGACGAACAGGGCCGCGACATCGACGTCACCGGCTGCGGCAACACCCTCGACCTCAACCACGTCGCCACCACGCGGATGGTCCTCGACTCGCTGCGCTACTGGGTCACCGAGATGCATGTCGACGGCTTCCGCTTCGACCTCGCCGTGGCGCTCGCTCGCGGCAAGGACGAGGGCTACGACCCCGACCACCCCTTCCTCGTCGCGCTGCGCACCGACCCGGTCCTCTCGCAGGTCAAGCTCATCGCCGAGCCGTGGGACGTCGGGATCCACGGATGGCGCACGGGCCAGTTCCCTCCGCCGTTCGCCGAGTGGAACGACCGCTACCGGGACGCCGCCCGCACCTACTGGCTGCGCGACCTCGCCGCGTCGACCGCCGGCCATGTCGGGCACGGGGTGCGTGACCTCGCCACCCGCCTCGCCGGGTCGCAGGACCTCTTCGGTGGGCAAGGTCGCGGCACGACCGCCTCGACCAACTTCGTCACCGCCCACGACGGCTTCACCATCGCCGACCTCACCCGCTACGACCAGAAGCACAACGAGGCCAACGGCCACCACGGCACCGACGGCAGCAACGACAACCGGTCGTGGAACCACGGGCACGAGGGCCGGACCGACGACCCCGAGATCGCCGCCGAGCGACGCCGCTCCATGCGCAACCTGCTCGGCACCCTGCTCCTGTCGGCCGGCGTGCCGATGGTGGGCGGCGGGGACGAGTTCGGGCGCACTCAGGGCGGCAACAACAACCCCTACAGCCAGGACAACGAGACGAGCTGGTTCGACTGGGACCTGGAGCCGTGGCAGGAGGACCTGCTCGCGACGACCCGGCACCTCATCGAGCTGCGCGCCAAGCACCCGGTGCTGCGCCAGCGCTCCTTCTTCTCCGGCCGCCCGGTCGGCGCCGGCGGTTCGCCCGACCTCGCCTGGTATGCCGGCGACGGCGAGCCGATGGGCCACCGGTGGGACGGCCCGAGCGTCGACGTCCTCCAGGCACTCTTCGACGGCACCCAGCTCGGCCAGGACTCGGTGCTGCTGACGCTGAACGGCTCGGCATGGGCCGCGGAGGTCACGCTGCCGCGCGCCCCCGGCTCCGCGGCATACGAGCTGCTCTGGGACAGTGCCTGGGAACGGCCCGGCGGCCCGGGGCTGACCGTGCCCGCCGGCGGCGAGGCACCGATGACGAGCGCCTCGCTGCGCGTGTGGCGCGTCGTGAGCCGGCGCTGACCGACGGCCCGCGCCCCATCCGCCAGGGGCACCCTCACCCCGTCGCGGGCGCGGAGCTCAGGCCAGCGCCTTCGCCCCAGCGACGAGTGCGGTCACCACGAGCAGGCCGAGCACGACCCGGCGGAACACCACCGGCGACAGGGCGTGGAAGGCGCGGTCGCCGAGGCGCCAGCCCAGCGGCAGGCCCGCGATCCCGCCGAGGATGAGCAGCAGGGCGGTCCGACTGAAGCTGCCGACGACGGCGAACCCGACGACCGCCAGCAGGTCCTGGATGCAGAAGACGCCCTGGAGCGTGGCCCGGAACGGCCGGGGCGGCATCCCCATCGCCTGGAACATGACGACGAGCGGGGGCCCGTTCATGCCCGTCGATGCGAGCAGCGCACCACTCGTCACCCCCGCTGCCCGCTGCGCGACCGGTCCGGCGGGCAACCGGATCCCGGCGGCGAGCAGGCCGACCAGCACCAGCAGGACGACGGCCATGACGAGGGTCAGGCGAGCAGGCGGGAGCAGGCGCAGCGCCGCCAAGCCGATCGGCAGGCCGACCAGTCCCCACACCGCGAACCGTCTCACGGCCCGCCTTTCGACGTGAAGCCGCTCGCGACGCACGGCGGCCGTCGTCATGAGGAAGGCCACGGCCGTGACCGAGACGACCGCGGCGACAGGGTCAACGACAAGCGCGAGCAACGGCACCCCGACGAGGGCCGAACCGAAGCCGGTGACCGCCTGGGCCGCCGCGGCGAGCGCGAACACCACGAGGCCGACGAGCACGATGGCGATGAGGTGGTCCACAGCTCCCCATCATCGCCGCTGCCGCGCCCTGCTCGCCGACGCGACCGGATCGCGGAGTCCCGCACCGAGCAGAGGTATGCCGCCCGGCTCCGTGAGCTGGGCGGCATACCTCCTGCGTGTGGCCGGGACTCAGGCGATGCGCGCCAGTCCCATCTCGGCGTAGGACGCGAGGCCGCCGTGCTTCGGCACCACGCGGACGCTGTAGCCGAACGAGCCGGTGCGGTCCATGCAGATCTCGCCGGAGTAGACCGCGCGGCCCTGCTCGTCATTCTGCTCGAACCCGAGCCCCGCGACAGCGATGTCCCCGAGCTCGTCGTCACCGAAGACGCGCCCGTGGACGAGCTGGACCTCGACCTCGTCGGGGCTGAGGCTCGCCAGGTCGACGAACGCCTTGACATGCAGGGTGTCGCCGATCTGGGGCGAGTCGGAGACGCCCCACGACTCGACGTGCTCGACCTCGACCTGCGGCCACGCCCCGCGGACCTTCGTCTTGTACGCGGCGAGATCCTTGGCGCCCTTCCAGCCGGGACCGTTCATCGCCCGCCCGGCAGCGGCCGCCGGGGCATAGAGGCGCTCGGTGTACTCCTTGACCATCCGGCCGGCGAGCACCTTGGGGCCGAGCGTCTGGAGGGTGTGGGTCATCATCGAGATCCACGTGTGGGGCAGGCCCTCGTCGTCGCGGTCGTAGAACGGGACCGTGACGTTGTTCTCGATGAGGTCGTAGAGCGCGGCTGCCTCGATGTCGTCGCGACGGTCGGGGTCCTCGACACCGTCGGCGGTCGGGATCGCCCAGCCGTTGCGGCCGTCGTACCACTCGTCCCACCAGCCGTCGAGGATGGAGAGGTTGAGGCCCCCGTTGAGGGCCGCCTTCATGCCCGACGTGCCGCACGCCTCGAAGGGCCGCAGCGGGTTGTTGAGCCACACGTCGCAGCCCGGGTAGAGCGTCTGCGCCATGGTGATGTCGTAGTTCGGCAGGAACACGATCCGGTGGCGCACCTCGGGGTCGTCGGCGAACTGCACCATCTGCTGGATGAGCCGCTTGCCGGTCTCGTCGGCGGGGTGCGACTTGCCGGCGATGACGAGCTGGATCGGTCGGGTCGGGTGCAGCAGGAGGCGCTTCAGCCGCTCCGGGTCGCTCAGCATGAGGGTGAGCCGCTTGTAGGTCGGCACCCGGCGGGCGAAACCGATCGTGAGGACGTCGGGGTCGAGGACGTCGTCGACCCAGCCGAGCTCGGCCTTCGTCGCACCGCGCTTGCGCCACGAGGAGCGCACCCGGCGCCGGGCATCCTCGATGAGCTGCCGGCGCATCTCGGCCTTCACGTGCCAGATCACGCCGGCCGGGATCTCGTCGATCCGGTCCCAGGCGTCGTCATCGACGAGGTTCGCCGTGCCGAGGTGGGTGTGAGCGACGTCGTAGACCTTGCGGTCGACCCAGGTGGGGGCGTGAACACCGTTGGTGATGCTCGTGATCGGCACCTCGACGTCGTCGAAGCCCGGCCACAGGCCGTCGAACATCTCGCGGCTCACGAGGCCGTGCAGCCGGGAGACGCCGTTGGCCCGCTGGGCGAGCCGCAGGCCCATGACGGCCATGTTGAAGATGCCGGGGGTGCCGCCCTCGTAGTCCTCGGCGCCGAGGGCCAGCAGCCGGCTCACGGGCACGCCCGGGATCTCGAGCGGGCCGCCGAAGTAGAGGTTGATCTTGTCGGCCGGGAAGCGGTCGATGCCGGCCGGGACGGGGGTATGGGTCGTGAAGACGGTCGCCGCCCGGACCGCCTCGAGCGCCTCGTCGAAGCTGAGGCCCTCATCCCGGACGAGCTCGGCGATGCGCTCGACACCGAGGAAGCCGGCGTGCCCCTCGTTGGTGTGGTAGACCTCCGGCGCCGGCGCCTGGGTCAACCGCGACCAGACGCGGAGGGCACGGACACCACCGATGCCGAGGAGCAGCTCCTGCTCGAGGCGGGTGTCACCGCCGCCTCCATAGAGGGTCTCCGTCACCCGCCGCGCCGCCTCGTCGTTGCCGGGGACGTCCGAGTCGAGCAGGAGCAGCGGGACGCGCCCGACCTGGGCCTTCCAGATGTGGGCGTTGAGAACCCGGCCACCAGGGAGGTCGATGGACACGACCGCCGGGGTGTCGTCCGCCTCGCGCAGGAGGGACAGCGGCAGCCCGTCGGGGTCGAGGACCGGGTAGGTCTCGAGCTGCCAGCCGTCGCGCGAGAGCTTCTGCTTGAAGTAGCCGGTCTTGTAGAAGAGGCCGACGCCGACGATCGGCGCGCCGAGGTCGGAGGCGGTCTTGAGGTGGTCGCCGGCCAGGATGCCGAGGCCGCCGGAGTACTGCGGCAGGACGCCCGTGATGCCGAACTCCGGGCTGAAGTAGGCGATGGCCTGCGGGGCGGCGGCGCCGCGGGCCTCCTGCTCCCGGCTCCAGCGCTGGTACCAGCGCTCCTCTGTCAGGTAGCGGTGCAGGTCCTCGTTCGCGGCCACGACCCTGCTCACGAACTCGTCGTCACCGGCCAGCGTCGTGAGCTCGTCGGCGGACAGCCGCGAGAGGAGCTTGACCGGGTCCTGCTTGGCGGCCGCCCACTTCTCGGGGTCGATGCTCTGGAACAGGTCCCGGGTCGGGGGGTGCCAGGACCAGCGCAGGTTGCTGGCCAGCACGCCCAGTCCCTCGATCCGGTTGGGCAGAACGGTGCGAACACTGAAGCGTCGAATGGCCTTCACGGGCCACCAGCATAGACGCCGTAGCGATGACGTCCTGCCGGGTTCTTGCAGCCCTTGCAAAGCCATTGCACGCCACGACGCGGCCGCGCCGTCGCCCGCGCGGCGACGTGGCCCGATTCGATACGGTCGATGCGTGACAGGCTCCTCGAAGAAGTCCCGTACACGCTCGGTCGGCGGACCCCTGCCCGCTGCCGCCCCCCGATCCACTCACAGCGCCGTCGCCCCACCGGCCGGCCCCTCGGCCGACGAGGCGTTCGTCGACGACACCGAGGCGAGCGCCACCCACCTCGCCCCCGAGCACGAGGTGTCGGCCGTCCCACCCCTCCACGGCGTCCCCGCCGGGGTCCGCCGGATCGGCCGGATCCCCGTCCTCGATGTGCAGCCCCTCGTCCAGAACGGCGACCTGCCATCCAAGGCCGTCGTCGGCGAGGAGTTCGTCGTCCGGGCCAAGGTGTTCCGCGAGGGGCATGACGCGGTCAACGCGACCGCCGTGCTGACCGACCCCGACGGCGTCGACCACTACTTCCAGATGCACTGCGACAACCCCGGCCTCTCCGACTGGAGCACGACGGTCGTCGCCGACCGCACCGGCTGGTGGCGCTACCGGGTCGAGGGCTGGTCGGACCCCTATGCGACGTGGGCGCACGACGCGGAGATCAAGATCGGCGCCGGCATCGACGAGGAGCTCATGTGCGCCGAGGGCGTGCGCGTGCTCGACCGCTTCCGCGAGTCCGTTGCCGGACTGGGCGCCGATACCGGCGCGCTCGACCGGGCGCTCGACCTGCTGAGGGACTCGAGCCGGTCCCCCGTCGAGCGGTTCGCCGCCGCCACCTCCGAGGACGTGCGGGGACTGCACCACCTGCTCCCCCTGCGTGAGCTCGTGTCGGCGTCAGCGGCATACAACCTGCTCGTCGAGCGGGAGCGAGCCCTCTACGGCGCCTGGTACGAGATCTTCCCGCGCTCCGAGGGCGCCTACTACGACGAGGCGCAGGGGCGCTGGGTCTCCGGCACCTTCCGCTCGGCTGCCCGCCGGCTCCCCGCGATCTCCGAGATGGGCTTCGACGTCGTGTACCTCACGCCCGTCCACCCCATCGGCACGACGGCGCGCAAGGGCCGCAACAACACGCTCGTCGCCCAGCCGGGCGACCCCGGATCCCCTTATGCCATCGGCTCGCCCGAGGGTGGACACGACGCGATCCATCCCGAACTCGGCAGCTTCGAGGACTTCGACTTCTTCGTCGCCGAGGCGGGCCGGAACGGGCTCGAGGTCGCCGTCGACATCGCGCTGCAGGCCTCCCCCGACCACCCCTGGGTCACGAGCCATCCAGAGCTGTTCACGACGCGCGCCGACGGCACGATCGCCTACGCCGAGAACCCGCCGAAGAAGTACCAGGACATCTACCCGGTCAACTTCGACAACGACCCGGCGAGCGCCTACGCCGAGGTCCGCCGCGTCATCCAGGTCTGGCTCGACCACGGCGTCCGGATCTTCCGCGTCGACAACCCGCACACCAAGCCGGTCGCCTTCTGGCAGTGGCTGATCGCCGACGTCGCCCAGCGCTACCCGGAGACGATCTGGCTCGCCGAGGCGTTCACCAAGCCGGCGATGATGCACGCCCTCGCGGCCGCCGGGTTCCAGCAGAGCTACACCTACTACGCCTGGCGCAACGAGCGGTGGGAGCTGGAGGAGTACGGCCGCGAGCTCGCCGGGGACTCGGCGGCATACATGCGCCCCTCCTTCTGGCCGACGACGCACGACATCCTCACGCCCTACATGCAGTACGGCGGCCCGACAGCATGGAAGGTGCGCGCGGCCGTGGCCGCGACCATGTCCCCCACCTACGGCATCTACAGCGGCTACGAGCTGATGGAGCACGTCGCCCGGCCGGGGGTCGAGGAGCAGATCGACAACGAGAAGTACGAGTACAAGAACCGCCAGTGGGAGCTCTACGAGCCCGGTGGGCCGATGGAGGGGCAGCATCTCGGCTGGTACCTGCAGCGGCTCAACGAGATCCGGCGCGCGCACCCTGCACTCCAGTGGCTGCGCAACCTGCGCTTCCACAACGCCGACGACGAGAACGTCCTCGTCTTCTCCAAGAGTCGAATCGTGGGTAATGAGCGCGACACCATCCTCGTCGTCGCGAACCTCGACCCCCACGCAACCCGCGAGACGATCATCCACCTCGACATGGAGGCACTCGGCATGGCGAGCTGGTCGACCTTCTCGGCCCACGACCTCATCACGGACAGCTGGTGGGACTGGCGTTCGGACAACTTCGTGAGGGTCGGGCCCGACTGGGAACCCGTGCACATCCTCGCGGTGAGGAGCCACTGACGTGCAGGGACTGAACCTCTCCCAGCCGGGCCTGCGCCACGACCCGCAGTGGTACCGGAAGGCGGTCTTCTATGAGGTCCTCGTCCGGGCGTTCAGTGACTCCAAGGGGTCCGGTGCCGGTGACTTCACCGGTCTCATCGGCAAGCTGGACTACCTGCAGTGGCTCGGGGTCGACTGCCTCTGGCTGCCGCCGTTCTACGCCTCTCCCCTGCGCGACGGTGGCTACGACATCGCGGACTACAAGGCCGTGCTGCCGGAGTTCGGCACGCTGCCGGAGTTCACCGAGCTCGTCTCGCAGGCGCATGCCCGGGGCATCCGCATCGTCACCGACCTCGTCATGAACCACACGAGCGACCAGCACCCGTGGTTCCAGGCGTCACGCGCCGAGCCGGACGGCCCCTACGGCGACTACTACGTCTGGTCCGACACCGACGAGCCGTATGCCGACGCCCGGCTCATCTTCGTCGACACCGCGGTGTCGAACTGGACCTTCGACTCCGTGCGCCGCCAGTTCTTCTGGCACCGGTTCTTCTCCCACCAGCCGGACCTCAACTTCGAGAACCCGGCCGTGCAGGAGGAGATGTTCGACATCGTCCGCTTCTGGATGGACCTCGGCATCGACGGGTTCCGGCTGGACGCCGTGCCGTACCTCTTCGAAGAGGAGGGCACGAACTGCGAGAACCTGCCGAGGACGCACGAGTTCCTCGCCCGGCTCCGCGCCATGGTCGACGAGGAGTACCCGGGGCGGGTCCTGCTCGCGGAGGCGAACCAGCCGCCGGCCGAGGTGGTCGACTACTTCGGCACCGAGGAGGCGCCGGAGTGCCAGATGTGCTTCCACTTCCCGGTCATGCCGCGCCTCTTCTACTCGCTCCGTGAGGAGAAGGCGCACCCGATCGTCGACGTGCTCGCCGACACCCCGCACATCCCGCAGGGCGCCCAGTGGGGCACCTTCCTGCGCAACCACGACGAGCTGACCCTCGAGATGGTGTCGCCGGAGGAGCGGGCCGCGATGTACGGCTGGTACGCACCGGACCCCCGGATGCGCGCCAACGTGGGCATCCGGCGCCGACTCGCCCCGTTGCTCGACAACTCGCGCCCCGAGATCGAGCTGATCCACGCGCTCATCCTGTCGCTGCCCGGCTCCCCCTGCCTCTACTACGGCGACGAGATCGGCATGGGCGACAACATCTGGCTCGTCGACCGTGACGCGGTGCGCACCCCCATGCAGTGGACGCCCGACCGCAACGCCGGCTTCTCCAGCGTCGACCCGGGCAAGCTCTACCTGCCGGTCATCTCGAGCCTCGTCTACCACTACAACAACGTCAACGTGGAGGCCCAGATGGCGTCCTCGTCCTCGCTCCTGCACTGGTTGCGGGGCATGCTGCAGGTCCGCAGCCGGCACCCCGTCTTCGGGCTCGGCGACTTCACCGTGGTGCCCAACGACAACGAGGCGCTGCTCTCCTTCGTCCGCTCGGTGGAGCCGGACGGGACGGAGCCCGGCGAGACGGTCCTCTGCGTCAACAACCTGTCGAGCCGGCCGCAGGCCGCCACGATCCAGCTGCCCGAGCACCTCGGCGAGCGCCAGCTCATCGACCTCTTCGGCGGCAGCGGCTTCCCCTGGGTCGCCGCCGACGGCCGGGTCACCATCACCCTCGGCTCGCGGGACTTCTTCTGGCTGAAGGTCGCCTCGAGGGAAGGTGCCTGATGCCGATCATCCACCACGACGCGCGACTCGAGCCGTCGAAGACCGAGCTCGTGACGGGCTGGATCGAGAGCCAGCGCTGGTATGCCGGCAAGGGTCGGCTCCCCTCCCTGCGCCGGGTCGGCGGCTTCCGCCTGGAGGACCCAGCCGGGAAGGTCGGCATGGAGACGCTCCTCCTGCTCGACGAGGCGGCCAGCCCGGCCGTCCTCTACCAGGTGCCCCTCACCTACCGTGAGGCCCCGCTGGAGGGGGCCGAACGGGCGCTTGTCGGGACCATGGAGCACAGCGTCCTCGGCACGCGGTGGGTCTACGACGCACCGCACGACCCGGTCTACGCCCGAGCCCTCGTGGCGACGATCCTGTCGTCCGCTGATGCAGAGGACGCCGAAGCCTCGGTGGGCTCGAACGAGATCGCCCGCGGCCATGCGACGGGCCGCCTCGGCGGCACCGTTGCGAGCTCGAGCGTGCTCTCCGGGGAGCAGTCGAACACGTCCATCATCTGCCAGATGCAGGACGCCGGCGGGTCGGCGGCACGGCCCCTCATCGTCAAGGTGTTCCGCACCCTCCAGGAGGGCGACAACCCGGACGTCGTCGTCCAGTCGGCGCTCACGGACGCCGGGTCGACCCGGGTCCCCACCTCGGCCGGGCACCTCAGCGGCGGATGGGACTCTGCCGACGGCAGCCGCCTCGAGCACGGCCACCTCGCCTTCGCCCAGGAGTTCATCCCAGGCGTGGAGGACGCGTGGCGGGTCGCCCTCGTCGCGGCCGCCGCCGGCTCCGACTTCACCCACCGGGCGCGCGACCTCGGTGCCGTCACCGCAGAGATCCACCGGGACCTCGCCGACCGGCTCGGCACCGCCCAGGCGGACAGTGCGGCGCGGGCACGCCTCGTCGCCGAGCTCGAGAGCCGGTATGGCGCTGCCGCCGGCATCGTGCCCGAGCTGGAGGAGCTTGGCCCCTCCGCACTCGCCGCGCTGCGCGCGGTCCTCGATCTCGACTGGCCGCAGCTCCAGCGGATCCACGGCGACTACCACCTGGGGCAGGTCCTCGACGTGCCCGAGCGCGGCTGGGTCGTGCTCGACTTCGAGGGCGAGCCGTTGCGTTCGCTCGCCGAGCGCAACCTGCCGGACCTGCCCGAGCGGGACATCGCCGGGATGCTGCGCTCGTTCGACTACGCCGCCGGCTCGGTGCGCCTCGCCGACTCCTCCCTCGACGCGACGGCTTGGGCACGGGCATGTCGTGAGGCGTTCCTGAGTGGGTATGCCTGTGTCTCGGGCCCGCCCGACGATGCGCGGCTGGCGCTGATTCGCGCCCTCGAGCTCGACAAGGCGCTCTACGAGGTCGTCTACGAGGCCCGGAACCGACCGACCTGGCTGCCGATCCCCCTGGCGGCCGTCCAGCGCCTGCTCGACGACGACAAGGAGACGACATGACGGGGACGCAGGGACTGCGAGCGGACGACCCGGCGATCACGACGTTGCTCGAAGGGCGCAACGCCGAGCCGCACGACCTGCTCGGCCAGCACCTGGGTCCCGGCGGACTCACGATCACGGCACTCCGCCCCATGGCCACCAGCGTGGGGGCGCGGCTCGACACCGGCGAACGGGTCGAGCTGCAGCACGTCCGGGACGGCGTCTGGTCGATGACTTCGCCCGACGTCCAGCGCACCCACGACTACCGGCTGATCGTCAGCTACGGCGACGGAGTCGAGCACGAGCAGGACGACCCCTACCGCTTCGCTCCGACGCTGGGCGAGATCGACCGGCACCTCATCAGCGAGGGCCGGCACGAGGAGCTCTGGAACGTCCTCGGCTCGCACATCCGCACGTACACCGGCCCGCTGGGCCCGGTCAGCGGCGCCTCGTTCGCGGTCTGGGCGCCCCACGCCAAGGCCGTCCACGTCATGGGCGACTTCAACGGGTGGAACCGCATCTCCCACCCGATGCGCTCGCTGGGCGAGACCGGCATCTGGGAGCTCTTCCTGCCCGGCGCGGGCGAGGGGTCCAACTACCAGTACGCGATCCGCGGCAGTGACGACGTCGTGCGCGCCAAGTCCGACCCCATGGCCCGCCGCACCGAGATGCCGCCGAAGGTCGCCTCGGTCGTGACGGAGTCGCACTACACGTGGTCGGACGACGAGTGGATGCGTCGCCGGGCCCGGGAGAACCCCCACACCGGGCCGATGAGCACCTACGAGGTGCACCTCGGGTCGTGGCGGCAGGGGCTCTCCTACGTCGAGCTCGCCGAGCACCTCGTGGCCTACGTCGTCGACCTCGGCTTCACCCACGTCGAGCTGCTGCCCGTCATGGAGCATCCCTACGGCCCGAGCTGGGGCTACCAGGTGACGGGCTACTTCGCGCCGACCGCCCGCTTCGGCACCCCCGACGAGTTCCGCTACCTCGTCGACAAGCTCCACCAGGCCGGCATCGGCGTCATCCTCGACTGGGTCCCCGGTCACTTCCCCAAGGACGCCTTCGCTCTCGCCCGCTTCGACGGGCAGGCGCTCTACGAGCACCCGGACCCACGGCGCGGCGACCAGCCCGACTGGGGGACGCACGTCTTCGACTTCGGCCGGCCCGAGGTCCGCAACTTCTTGGTCGCCAATGCGATCTACTGGCTCGAGGAGTTCCACATCGACGGCCTCCGTGTCGATGCGGTCGCCTCGATGCTCTACCTCGACTTCTCCCGCCGGGAGGGCGAGTGGCTGCCCAACAAGTACGGCGGCCGCGAGAACCTCGAGGCGATCGAGTTCCTCAAGGAGACCAACGCCACGGTCTACAAGCGCGACCCCGGGATCGTCACGATCGCCGAGGAGTCCAGCTCCTTCCCCGGTGTCACCGCGCCGACGAGCCGCGGCGGCCTCGGCTTCGGCTTCAAGTGGAACATGGGCTGGATGAACGACTCCCTGCGCTACCTCGGCCAGGATCCCGTCTACCGCAAGCACCACCACAACAACCTCACGTTCGCCCTCGTCTACGCCTTCGACGAGAACTTCGTCCTGCCGATCAGCCACGACGAGGTCGTCCACGGCAAGGGCTCGCTCCTGCGCAAGTCTCGGGGCAGCCGCGACGAGCAGGCGGCGACGCTGCGCGCGTTCCTCGCGTACATGTGGTCGCACCCGGGCAAGCAGCTGATCTTCATGGGCATCGAGTTCGGGCAGGAGTCGGAGTGGGCCGACGCCCGCAGCCTCGACTGGTGGCTGCTCGACCTGCCGCTGCACTACCGGGTCCACGCCCTGGTCAAGGACCTCAACGCGATCTACCGGTCGCACCATGCGCTCTGGGAGCTCGACACCGAGGCGGCCGGCTTCGAGTGGCTCAACGCCGACGACGCCGCCGGCAACACCTTCTCCTGGTTGCGCTGGGCGCGTGGCGAACGGCCGAGCGCACCCGTCATGGCGTGTGTCGTCAACTTCAGCGGCCAGACGCACCAGTCCTACCGGATCGGCCTGCCCCGCGGCGGCCGCTGGCGCGTCATCATGGACACCGCGGGTTACCACCCCGACGCGCCGAGCAGCGCGGGTCGCGTGATCGAGCCCGTCGAGATGCCGTGGCAGAACCAGCCGTATGCCGCTGACCTCACCATCGCTCGGTTGTCCTCCGTGTGGCTGGTCCCCATCGACGAGCCGGCGGCACCGGCTCCGGCCCGCGAGGTGACGGGCGCCGCCACCGAGGGACGAGGCACCGCAAGCACGCCCACGCGCGCGGGACGAGGCACACCGAGCACCACCCCCAAGCCCGCGGGCCGAGAGGCGATCCGGGACACGGAGGAGGAGTCATGACCGACCCGCGCGCGGGACAACCGGCCCGCCCCGAGGACCTCGTCGACATCGACGAGCTGGTCGGCGCGTACTATGACCGCCACCCTGACGTCGACAACCCTGACGAGCAGGTCGTCTTCGGCACCTCCGGCCACCGGGGTTCGAGCCTTCGGACCGCCTTCAACGAGGACCACATCCTGGCGACGACGCAGGCGATCGTCGACTACCGGACGAGCCAGGGGTATGACGGGCCGCTCTTCATCGGCCGCGACACCCACGGGCTGTCCGAGCCCGCCTGGAGGTCCGCCCTCGAGGTGCTCGTCGCCAACGGCGTGTCCGTCCTCGTCGACGACCGCGACGGCTACACCCCGACGCCGGCCGTGTCCCACGCGATCCTCCGGGCCAACCGCGGCAAGCCTGCCGGGGCATCAGGGCTCGCCGACGGCATCGTCGTCACCCCTTCGCACAACCCGCCCAGCGACGGCGGCTTCAAGTACAACCCGCCGAGCGGCGGACCGGCCGACACCGACGCGACGTCGACGATCGCGAAGCGGGCGAACGACCTCATCCGGGCCGGCCTCAAGGAGGTGAAGCGCGTCCCCCACGAGCGGGCGCGCGCCGCCTCAGCGGCATACGACTTCCTCGGGACCTATGTCGACGACCTGCCCAGCGTCGTCGACGTGGCGAAGATCAGGGAGGCAGGCGTGCGGATCGGCGCCGATCCACTCGGCGGGGCGTCCGTGGCGTACTGGGGCGCGATCGCCGAGCGCCACGGCCTCGACCTCACCGTGGTCAACCCCGAGGTCGACCCGACGTGGCGTTTCATGACCCTCGACTGGGACGGCCGGATCCGGATGGACTGCTCCTCCCCCTACGCGATGGCCTCGCTCATCGGCAACAAGGACGCCTACGACATCGCCACCGGCAACGATGCCGACTCCGACCGGCACGGCATCGTCACGCCCGACGCCGGGCTGATGAACCCGAACCACTACCTCGCCGTGGCGATCCAGTACCTCTTCGGTGCCCGGCCCGGCTGGGGCCGGGACACCGCCGTCGGCAAGACCCTCGTCTCGTCCTCCATGATCGACAGGGTCGCCGATGACCTCGGCCGACGGTTGCTCGAGGTGCCGGTCGGGTTCAAGTGGTTCGTCCCGGGCCTGCTCGACGGCTCAGTCGGATTCGGCGGCGAGGAGTCGGCAGGGGCAAGCTTCCTGCGCTTCGACGGAACGGTCTGGACGACGGACAAGGACGGCATCATCCTCGCGCTGCTCGCCTCCGAGATCCTCGCCGCGACCGGCCGCACCCCGAGCGAGCACTACGCCCGCCTCACGGCCCTGCACGGAGAACCGGCCTACGCCCGGATCGACGCTCCGGCCGACCGGGAGCAGAAGGCGAAGCTCGGCGCACTCTCGGCGAGCGACGTGAGCGCCGACTCC
>NZ_JBQCCV010000133.1:0-6199 GCF_051961875.1 Intrasporangium sp. | reverse complement strand
TCGGCACGACTTCCACGTCGCGGTCGAGAACTGGGGACACGACTTCAACATCGGGTCGGTCATCAGGACGGCGAATGCCATGGGGGCCAAGGCGTTCCAGATCGTCGGCAAGCGCCGCTGGAACCGGCGTGGCGCCATGGTGACCGACCGGTACCAGCACGAGCACCATCACGCGGATGCTGCGTCCCTGGCCGGATGGGCGCACGGCGAGGGTCTGCAACTCGTCGGCATCGACAACCTGCCCGGCTCGCTGCCGCTCGAGACCTACGACCTGCCACGGCGATGCATCCTGGTCTTCGGGCAGGAGGGGCCCGGGCTGTCCGCCCCGATGAGGGCGGAGTGCGAGGTCGTGCTGCACATCGAGCAGTTCGGCTCGACGCGCTCGATCAACGCGGGTGCTGCGGCCGCCATCGCGATGCACGCCTGGGTTCGGCGGCACGTCTTCGACCAGCGTCCCTGAGCGACGACAGCACTCTCGATTAGAAGAACTGAACTGTCGATCCAGAGAAGTGCACTCTCGATCGTGGCGAGTGTGCTCGCGATCGGAGGGGTCAGGTGATGGGGTCGCGACCGCGCCAGCGCAGCGGCTCCTCGGCGTACTCCTCGACGACGTGGGCAGTGATCCCGTAGGAGCGGGCGACCTGGAAGACGACCTCGCCGGCGCTCGCCGGCAGGCGAAGCGCCGCGAGGACCGCGGCTGAGGCGAGATCGACGTTGGGCAGCAGCCCCGAGTGGTCCTGCACGACCCGGGCCACGTCCGAGACTCGTCGGCGGAGGCGGGCCGTTCCGCGTCGCTCCCACAGCGCATCGAGGACGACGTCGGCACGAGGGTCGCCGTGCTCGTAGAGAAAGTGCCCGAAGCCGGGCACGTGGCCGTCCCGCTTTAGCGACGCGGCCACGACGTCGACCGCGGTCCCCGGATCGTCGAGGAGGGCGCGAGCGGCGACCGGAGCTGAGCCGTGGAGCGGCCCGGCCATGGCGGCGTACCCCGCGGCGAGGCAGTCGTGGATGCCGGCTCGCGTCGACGCCGCGACCCGGGCCGCCACCGTCGAGGCGGTCAGGCCGTGGTCGAGCAGCGCGGTGAGCAGGACACGCAGCAGCTCGATGTCCGGCCCTGGAGGGCGCCGACCGCGCAGCCCGGCGAGGAGCAACGCCGGGACGTCGGCGACCAGGTCACCACTCGAGGCCGCGTCGGGCGCGGCCGCCTGGAGACAGGTGTGCACGGCCGTGACCGCCGCGAGTCGCACCCGGTCCGGATGGAGGTCGACGGCGAGCGGGTCAGCGCCGGCGAGCAGCTGGACTGCGACCGGCAGCCGGCGCTCGGGTGGCAGCTGCGGGACGAGGACGCGGAGCAGCTCCAGAGTCGCGTCCCGCTGCCCAGCGGCCCGGCGTGAGCCGCCAGGCGCGGGCGACCGACCCACCCGGCTGAAGCCCCCTCGGCTCACGCTGAGTCCGTCGGGGTCGGAGGTGCCGAGCACAAGAGCGACGGCCTCCTGGAACGACAGCTCGCCCGCGACCTCGCCGACCGGACGTCCTCGATAGAGCAGGTCGCCGTCGAGCTGCGAGCTGACGGCGGTCGAGATCGTCCGGAACCGCAGCAGGGGAGCCGGACCACCGGAAGGCCGCCCCGAGCGCGCCAGCTCGTCGATCTGCGCCCGGTTGAAGAGGCTCTCCTGCTGCCCCGGCCGGCGGCGGCTCCGCAGCTGACCCCGGCTCACGTAGGCGTACAGCGTCGCGCGCTTCACCCCGAGCCGCTGAGCCGCCTCGGTCGTCGTGATCCACTGCGTCGTTGCCACCGGCTCTCCTGCCGTCTTGATCGAGTCAACCGTTGACGTGATCAACATTGACGAGGTTGATCAACAGCGACCACGGTAGTCGTAAGGACCACCGAAAGGGACAAGAGATGAGCAACGTGGACACGACGGCCCGAACCGGCGCCTCCGGCGCGATCACCGTTCCGCCGGGCCTCGCCGGTGTCATCGTCACCGACACGGAGATCGGCGACGTCCGCGGCGACGAGGGCTACTACCACTACCGGGGGCGCTCCGCGGTCGAGCTCGCCCGGACCTCGGGCTTCGAGGAGGTCGCCCACCTGCTCATCGTCGGACACCTGCCGGACGCTGCCGAGCTCCGGGCCTTCCGCACCCGGATCGCCACGCTGCGGACGCTGCCGCCGGCGGTCGCCGACCTGCTGCCCGCGCTCTGCCGCACGACGTCCGACTCGCTGCAGATCCTCAGGGCCGCGCTGTCGCTCTGGGGAGCCACGACCGGCCTGCGGCCGCTGTTCGACGCCACCGAGGGCGAGAAGCTCGAGGCCGCCCTGGCCGCCCTCGCGGTGACGCCGACGATCCTCGCGGCGGCCCACCGGATCGGGCAGGGACTGGAGCCCGTCGAGCCCGACGAGTCGCTCGGCCACGTCGAGGACTACCTCCGGATGGTGAGCGGCTCCCGCCCCGAGGCCCGCGACGTGCGGGCGATCGAGACCTACCTCGTCTCGACGATGGACCACGGGTTCAACGCCTCGACCTTCACGGCTCGGGTCGTCGCCTCGACGGGTGCCGACCTCGCCGCCTGCCTCGTCTCGGCCGTCGGGTCGTTCTCGGGACCGAAGCACGGCGGTGCGCCGAGTCGCGCGCTCGAGGCGCTCGAGGAGATCGGGACGCCCGAACGGGCGGAGCCGTGGGTCCGGGAGCGGATCACGAGCGGCAACCGGATCATGGGCTTCGGCCACGCCGTCTACCGCACCCGTGACCCCCGGTCCGAGATGCTGCGCGGCATCGCCCGCGGCTACGACGACCCCCTGGTCGACTTCGCCACCCAGGTCGAGGACACCTTCGAGCGCGTCCTCGCCGAGCTCAAGCCGGGCCGCGAGCTGCACGCCAACGTCGAGTTCTATGCCGGCGTGGTGATGCGCCTCGCCGGGCTCACCCCGGACATGTTCACGCCGACGTTCTGTGTCGCCCGCGTCGTCGGCTGGGTCGCCAACGTCCTCGAGCAGAGCCGGGACCCGAAGATCATCCGGCCGGCGGCCCGCTACGTCGGCCACCTGGCAGCGCGAGCCAGCTGAGCGCCATACCTCCCGTCGGGCCGCGTGGAGGTGCAAGCATGGGCCCTTGACCGCCGGCGACGGCGTCGGCGCCCGAGGGAAGGAGTGCCATGCCTGCCAACACCTACGGGATCAGCGAGATCGTCGGCACGTCGGAGACGTCCATCGACGACGCCATCGCCGGAGCGATCGGTCGCGCGAACACGACCGTGCGCAACCTGGACTGGTTCGAGGTCAAGAACGTGCGCGGCCACATCGTCGACGGTCGGGTGGCGCACTACCAGGTCACGCTCAAGCTCGGCTTCCGCATCGAGTAGTCGGCGGCGTCAGTCGGGCGCGAGGAGCGGCTGCCACGCCTGCCGCTCCTCCGCGCGCGGGTCCACGACGACCTCGGACGCCGAGTCGAACCTCATCACCACCCGCTCCTCGGGCGTGTATGCCGCCCAGCCCGGTTCGCCGGTCGACGCGAAGTCCACCCACGCTGAGTGCATCTCGGTCGCGAGGGCTTGGGGAGGGTTCCCGCCCGCGAGCAGGCCGGAGCCCTCACGGCCCAGGGTGTCGAAGACGAAGCCCAGCTCGAGGGCGTGGGAGGCGCCGAGGTCGGCGACGTCCGTCCGCCACGCGAACTCGTAGACGTGCACCGGTGCGCCACCGGCGTGCGCGGACTCGGCGAGCTGCACAGTCGGCAGCCAGAACCCGACATCCGTGAGGATCGCGGTGACGATGTCGCCGGGGGAGGCGCCGGGTCGGTTCGCGGCATAGAGGTCGACGAACTCGGGAGGCCAGCCGTAGCGGGCGGCGACCAGGGGCAGCGTCTCGGGCGTGACCGAGGCAGCGACGCCCGTCGGCACGGTGAAGAGGCGAAACTCCTCCGCGGTCGTGCCGGTGAGGAGCGGGACCGTCGGGCCGGCCGCGATGACCTCGGAGGGCACGCCGGGGACGACGTCGCCGTCGATGCAGGGGAAGTAGGACATGATCCCGAGCCCGCCCCGGATCGTCGTCGAGCCCCAGTGGGCGGGGTCGGGGTTGAGGCTCACCTCGAGACCGATCGCCGTCTGCGCCTCTCGGAGGGCGTTCGGGTCGACCTCCGACAGCGCCGCGGCCGTGGTCGACACCCCGAGCCGAGCGGCGACGGCCTCGGTGACCCGGCGCAGGTCGTGCGGGTCGCCGACGGCCGCTCCGCTGCCGCTCTGGACGACGGCCCGCCGGAACAAGCCGCGTGCCTGGGGTGCGGCCATGAGGGTGGCGACGCTCATGCCACCTGCCGACTCGCCGAAGATCGTCACGTTGCCCGGGTCGCCACCGAAGGCGGCGATGTTCTCCTGGACCCACTGCAGGGCATGAATCTGGTCGCGGATGCCCAGGTTCGTCGGGGCGTCGGGCAGCACCGGGAAGCCGGCGACGCCGAGCCGGTAGTTCACCCCGACGAGCACCACGCCATCGCGGGCGAAGGACGAGCCGTCATACGTGGCAATGGAGTTCGCCCCACGCACGAACGCGCCGCCGGGGAACCACACCATGACCGGCAGACCGGACCCAGCTGGGTCTGGCGTCCACACGTTGAGGTTGAGGTACTCCGGGCCGTCGAGCACCGAGCTGGGCAGCAGGTCTGCGACCGGGGGCGCGTAGGGCGCCTGCAATGCGGTCGGGCCGTGTCGCGTCGCGTCACGCGTGCCGTCCCAGGCGAGCGCCGGCTGCGGCGCCTGGAACCGCGCGGCACCTACCGCGGGTGCGGCATACGGGATCCCGAGGAAGCGGCTCACCCCCTCGTGCTCGGCACCGCCCAGCTGACCCGTCGTGATGCGAACCGTCGGCTCCATGCCGGGATCGTGACAAGGCGAGCAGGTGCCCCGCAAGGGGTGCGGCCGCTTCGCGCAATAGGGTCCACTCCCATGGGAACCTCACCTGCCGCCGCCGACGCTGCCCTCGTCCGCAGACGCCTCGACCGGCTCCGCGAGGCCGCTGACCACGCGGGGGTCGCGGCCACCGTCGTGACCCCCGGCTCCGACCTGCGCTACCTGCTCGGGCTCAGCGGGTCGTCGTTCGAGCGGCTCACCTGTCTCGTCGTCCCGACGGACGGCGCGTCCCCGGTCTTCGTCTCCCCAGCGCTCGAGTACGCCGGCCTCACTGGTCTCGGTCTCGAGGGGCTCGGCGTCGACGTCCGGACCTGGGTCGACGGTGAGGACCCCTACGCGCTCGCGCTGGCCGGGATCGCCACCGACCGGGTCGCCGTGTCCGACCTGACGCCGGCGCTGCACGCCTTCCGGCTGCGCGAGGCGGGCGCCACGCACCAGGTCCTCGCCGGCCCGATCCTGCGCGAGCTGCGGATGCGCAAGGACCCCGCCGAGCTCGAGCAGCTGCGTCTCGCCGGGGCGGCGATCGACCGCGTGCACGCTCGCGTCGGGGAATGGCTGCAGCCGGGTCGCACCGAGGCCGAGGTCGGCGCCGACATCGCCGCCGCCATCGTCGAGGAGGGCCACGCCCTTGCCGACTTCGTCATCGTCGCCTCCGGCCCGAACGCCGCGAGCCCGCACCACTCCCTCTCCGACCGGGTCATCGAGCGCGGCGAGCTCGTCGTGGTGGACATCGGCGGCCCGCTGACCTCGGGCTACAACTCCGACTGCACCAGGACGTATGCCGCTGGGCTCGCTCCCGCTCGCGACATCGCCTGCGCGTACGCGGCCCTGCAGGCGGCCCAGGAGGCGGCGGTCGTCGCGGTGCGGCCGGGCGTGACCTGCGAGGCGATCGACGAGGCGGCCCGGGCCGTGCTGCGGGAGTCCGGCCTGGACCGGTACTTCATCCACCGGACCGGGCACGGGATCGGGCTCGACGTCCACGAGGAGCCGTACATCGTGGCGGGCAGCAACCTCCCGCTCGAGCCGGGCATCACGTTCAGCGTCGAGCCCGGCGTCTACGTGCCGGGCGAGTGGGGCGCCCGGATCGAGGACATCGTGGCCGTCACCGAGACGGGTGTCGAGCGGCTCAACAACCGGCCGCGGGATCTCATCGTCGTGTGACCAGTGGGGTGGACCGCTCACTCGACGTGTGGGCGCTGGGCCCCATCGTCGACTGAGCGCTTCGTCACTTCCGTCCCAGCCACGCGCACGACGTACCGGCCTCCGGGAGCGGGTTCAGCGGCATACCGCTGCTCGG
>NZ_JBQCCV010000132.1:0-5100 GCF_051961875.1 Intrasporangium sp. | reverse complement strand
CCGGCGAAGTAGATGCCGGGGAAGCGCGACCAGTACGTGTCCTTGTATCGCTGCGGGTCGCCCCACACGCCCCGGAGCATCGAGGGCCACGGGTCCTTGATGACGAGGTAGCCGCCGGAGCCGTTCGGCACCGACTGGCCGGCGTCGTCGACGACGTCCGCGGTGATGCCGGGGATCGGGCGCATCGCCGAGCCGGGCTTGGCCGCCGTGACGCCGGGGAGCGCGCTGATCATGATCGCGCCGGTCTCGGTCTGCCACCAGGTGTCGACGATCGGGCAGCGGTCGCCGCCGATGACGCGGCGGTACCACATCCACGCCTCCGGGTTGATCGGCTCGCCGACCGAGCCGAGGAGCCGGAGCGAGCTCATGTCGAACTTCGCCGGGATGTCCTCGCCCCACTTCATGAACGTGCGGATCGCGGTCGGTGCCGTGTAGAGGATCGTGACCTTCTTGTCCTGCACGATCTCCCAGAACCGGCCCTGGTGCGGGGTGTCTGGAGTGCCCTCGTACATCACCTGGGTCGCGCCGAGCGTCATCGGCCCGTAGACGATGTAGGAGTGGCCGGTCACCCAGCCGATGTCGGCGGTACACCAGTAGACGTCGGTCTCGGGGTGGACGTCGTGGACGACGGCGTTCGTGTAGGCGCACTGGACGAGGTAGCCGCCGGTGGCGTGGAAGATGCCCTTCGGCTTGCCCGTCGTCCCGGATGTGTAGAGCACGAAGAGGGGGTGCTCGGCCTCGACCGGGGTCGGGGTGTGCTCGGTCCGGGCGCCCTCGAGGGCCTCGTGCCACCACAGGTCGCGGCCGTCGTTCCAGGCGGTGTCCTGCCCGGTCCGGCGCACGACGAGGACGTTCTGGACGGAGGTGTCGCCGTGCTCGAGGGCGGCGTCGACGGCCGGCTTGAGGGCGCTCGGCTTGCCACGGCGGTAGCCGCCGTCGGACGTGATGACGACCTTCGCCTGCACGTCCTGGATGCGGGAGTGGAGCGCCTCGGCGGAGAAGCCGCCGAAGACGACCGAGTGCGGGGCGCCAAGGCGGGCACAGGCGAGCATCGCCACGGCCGCCTCGGGGATCATCGGCAGGTAGATCGCGACCGTGTCGCCCTTGCCCACCCCGAGGTCAGCCAGGGCGTTCGCGGCGCGCTGCACCTCGGCGTGCAGCTCCGTGTAGGTGATGTCGCGGGTGTCGCCGTCTGGCTCGCCGACGAAGTGGATCGCGACCCGGTCACCGTGGCCGGCCTCGACGTGCCGGTCGACCGCGTTGTAGCAGGCGTTGAGCTCACCGTCGGCGAACCACTTCGCGAAGGGGGCCTCCGACCAGTCCAGGACCTGGGTGAAGTCGGTGCTCCAGGAGACGTACTTGCGCGCCTGCTCGGCCCAGAATCCCTCGCGGTGCGCCGCGGCCTCGCTGTACTGGTCCGCGGTGCCGTTGGCCTTGGCGGCGAACTCCGGGGGCGGCGGGAAGGTCCGGGTCTCCTGGAGGAGGTTCTCGAGCGTCTGATCGCTCACGGCGTCCACCTTTCGCATCGTCGTTGATCGAGGTCCACTCAAGTGGACCGGTCGACACGCTACAAGGGGCCGGTGGTGGCCGACCGCCGAGCGGTCCGAAATGGTCGACAGACGGTTTCCGTATGCCGCTCGCCGCGGTCCCGCGGGCGGGTTTCCTTGCGGCGGCGACGCTTCCGGTTGCGGGACCGGTGGGGGCAGGAGAGGCTTCGCATCATAGGGACCCGAAATACCCGAAATGTCCGTTTCTGCTGTTGTCTGGAAGGACAGGCATGACCCGTCGCCGAACCCACCCTTCACATCGTCTCGTCCGCCGCGCCACCGTGGCAGTCGCCACCTCTGTCGGGCTGGCCCTCAGCCCCGTCGTCGCCTGGGCGTGCGACGACGGCGAGCAGCACGGCACGGCCGAGGCCGCCCCCGCCTCGCTCCATACGGCTCGTGCGGTCGCCGCCGGGCAGATGGACACGACCGCGCCATCCGGCGACTACGGCTCCGTCGAGTTCATCGGCAACCTCCCCGAGGCGGTCGGGGCTACCGCCATCAACTTCCTCGACTACGGCGCCAAGAAGCGCGCCATGTTCGTGACCGGCCGCTTCGGCCTCAAGTCCTACGACGTCACGAACCCCGAGAAGCCCAGGCTGCTCGACTCGATCGACATGCCCGGCTTCTGGGAGAACGAGGACATGGACGTCGACCCGAGCCGCAAGCTCGTCTTCCTCTCCCAGGACCCGCGCGCCTTCGGGCAGCCGCAGAACTCGGGCGAGTCGGGTGTCTACATCGTCTCGGCGCGCGACCCCGAGAAGCTCGAGATCCTCAGCTTCGCCCCGGTCCCCGCGGGCCACACGACGACCTGCATCAACGACTGCAAGTACCTCTGGACCGGTGGCCCGATGAAGGACGACAGCCAGCCCGCGGACTGGCAGGGCCGCCCGATCTTCGTCACCGACATCACCAACCCCAAGAAGCCCTACGTCTACCCGACCCCGGTCGACCTCGGCCGCAACGACGGCGTCACCGACTACGTCCACGACGTGCAGGTCGACGAGGACGGCGTGGCCTGGGCCTCGGGCCGCGGCGGGCTGCGTGGCTACTGGACCAAGGGCCGGCACTGGGACCCGGTGCAGAAGGTCAACCGAGTCGCGACGGCGTCCGACCCGGTGCCGTATGCCGGTGGCAAGTTCGTGCAGCAGCCGGACGTCGGCTTCCCCGGCGGTTCGTTCGCGCACAACGCGCTGCGCCCGACCCGGTCCCTCGGCGGCCACCCGGCCGGTGACCTCGCGCTCGTCACGATCGAGAACTTCAGCGACTCGTGCGAGACCGACGGCAACCTGCTCTTCGTCTCCCTCGGTGACAGCCGCGACGGCCAGGGCTGGCGCTCGACGCCGGAGAACCCCTACCGGCTGAAGATCGTCGGCGAGTTCACCCCGTGGGGCCAGGAGGGCAGCGATCCCAAGACCGGCTGCTCGGCCCACTACTTCGAGATGAAGGGCGACCTGGTGGTGCAGTCCTTCTACGGCAACGGGACCCGCTTCATCGACGTCTCCGACCCGGCTCACCCGCGGCAGGTCGGCTACTACCGGCCGAACGGCGGCTCTTCGGCGGCTCCGTACTTCAACGGTGACGTCGTCTATGTCGCAGACGGCCGCCGTGGCGTCGACATCATCCGCCCGACCATGGCCAAGGTCGGCTGACACGTGACCGGACGACTCCGACAGCGTCGTCCGGCTCCGACCCCGTGGGTCGCACTGGGGATGGGGGTGCTGCTCGCCGGATGTACGGGCAGCACCCCCGGCACGGGGGGAGCGGACGGAGCCGCGGCTGGGTCCTCGACGGCGGGGCCAGTCGCCATGGAATGCGGGCTCAGCGTGCTCGACGACGGGCAGCAGGTCATGCGCTACTGCGGCGACGGCGAGGCGCGCATCACCGTCACCGGCGGCCCGTATGACGTGAAGGGCGCCGAGTGCCGCCAGCGAGGCGAGTTCCTCACCGCCAACTTCGGCACGAACTTCTCCAAGGACGAGACCGCCCAGGGCGAGTACGTCGGCCTCCTGCTGCGAGGAGTCCCGGCGTCCGGCACCAAGGCCACCGACGTGAAGATCTCCGGCCTCGAGGTGACGGTGGCGGGCAAGCGGCAGCCGCTGACCGACGCGACGGTGAAGGCCTCGATCCAGGCAGGTCGCCTCGAGGGCAGCCTGCACGGTGGCACCGAGGGCGGGCCGGTCACCATCGAGTTCCGCTGCGCCGCGACCTGATTCAGTAGGCCATGCCCATCACCGCCCGCACCGTGGCGAGGGTCCGGTCGGCGACCTCGTTCGCGCGGGCATTGCCCTCGTGCAGCACCGTGGTCAGGTAGCCCGGGTCCCGCGACAGCTCCGCCCGCCGCGCCCGGTGCCCGGCGAGGCCCTCGTTGACCGCCTCCGTGACGACCTCCTTGAGCCGCCGGGCGCCGCCGTCGCCGATCGCCTCGGCAAGCTCCGCCGGCGACTTGCCACGGAACAGGGCCGCGATGGTCAGCAGGTTCGCCACCTCGGGGCGCCGCTCGGGCTCGTACGTGATGCGTCGCTCCGGGTCCGTCTTGGCCGACCGGATCCGGGCGGCCGTCTGGTCCGCCGAGTCGCGCAGGTTGATGACGTTGCCCTTGGACTTGCTCATCTTCGTCCCGTCCAGGCCCATGAGGAGCGGGACGTCGCCGAGCAGCGCCTCCGGCTCGGCGAACACGCTGTGCCCAGCGGCATACCGGCTGTTGAAGCGGCGCGCGATGGTCCTGGTCAGCTCGAGGTGCGGCAGCTGGTCGCGGCCGACCGGGACCACCCGTGCCTGGCAGAAGAGGATGTCGGCGGCCTGGTGCACGGGATACGTCAGGAGCAGGCCGGAGAGGGGCCGCCCCTCTGACAGCGCGAGCTCGTCCTTGACCGTGGGGTTGCGGCGCAGCTCGGCGTCGGTGACGAGGGACAGGAACGGCAGCATGAGCTGGTTCAGTGCGGGCACCGCGCTGTGCGTGAAAATGGTCGTCCGCGCGGGGTCGAGCCCGGCCGCGAGGTAGTCGAGCACGAGGCCGCGCACGTTGTCACCGATCTCCCCGACCGAGTCGCGGTCGGTGATGACCTGGTAGTCCGCTATGACGACGAAGGACTCGACACCCTTCTCCTGCAACCGAACCCGGTTGCGCAGGCTCGCGAGGTAGTGCCCGATGTGGAGCGGCCCGGTCGGCCGGTCGCCGGTCAGCATCCGGAACCGCGTCGGGTCCTGCGCCGCGCGTTCGTCGATGAGCGCGTCGAGCATGGCGCTGGACGCCAGCGCAGCGGCATACGTGTCGCGTTCGGTGGTGATGGTCATGTCAGCTCCTGGGATGGGTGCCCACGGGTGACATGCAACGAGCCGCCCGCGGGCGGCTCGGATGGGTACGTTCGACTGGGCCGCCTCTCAGAGGGGCAGCCACCACGCGCGCTGGGCGGTCGAACTCACGAACCGATTGTATGCCCGTGGGCCGGTGCCCGTGGTCGGGGACGCGGCTGGGACAGGTGGGACCAAGCGCTCACTCGTCGAGCAAGGGCGGGTGACGCCGGTGTGACGGGTGGGACCACGCGCTCACTCG
>NZ_JBQCCV010000131.1:0-8003 GCF_051961875.1 Intrasporangium sp. | reverse complement strand
CGCCGCGGCTGTCGTTCTTCTGGGCGATCGGGATGAACTTCTTCATGGAGGTCGCCAAGCTCCGGGCCGCGCGCGCCCTCTGGTCGCGGCTGGTCGGGCAGTTTGACCCGAAGAACCCGAAATCCCTTTCGCTGCGGACGCATTCGCAGACCTCGGGGTGGTCGCTGACGGCTCAGGACGTCTTCAACAACGTCGAACGGACCTGCATCGAGGCGATGGCAGCGACCCAGGGGCACACCCAGTCGCTGCACACGAACGCGCTCGACGAGGCCATCGCGCTACCAACCGACTTCTCGGCACGGATCGCCCGCAACACCCAGCTGCTGCTGCAACAGGAGTCGGGCACGACGGAGGTCATCGACCCCTGGGCCGGGTCGTACTACGTCGAGCGGCTCACCCAGGACCTCGCCGAGAAGGCATGGGCCCGCATCCAGGAGGCCGAGGCCGCCGGCGGCATGGCCAAGGCCATCGAGGCCGGCATCCCGAAGATGCGCATCGAGGAGGCCGCGGCACGGACCCAGGCGCGGATCGACTCGGGGACGCAGAAGGTCATCGGGGTCAACACGTACCGGTTGGCCGACGAGGACCGTCTCGAGGTCCTCAAGGTCGACAACGACGAGGTCTACCGCCAGCAGGTCGAGTCGCTACGACGACTGCGCGACGAACGCGACTCCGAGGAGGTGCGCCGGACGCTCGATGCACTGACGTCCGCGGCGGACCGGGGGGCCGACCGAACCGGCTCGCTCGACGGCAACCTGCTCGCGCTCGCGGTCGACGCGGCCCGGGCCAAGGCCACCGTAGGCGAGATCTCCGATGCCCTCGAGAAGGTGTGGGGCCGCCACCAGGCGGTGATCCGTACGATCAGTGGCGTGTACCGCGACGAGTCCTCCCAGACCGACGACGACAAGGTCGCCAAGGTGCTCGAGGCGACCGCAGCCTTCGAGGAGGAGGAGGGCCGGCGCCCACGCATCCTCGTCGCGAAGATGGGCCAGGACGGGCACGACCGGGGCCAGAAGGTCGTCGTGACGGCCTTCGCCGACCTCGGCTTCGACGTCGACGTGGGCCCACTCTTCTCGACGCCCGAGGAGGTCGCGCAGCAGGCCGTCGACGCCGACGTCCACATCGTCGGCGTCTCGTCGCTCGCCGCCGGTCACCTCACACTGCTGCCGGCGCTGCGCAAGGCGCTCGCGGACCTCGGCCGCGAGGACATCATGATCGTCATCGGCGGGGTCATCCCGCCCGACGACGTGCCCGTCCTCAAGGAGATGGGTGCTGCCGCGGTCTTCCTGCCCGGCACGGTCGTCGCCGAGTCGGCCCTGGACCTGCTCGAGAAGCTGTCGGCACGGCTGCGCCCGTGATGACGGGGTTGAGGTGTTCCGGTGCTCCCAGCGGGCACCGGAATACCTCATTGCGGGAGCGGTTGCGGGCACGGGAGCGGTCGTGGGAGGGGTTGTGAGCAGTCGACGCGAGGTCGATGTCGACGGGCTCGTCGCCGGGGTGCGCGAGGGACAGCGCGCCAGCGTGGCCCGGGCCATCACACTTGTCGAGTCGTCCCGTCCTGACCACCGGGTGGCGGCCCGAACGCTGCTCGAACAGCTCATGGCCGCCAGTACCGCCGGCTCGGACCGGTCGCCCACCGTCCGGGTCGGCATCTCGGGCGTGCCGGGGGTCGGCAAGTCCACCCTCATCGAGTCGCTCGGCCAGCACCTGATCCGTGAGGGGCACCGCGTCGGAGTCCTCGCGGTCGACCCCTCGTCGGTGCGGACGGGCGGGTCTGTGCTCGGCGACAAGACGAGGATGGGGACGCTCTCTGCCAGCCCAGCGGCATACATCCGCCCTTCGCCGTCCGCGGGGACGTTGGGAGGCGTGGCACGCGCGACGACGCAGGCGATGGTCGTCCTCGAGGCCGCCGGGTATGACGTGGTGCTCGTCGAGACGGTCGGCGTCGGTCAGTCCGAGGTGACGGTCGCCGGCATGGTCGACACGTTCCTCTTCCTCACGCTCGCGCGGACCGGCGACCAACTCCAGGGCATCAAGAAGGGCATCCTCGAGATCGCCGATGTCATCGCGGTCAACAAGGCAGACCAGGACCATGAGGGCGAAGCCCGCGTCGCCGCAAGGGAACTGGCGGGGGCACTGCGCTTCGTGCATGGCCGCGACAAGGGTGGGTGGATCCCGCCGGTCGTCACCTGCTCGGGCCTGACGGGGACCGGGATCGACACGGTCTGGGAGCGCGTCCTCGCCCACCGGGAGAACCTCGGGACGGAGGGGCTCTCGAGCAAGCGCGCCGGGCAGCAGCTCGACTTCATGTGGGCGCTGGTGCGCGATGAACTGGACCAGCGGCTCAGGCGGTCGGGCCGCGTCGCCGCGGTGCGAGCCGAGGTGAGTGACGCGGTGCTGGCCGGAGAGATCCCAGCGACGATCGCGGCAGACCGGATCCTGGCCGCCTACGACGAGCGCACTCTCGATCGGGAATAGTGCACTGTCGATTGAGAAAGCTGCACGGTCGATTGAGAAAGCTGCACTGTCGATTGAGTCAGTCGCCGGGCCAGCCAGCCATCAGCTTGGCGCGACGCTCGGTCCACTCCTCCTGGATGTCGCCGAGCCGGCGGGTGATGAACTCGACGAAGTCGACCGAGAGCTGCAGCCGACGACCCGCCGGGGTCTCCGGGCCTCCGACGGCGTCGACGCCCTGGCTCATGCTGCGCATGATCTCGTTCATCACGCGGTCACGACTCATGATCGCGTCGTGCCACGCCTCGGCCCGCACGACGTAGACGTCGCGCCGGCTCCCCCGCTCCCGTTCCTTGCCGATCATCCCGACGTGAGTGAGGTAGCGCACGGCACCGGACACCGCCGCAGGGCTCACGGCGAGCGCCTCGGTCAGCTCGGCGGCAGTCATTCGCCCGTCCTCATCGGCAAGCAGGGCCGCGAAGATGCGTGAGGCGAGCCGTGGCATACCGGCATCGGTCAGGACGTCGCCGAAGCGCTCGACGTATGCCGTCAGGGCCTGCTCGTCGCGTCCGTCTCCGACCGCTCGCCTGCTCAACCACGCCTCCTCGTCCCGAGTCCGGTTCACGCCAGTCTAGCCAGCACTTCCACAGCATTCACTATTTGCTGAATCCTGTGTACCGTCGGTGGTATGACGTCTGCAATCGAGGTCCACGACCTCCGCAAGTCATTCGGCCCGAGCGTCGCACTCGACGGCCTCGACCTCGAGGTCGCTCCCGGCGAGATCCACGGGTTCCTCGGGCCCAACGGGGCCGGCAAGTCGACCACCATCCGGATCCTGCTCGGGCTGCTCCGTGCGGACGGCGGCAGCGCCACGGTGCTCGGGGAGGACCCGTGGCAGGACACCGAGACGCTGCATCGGCGCCTCGCCTACGTCCCCGGTGACGTCAACCTCTGGCCGAACCTGTCAGGTGGGGAGGCGATCGACCTGCTCGGCCGGCTCCGCGGCGGCCTCGACGAGAGGAAGCGCGCCGACCTCGTCGAGCGCTTCGACCTCGACCCGACGAAGAAGGGCCGCACCTACTCGAAGGGCAACCGGCAGAAGGTGGCCCTCGTCGCAGCGCTCGCGGCGGACGTCGAGCTGCTCCTCCTCGACGAGCCGACCTCCGGGCTGGACCCGCTCATGGAGGCGGTCTTCCGTAACGCCGTGCAGGAGTTCACGGCCGGTGGAGGCACCGTACTCCTCTCCAGCCACATCCTCAGCGAGGTCGAGGCGCTGGCCGATCGGATCAGCATCATCCGGTCGGGACGCAACATCGAGTCCGGCACCCTCGGGACGTTGCGCGGTGCATCTCTGACCAAGGTCGAGGCGACGACCGCCATACCCGTCGACCCCGAGCAGCTCCGGGCCATCCCCGGCGTCGCCGACGTGCGGGTCGACGGAGACCGGGTCACCTGCTCGGTGGCCACCGACCACCTGGGCGAGCTGCTCGAGCGGCTGGGCGTCAGCGGCATACGGACGCTGGCGAGCTCGCCACCGACGCTCGAGGACCTCTTCATGGAGCAGTACCGGGTCCGGGAGGAGAGCCGGCCATGAGCGGCTTCACCGGGACGGGCGCGCTGCTGCGGCTCGCGCTGCGGCGCGACCGCGTCATCCTGCCCGTCTGCATCGTGCTGCTCGTGCTGCTCGCCGGGGGGTCGGCGCAGGCGGCCCTGGCGCTCTACACGACGCCGGCCGGGCTCACGGCGGCGGCGCGGGCGGTCAACGCCTCCCCCTCGATCGTCGCGATGTTCGGACCGATCGCCGATCCGACGAACCCGGGTTCGATCGCGTCCTTCAAGACCGTGTCGCTCGGCGCGATCTTCGTGGCACTGCTCGCCTACTCCCTCGTGCGGCGCCACACCCGCACCGAGGAGGAGGCGGGCCGGACCGAGCTCGTCGGCGCGGCGGTCGTCGGGCGCCGGGCGCCCTTGACGGCGGCCGTGCTCGAGGCCGTCGGCGCGTGCGTCCTGACGAGCGTCGTCGTCGCGATCTACCTCGTGGGGCTCGGCCTCGACGTGCCCGGCTCGGTCGGATACGGCCTCTACTGGCTCTCGGCGGGCCTCGCGTTCACCGGCATCACGGCCGTCGCCGCGCAGCTGACCCAGACCGCACGCGGCGCCTCCGCGTGGGCGCTCGGTGCACTGGGCGTGGCCTACGTGCTGCGGGCGGTTGGCGACTCATCGCAGGGCGCAGCGACGGCGCTCACCTGGCTCTCGCCGCTGGGGTGGGGGGAGAAGCTCGAGATCTACGGGACGAACCGGTTCGTCGTCTTCCTCATCCCCCTGGCGTTCGCCGTCGGCCTGCTGGGAATGGCGTATGGCCTCCGCGAGCGCCGGGACCTCGGCGCCGGCCTCGTGTCCGGCCGCCCCGGTCCCCGACGTGCGGCCGCGTCGCTGTCGAGTCCGCTGGCCCTGGCATGGCGGCTGCAGCGGGGCGCCTTCCTCGGCTGGCTCGTCGCCTACGCCCTGCTCGGGCTCGTCCTCGGCAGCGTCGCCCTCAACGTCGGCGACTTCGTCAACGACCCGAAGGTCGAGCAGATGCTCCGGCAGCTCGGTGGGAACGCGTCCTCCCTGTCGGACCTCTATCTCGCCGCCGAGATCAACTTCCTCGCCATCGGAGCCGCCGCGTACGGGATCTCCGCCGCGCTCCGGCTGCGGTCGGAGGAGGCGGAGGGGCACTCCGAACAGGTGCTCGCGACCTCGACGTCACGGCCGGCGCTGCTCGGCAGCCACGCCTTGATCGCGCTCGTCGGGAGCGCGGTGCTGCTGGTCGTCACCGGGCTGGGTATGGCGCTCACCTACGGCAGCGCGACCGGCGGGGTGGGTGCCGCCATCCGGCACCTGACGCCGAGCGTGCTGGCACCGATCCCGGCGGTATGGGTGTGCGTCGGCCTCGCCCTCGTCGCCTTCGGCGCGCTCCCCAGGCTCGTGATGCTGGCGTGGGCCGTGCTCGCTCTGTTCGTGGTCGTGGGCGAGTTCGGGTCGATCTTCAAGCTCCCGCAGTCGGTGATCGACGTCTCGCCGTTCGTTCACGTCAGCGTGGCACCCGGTGGCTCGGTCTCCCCAACGCCGCTGGTGGCGCTGCTGCTGATCGCCGCCGCCTTGGGGATCGCGGCTGTCGGCGCGTTCCGGCGCCGGGATCTCGCCACTCCCTGACGGCCCTCTCCCCCCATCGAGGGGTAGTTCTCACGATCGAGAGCACTTGCTCCGCCACTACAGTGGCGGCGTGAGCTCAGCGATCCCAGGCTTCTGGGCTGTCATCCCCGCCGGCGGTTCAGGTACCCGCCTGTGGCCATTGTCCCGACGCTCGGCACCCAAGTTCCTCCTCGACGTCACCGGCTCCGGGCAGTCACTGCTCCGGTCCACGTGGTCGCGGCTCGAGCCGCTCGTCGATCATCGCGTCCTCGTCGTGACTGGCGCCGCGCATGCCGATGCGGTCCGCCGCCAGCTCCCGATGCTGCGCGACGAGTCGGTGGTCGCCGAGCCGTCCCCTCGCGACTCGATGCCCGCGATCGGTCTCGCCGCGGCTCTCATCGAACGCCGGGACCCTGATGCCGTCATCGGGTCCTTCGCCGCCGACCACGTCATCGAGGACGAGGCGGCCTTCCACCGGGCGATCCACGAGGCGGTCGCCATGGCCCGCACCGGCGAGCTCGTCACGATCGGCATCGAACCGACCGGTCCCGCCACCGGCTTCGGCTACATCCGCGAGGGCGCCGGCCTGAACGTGCCGGGCGCCGAGCACGGTCGCCGCGTCGAGGAGTTCGTCGAGAAGCCGGACCTGGCCACTGCCGAGAAGTACCTCGAGAGCGGCGAATACCGCTGGAACGCAGGCATGTTCGTCGTCCGGGCCACGACCCTGCTCGAGCTGCTCTCCGACCGGCACCCGGACATGGTCGCCACACTCCGGGAGATCGCGGCCGAGCCGAACCGGCTCGAGGAGCTGTGGCCCTCCCTCACGGCGATCGCGATCGACCACGCCGTCGCCGAGCCGGCGGCGGCCGCTGGTCGCGTCGCAGTCGTGCCGGCGGACCTCGGGTGGGACGACGTCGGTGACTTCGAGTCCATCGCTGGGTTCTCCGACGGCCACCACGGCCCCGACGGCATCATCGTGCTCTCCGGGGCGGACGACATACTCTCCGTCGACGCCACTGGTGTCGTCTCGGCGGGCAGTGGGCGCCTCATCGCCCTCGTGGGCGTCGAGGACCTCATCGTGGTCGACACCCCCGACGCGCTCCTCGTGACCACCCCCGACCGGTGTCAGGACGTCAAGAAGGTCGTCGCCCAGCTCGCCGACAAGGGCCGGACCGACCTGCTCTGACCCTCCTCTCGATCGGGAGGAGTGCTCAGTCGCGGCCGTAGATGTCGCGGGTGTAGACCTTGTCCACGACGTCGGCCAGTTCGTCGGTGTGCCGGTTCGCCACGATCACGTCGGCCTCGCGCTTGAACTCGTCGAGGTCTCGGACCACCCGTGACCGGTAGAACTCGTCCCCCTCGAGCGTCGGCTCGTAGACGATGACCTCGACGCCCTTGGCCTTGAGCCGCTTCATGATTCCTTGGATCGAGGAGCTGCGGAAGTTGTCAGACCCGGCCTTCATGACGAGCCGGTACATCCCCACGACCCGGGGGTGGCGGTCGAGGATGTCGAACGCCACGAAGTCCTTGCGCGTCGCGTTGCTGTCGACGATCGCCTGGATCAGGTGCTGCGGCACGTCGCGGTAGTTGGCGAGCAGCTGCTTCGTGTCCTTCGGCAGGCAGTAGCCGCCGTAGCCGAACGACGGGTTGTTGTAGTGCGTGCCGATCCGCGGGTCGAGCCCGACCCCCTCGATGATCCCCTTCGTGTCGAGCCCGTGCCGGGCGGCGTACGTGTCGAGCTCGTTGAAGTAGGCCACGCGCATCGCCAGGTAGGTGTTGGCGAAGAGCTTGATCGCCTCGGCCTCGGCCGACTGGGTGAACAGCACCGGCACGTCGTCGTCCGCGGCCCCCTCGACAAGCAGCTCGGCGAACTGCTTCGCCTCCGCGGTCGTGTCCCCGACGATGATCCGGCTCGGGTGCAGGTTGTCCCAGAGGGCACGCCCCTCGCGGAGGAACTCCGGCGAGAAGATGATCGACGCGTCCGGGTGCTTCTCGCGCATCCGCTTCGTGAAGCCGACGGGCACGGTCGACTTGATGACGATCGTCGCGGCCGGCTGGTGCACCAGGACGTCCGCGATGACCGACTCGACCGAGGCCGTGTCGAAGAAGTTCGTCTCGGGGTCGTAGTCCGTCGGCGTCGCGATCACCACGTACTCCGCGCCGGCATAGGCCTCGGCCCGATCCAGTGTCGCCCGGAGGTGGAGCCTGCCACTCGCCAGGCACTCCTCCAGCTCGGCGTCGATGACCGGCGAGCGCCCCTCGTTCACGAGCCGGACGCGCTCCCCATCCAGGTCGAGCGCGACGACCTCATTGCGCGCGGCGAGGATGGCGGCATTCGAGAGGCCCACGTACCCGAGGCCGGCAATAGCGATCTT
>NZ_JBQCCV010000130.1:0-9747 GCF_051961875.1 Intrasporangium sp. | reverse complement strand
AAACTCGACGGTACTCGAAAAGACCTCAGGGGGGGCGTTGTGTTGGGGGCGCGCCGCCTCTCGGGGAAGCGACCCCGACCGGGCTCGAACCGGCGACCTCCGCCGTGACAGGGCGGCGCGCTAACCAACTGCGCTACGGGGCCAAGCTTGTTCAGTTGTCGTACGTATCCCCAACGGGATTCGAACCCGTGCTGCCGCCGTGAAAGGGCGGAGTCCTAGGCCGCTAGACGATGGGGACCTATCCCCGTTGGGACGTCGAAACTATAGGGGAGATTCCGGCGCGCACCAAATCCGTATGCCGCACAGCTCGGACCGTGCTCGCGCCGACCTCCCGACGTCCCGTCGACCGGCCACAATCTCTCCCTCGACCGGTCATAAGGTCGCCGTCGACCGGTCACAAGGTCGCCTCGAGACTCTCCGGCGTCAGCCGCGCGCCCACTCGAGGACGTCCTCGACCGGCCAGGTCGTGACGATCCGTTCTGCGGGAATGCCGTGGCGCTCCGCGCGCTCGCAGCCCAGGTACTTGAAGTCGAGCTGCCCCGGCGCGTGCGCGTCGGAGTCGATCGTGAAGAGGCAGCCGAGGTCGCGGGCCAGCTCGATGAGCTCGTCCGGCGGGTCCTGCCGCTCGGGCCGCGAGTTGATCTCCACGGCGACGTCGTTCTCGAGACAGGCACGGAACACCTTCTCGGCATCGAAGGTCGAGGGGGGCCGCGTGCCGCGTCCCCCTGTGACCAGCCTCCCGGTGCAGTGGGCCAGCACGTTCGTACGCGGATTGCGGACGGCCGCGACCATGCGCGGGGTCAGCTCGAGGGACGGCTGCCTGAGCTTCGAGTGGATCGAGGCAGTGACGACATCAAGCCGGTCGAGCATGTCGTCGTCCTGGTCGAGGGTGCCGTCGAGGTTGATGTCGACTTCAATGCCCTTGAGCAGGCGGAACGAGTCGCCGAGTGAGCCGTTGATCGCGTCCACCCGGATCAGTTGTTGCTCGAGCCGTTCGCGAGACAGGCCGTTGGCGACCGTGAGCCGGGGTGAGTGGTCAGTCAGAGCCATCCACTCCTGGCCGAGCTCGACCGACGAGAGGACCATCTCCTCGATCGGGCTGCCGCCGTCGCTCCAGTTCGAGTGGACGTGCAGGTCACCGACGAGCCGGCCGTAGAGCTCCGAGCCCTCCCAGGCCGACTGGTCGCCGTGCTCCCGCTCGACCGTCGTGAGGTAGCGCGGCACCTCGCCACGCAGCGCCTCGGTGATGATGGCGGCGCTGGCGTCGCCGATGCCCTTGAGCTGCTTGAGCGTCCCGGACTGCGCCCGCTCGCGCAGCTCGTCCTCGGGTATCAGCCGGATCGACTCGAGCGTCCGCCGCAGCGCGTCGACCCGGTAGCGGTTCTCGCGGCCGCGCTCGAGCAGGAAGCAGATGCGCCGGAGCGCCTCGACCGGTGACATGGGTGCCTCTGACCGTCCCGGTTGTCGCATGAGGCGACCCTAGTCGGGGACTTCCTCTCGCCGGGCTCGGACGGCCCTGTGACCGGTGGGGCGGGGTGCTCACTCGACGAGGGGGGCGTTGTGACGCGTGGGGCGGGGTGCTCGCTCGACGAGGGTGGTCAGCGCTGGAGCGGTGCCTGCGTTGACCCTCCCGGCAGCATCGGCCTCGGCGTGTGCGACGTGTCGACCACCACGGTCACGACGTCCGCGCCGACGAGAGCTGCGACCGCCCCATGGTCGTCGCCCGTCGTCGACACCACGACTCGGTTGGTCCGGGCGTTGAGGTACGTCCCGAGCACGATCACGCCGCGGGCCTGGAGGGCCACTCGCTCCGACTCGATCCGAGCCGCGGCGTCGCGCAGCACCCGGATCGAGTGCCCGACGGTCCGGTATTCGACGTCCGACCCGGCCGGCACCGCCGAGGCCACCATTGCCTGGAGCGCAGGATCACTGCGCGTCACGCAGACGACGATGTGCGCGTTGCCGGCGTCAGCGGCATACATGCCGGCAAAGATGTCGGGGAAGCGCGCCTCAAGCGTCGGTGCGAGCGACTCGAGCGCCGCCCGCACGGGCGTCATGGGGCCAGTGAACCAGCCGGACAGGCCGCCTGCCGGCAGCATCGGGGCTGGGGCCCCACCAGAGTGCGCGCCCGGCGTGGCTAGCTCGGGGGCCGGAGCCGCGTTGTCCTCCGTGATGCCCGGCGCCCGCAACATCCCGGAGGCTGAGCCGCTCGCCGTCGAGGCGTCCTGCCCGGGATGGTCCGCGACCCACGTGCCGCCGACGACGCCGACGAGCGCCACTGCCGCGGCCGTCCCCACCACCCATGACCGGCGCCGGTGGGCCTTGGCCCGCCCCCGGCGCATCGCCCGCTCGACGAACAGGTCGTCCTGAGGTGGTTCGAGATCGTTCACGGCGCCAAGGGCCTTCCGAAGTTGCTGCTCGCTCATGTCAGGGCTCCGCTCAGCGGTGGTTCTGCGAGCCGGTCCCGCAGGGCGGCGAGCCCCCGGGAGATCTGGCTCTTGATGGTGCCCTCGGCGACGCCTGTGCATTCTGCGATCTGCGGGACGGTGAGGTCCTCCCAGAACCGGAGCACGAGGACGGCCCGCTGCTTCTCGGGCAGCCCGTCGAGCAGCCCGGTCAACGTCATCGCGAGATCGCGGTCGTGGTCGCTCGTCGGCGGCTCCGGCAGGTCGTCGGTCAGCACCTCGCGTCGTCGCTTGCGTTGGTCGTTGAGGTAGAGGTTGAGCATGGTCCGCCGGGTGTAGGCCGCTTGCGCGCCTGCCCCGATCCGTGGCCACGCCACATAGACCCGAGCGAGCGCCTCCTGCACGAGCTCGTCGCCGTCGGCCCAGTTGCCGCAGAGCAGGAAGGCGCGCCGCCGCAGCGCCGTCTGGCGCTCCGCCACGAACGCCCGGAAGGCGTCCTCGTCCGTGCGTCTCATCGGTTCCCCGGTCGGGTGGGTGGGCTCGTCCAGTGTCGTACACCAATGCAGACCCACCGGGACGCCATTTCGTTGCATCGCGCATGCCGTATGCCGCCACCGTCCTCCCGCTTGCCAGCGCGGTTGGCCCCCAGCTCCGCGGGAGGAGTCGGATCGGGAGCCGGCCCTCGACCGAACCTGATCTTTCGACCGGGTCAGGCGGCGGCTGACTCGAGCCGCAGCAGGAACGCCTTCGTCTCCGGGCCGCCCAGGTAGCCGCCCGGGGTGCCATCCGACCGGACGACACGGTGGCAGGGCACCACGATCGGGATCGGGTTCGTCGCGCACGCGGTGCCGACGGCACGCACGGCCCGGGGGTGACCGGCGGAGGCGGCGACGGCGGCATACGAGCTCGTGCTGCCGTAGGGGATCTCACGCAGCCGGCCGAGGACCTCACGCCGGAATCCCTGCGCGAGCCGCAGGTCGACGGGGACGTCGAAGGTGCGGCGACGGCCGGCGAAGTAGTCGCCCAACTCGTCGCTGAGCTGTCCGAACCCGTTGGGGTCGAGCAGGACTCGCGGCCCGACGCGCGCGGCGAGGGACTCGAGCACGGCATCGTGCCCCTCGGACGCGAAGGCGACGCGGACGATGCCGACCGGTGTTGCGGCGAGGAGGAGAGGACCGATCGGCGTGTCGACGACCCGGTACGTCACGTCGACGAGGTCGTCCGTGGTGGCCGCCCTGAGAAGCCGCTCGTGCAGGCCGGCACGGTGCCGCGTGTCGTCGCTGGTGGGGGTGGTCAGGGTGGTGAGGGGGGCGAGGATGGACTCAGGCATGGGTCTCACGCTCCAGTGAGGGCGGGTAGGTGCGGCGGAGGGCGGCGATGCCGTCGGCGCTGGCGCGGCGGGCCGCGGCCGGGGTGCCGCCGACGATGGCGGCCACCTCGGGGTGGGGCAGGCCGGCGACGTGGTGGTAGGCGACGCAAAGGCGCTGCTTGTCGGGGAGGGCGGCGAGGGCGGCCCAGAGGTCTTCGTCGGGGAGCGGGAAACCGTCGTGGCCTCCCACCGCCGGGCGGTCAGGTGCGGCCGCCACGGGGACCGGCGCCCGCTGCCGGGCCCGGAGGACGTCGATCGCCCTGCGGTGCGCGATCGTGACGAGCCAGGCTCGCACGTCGGCGTCATCCGCCAGGTCTGGCCAGGCGCGCAGGGCCGAGAGGAAGGTCTCGGACCACGCGTCGTCGGCGTCCACCGGCCCCAGCACAGCGCGGCATACCCGCAGCACGACGTGCCCGTGCTCGGTGACCGCCTGCTCGAAGGGGTGTCTCATGCCCTGTCAACGTCCCGTCGCCGGCAAGTGTGAGGTCCGAGCGCCCGCGGCCTCAGAAGAGCCGGCCGGCGTCGTCGGGCAGCGGCTCCTCGAGGGCGAGGAGGAAGCGCTTGCGGTCGAGTCCGCCCGCGTAGCCGACGAGGCTGCCGTCGGCGCCGATGACTCGGTGACAGGGGACGACGATGGCGATCGGGTTGTGGCCGTTGGCGTGCCCAACCGCCTGCGCGAGATTGCGGTCACCGAGGGCGCGGGCGAGCGCGCCATACGTCGTTGTCTCCCCGTAGGGGATGGCGCGCAGCAGCGCCCAGACCCGTTGGGCGAAGTCGTCGCCGGCGGGGGCGAGGGGCAGATCGAAGTCTCGGCGCTCGCGGCGGAAGTACTCGGCGAGCTGGCGGACGGCCGACGCGAAGGGCTCCTCGGTCGGATCGGCGGGCTCGCCGTAGCGGGCGAGGTCGGAGGGGCGGTACTTGGCGGCGTCCATGTGCACCCGGGTGATCGCACCCTCCTCGGCGACGATGGTGAGCTCGCCGATGGGGGAGGGGGCGACGACATGGCGCGGTGTCACGGGCGGCGCTTCGGTTCGGCCTCGGTCCCGGTGTCCGCCTGCTGGGCGACGGGCCGCCCGGCCGAGTCGGCGGCGGCGACGATGTCGGCGTGCGTCGGGATGGGGAACTCGGCGCTGTAGTCGCCGTAGGCCCGCGGGTCCTCGGATGGCTCCAGGTGGCAGGTGAGGGTCACGTCCTCGACCGCGCGGTGGACCGCCGCCTCGACGTCCTCCATGAGGTCGTGGCCGCGCTGGACGGACCAGGCGCCGGGGACCAGGACGTGCACCTCGGCGAACCGGTGGTGCCCGGAGACGCGGGTGCGCAGGGCATGGAAGTGCACCTCCTCGGTCACGAACCCGGAGATGACCTCGGCGATCGCCTTGTTGTCGTCCTTCGACATCGCGATGTCCATGAGCCCGTCGACGGACTGCTGGAGCAGCTTCCACCCGGTCACGACGATGTTGAGGCCGACGAGGAAGGCGACGATCGGGTCGAGCCGCTCGACGCCGGTCAACGCGACGAGCAGGACACCGACGACGACGCCGACCGAGGTCCACACGTCGGTCATGAGGTGCTTGCCGTCGGCGACGAGGGTGAGGGAGCGGTGGCGGCGCCCGGCCCGGAGCAGGACCATGGCCACGACACCGTTCACGACCGAGGCGACGACCGAGATGCCGAGGCCGATGCCGACGTTCTCGATCGGCTGCGGGTTGAGGAACCGCTCGACGGCCGACCACATTATGACGACCGCCGCGATGAAGATCATCTGGCCCTCGAGGGCCGCGGAGAAGTACTCGGCCTTCGAGTGCCCGAAGTGGTGGTTCTTGTCCGGGGGCAGCGCCGCGACGCGGAGCGCGATGAGGACCGCGATGGCGGCGACGAGGTTGACGACCGACTCGGCGGCGTCGGAGAGCAGGCCCACCGAGCCCGTCAGGCGCCAGGCGACGACCTTGAGTGTGATCGTGATGATGGCCGCGGCGATGGACAGGTAGGCGAAGCGCGTCAGGTCGCGGGTCTGCGGGACCTGTGCGGGCTTGGTGGGGTGTGGCGAGGTGGGCACGTGCTCCATTCTCCCAAAGACCACGGACAGGGGTGTCTCCGTCCCAGGCGGTTTGTTTCGCCGGGGCCGCGGGTACATCCGGATCACTCGCTGAACTCCACGAAGGGAGAAGTTGATGGGTGCCACCGACAAGGCCAAGAATGCTGCTGAGGACATGAAGGGCAAGGCCAAGGAGACCTGGGGCGACGCCACCGACAACGAGTCGCTTGAGGCCGAGGGCAAGTCCGACCAGGCCTCGGCCGACATGAAGCAGCGCGGTGAGCAGCTGAAGGACGCCGCGGGCAATGTCAAGGATGCCTTCGACGGGGACAACGCCTAGATGATGCGGTGCGCGGGTGGCCCGGCCGGCCACCCGGGCACCACTAGGTCGGAACGCGACCCTTCCATGAGCGGCATACGAAACGTCTCGTATGCCGCTCATGGACGTTGCAGCGCCGGTGGCCGATGGTTTGGTTGACTTGGCCAGTGCCCAGCCAGCAGACGCTCCTTGCCTTCGCGGTCGTGTCCGTCGGGATCATGCTCGTGCCCGGTCCCTCGAACCTCTTCCTGCTTGCGCACGGCATCGGCCATGGACGACGTTCCGCCTTGGCGGCGGCCGGCGGGATCGAGGCGGCAGCCGCGCTCCGGGTCCTACTGACCGCGGCGGGGCTGTCTGCCCTGCTGGCCTCCTCGGCGCTGGCCTTCGAGTTCGTCCGGTGGGGAGGCGTCGCCTACCTGGTCTATCTGGGCGTGAAGGCCTTCCGCTCACGACGGTCGGGTCGGGACCGGGCGTCCGGCGCCACGCCGGTCCCGCTGGCACGCTCCTTCCGGAAGGGCCTGGTCGTCGGACTAGGCAACCCGAAGATGGTGATCTTCTACCTCGCGTTCCTGCCCCAGTTCGTCGATCCGTCCCGAGGGTCCGAGGCGGGACAGATCCTTTTGCTGGGCAGCGTCCTCTGGGCCATCGGCGCGATCTGGGACGTCGCTTTCGCCGCCGCGTCCGGTTCCATCGGTGGCTGGGTCACCCGCAAGTCCCGCTTCCAAGCCGCGCAACCGCGCCTCGAGGGCGTCTGCTACCTGGGGCTCGCCGGTTGGGCCGCGGTCACCGGCGCGCGCCACGCCCGCTGACGCACCCGTCGGGCGGACCGCGCGCCCTGCATGCAGGAGTTGGGTCAAGGTTGCGTTTGTCGCCGAGGCCTAGGCGCCGAGACCTACTTGATGCGTTTCCACCGTCGCCGTCGACTGATCACGCGCCGAAGCGCGTTGTCGGTAGGGACCTGGATCAGCAGATAGACGAGTAGCCACACGACGAAGCCGAGCAGTGGGCCATAGGTATCCACGAGCAGGCTCATGCTGAGGCCGCAGCCGATGAAGACGACCACGGCAGCGAGGCTCACGAGTCGCCTGTGAGAGCGCATCCACTGCGGAGCTGGTTCGTCACTCGTGCGGTAGTACGCGATGACTGACTTCGTGACGCGCCCGGCGAATCTGCGCACCTACGGAGAGTAGGTGCCGTGTGCGGGTGTTTGGTCGAAATGCGCCAAGCGCTTCGTCGTCCTCGACTGCTGGCGGACCCGGTCTGCGGGTCCGGCACAGGGTCCGCGGAGGTTGGTAACGAGCGCGACACATGGCTGTCGTCCCCAGGCTTGTGCCGATGGAAGTACCTACGCTGGGGGTCGGTGATTTAGTTCTGACCTGGGACGATGCGTCGTCAGCAGTCTTTGGGGAGGTGCTGATCGGGAACGCCGTACTGGCCGATCGAGAACGGGGCCCATAGGTCGGTTCTTCAGCATTCCCGAGGATGATCCGGCTCAGGTCGACCGGCAGTAGGCTGCGATTGGAGCGTCCACTGCGCACGTGCGTGCGGCGACCACCGTGACGCGCCGAGCGCGCAGCCGGGCCCGAACGCTCGATGTTGCCGTGTCCCGCCCATCCGTGGATTTGCGGTGGCCCTGCAGCCGGGATGGCACGACCCGACGCCCGGCCATCCGCGCCCGAAGGCACGCGACCAAACGTGGGATCGCCCGCGACCGCGGAAGGCCGTCCGACGGGGTCTCCGTCAGGCTAGGTCGGCCTCGAGGGTTCTTTGGGCTCGGACGTGCATCGACTCCAGCCACGAGCCCAGGTACCCGGCCCACTGGGACGCGGCCGGCTCGGCGAGGGCGGCCGCGGCCAACACGTACCGGGCGGTGTGCCTCATCACGCAGCTATCCGGTCCGTCCGCGCTGATGCTGAGCTCGGTGGTCGCCTCGAGCATCCCGGCCGGTAGGGGATCCAGCGACCGGACCAGCACGCGGGTGCTCGGCTCGTACTCGAGCACCTCGAGGCTCCTGATGCTTCGGCCCTCCGGTGTGGCGTGGAGGAACACCTGCACCTCACCGACCCCGGGACCGGTCCCCGGCATCCGCACCGCCGCGACGACCTCGTCCTCAAGCAGCAGCTGACTCGCCGGGTCCTCGATGAACGCGAACACGTCCGCGGCGCGACGGATGATCGGCACGGACCGGGTCACCCGCATCTCGGAATGGGCATCCGACGATGTCGGCGGGGGCGGGGCGGACCGTCGGGCGGCGCGGCGGAGAAACATCCGCTCACGCTACGCGGAGGCCGGCGACAGGCGGCCATATTCGGTTGCAACGTCGGCAACGTTGTGTCGCTGTAGGACACCGTAGCCAAGGCATGAGTCAAGAGGCCCTCTCGGCATGGCGCACCACGCTCTCGCAAGCGCTGGCGCCGGGCAAGCCAACCAGTTGGTCCGGGCCGAGTTACAGGTGCGTCCGCCGAGGCCTTGACCGCTTCCTGCCTCTCGGCCGACCGACCTGGCAACGTGATACCGGCCTGCCCACCCGGTGTAAGGCAGGATATGCGGCCCCCGGGAGCGACGTGTTCGAGCGCCGTCAACAACAACTGACACGTGCGGGGGAGGGCACCGCATCGGCCCGGCGGAGAGCGTCCGGCATACTTTGAACCGGAGGTTCGTACGGACCGGGCTACAGCGGTGTAGTACTGAGGTTTGTCCCGATTAAAGTACTGACCCCCGGGGCCTCTGGGGGATCGTGACTTTAACCCTGACCTGCGCTGATGCCCCACGAGCGGCTTCCAGGTAGTGCCTCATCGGGAACGCCCGACGGCTCAATCGAGAACAGCGCTACTAGTCGTCTGGCGGTACCCACAGGCAATCACCTCGAGTCGTCGAGGGCACAGGTCCGGTGGTCACGGACGTCCTACACGCGGCAGATCCATAAACCTCTCACGCTGACGACCGGGCGTCGTAGGGCCTGGTGGCGCAGGGTCAGGGACAGCTGCTCTCTCACGAGGGTCTTGGCGAGGGGCAGTGCGAGCGAGATCAGGTCCGGGTGGCTGCCCACGTCATTTCGGCGTCGACGTTGCTGCTCCAAAAGTTGTCGTCGTGCCCGCCTGTGGTGAAGTGCGCCTCCGCTGTGGGGAGACGGCGTGCCAGTGCCCGGTTGGCCGCGATGAAGGGGTCCGATGTTCCGCAGTCGAGTCTCACTGGGATTCCGCGCAGCAGGCCGAGACGGTTGAAGATCGAGTACCGGTCGAAGTCGGCGCGCCCGTCGTAGGCGGCGGCGGGTGTCTCACTGCCCTTCTGCCAGAGTGCCGCGCTGGCCGCGACGACTCCGCTGACTCGTGATCGTCCGAGCTCGCTGGCGAGCAGGAGGGCACCGAAGCCGCCCATCGACCAGCCCAGCAAGACCACGCGTGAGGACGGTGCCAGTCCTGACGCCTGGAGCGCTTTCGGGATGAGATCCTCTCGGACCATCGCGCCGGTGTCGGTGCCGTCGCGGCGTGGGTGCCAGTAGCTTTTTCCACCGTCCACGGAGGCGAGAGCCATCCGGGACCGCTCGACGGCGTCGCCGAAGCCAAGGCCGAACGCGTCGTCTGCGCCACCGCCGAACCCGTGGAGTGCGACGACGAGG
>NZ_JBQCCV010000129.1:0-14620 GCF_051961875.1 Intrasporangium sp. | reverse complement strand
TGCTCGCCTTCGGTGGTGGGACGGTGTATCTGTTGCCGGCCGGCACCTGGCTCAGCCGCGAGGTCGCGCACTACGACTGGAGCTTGGACGTCCTCCCCGTGAAGAGCGGCAGCTATCGCCTCACGTGGGACGACGAGCACGCCGATCTCAGGATCGACGGGTCGGGTCAGGACGTCTATATGGATGAAGTGCTCGAACGCTGCTGACTCACCGTCCCTCGTGAGGACTGGCGCCACAGCCTCAGGCCGGAGCGAGGAGGGTGACGCCGGCCAGGGCGGTCGCGGCCACGACGATGGTCGACAGCGCGGCCAGGACCAGGGGTCGGACGCCTCCGCGGCGCAGGGCCGCCACCCGCACCCCGCAGCCGAGCGCGAACATCGCCATCGTCAGCGCCACCGTCTGGACGGTGTGGACGCCGTCGACGACGCCCGTCGGCACGACGCCGGCCGACCGCACCACGGCGAGCGCAAGGAAGGACACGACGAAGAGCGGCACGATCGGTGGCCGCGACGACCGCGCGCTAGCCATCGTGATGTCGGTACGCCGCCTCATCCACAGCGAAATCACCGCGAGGACCGGTGCGAGCAGCATGATGCGCCCGAGCTTGACGAGGACCGCGACGGTGAGGGCCGCCCCGCCGACTGCGCCGCCGGCCGCGACGACCTGGGCGACCTCGTGGATCGACCCGCCCGCCCAGAGCCCGATCTCGTGGTCCTCCATTCCGAACAGGTGCCCGGCAAGGGGGACCAGCGGGATCATCAACGTGCCGAACAGGACCACGAGCCCGACCGCGCTCGCCGCCTCGGACTCGTCCGCGTCGATGACCCCGTCGGCGGCCGCGACGGCGGCAGCCCCGCAGATCGAGAACCCGCACGCGATGAGCAGCCGCTGGGTCAGGCCGATCCCCAGCCACCGGCCCATGATCATGGTCGCGCCGATGCCGACCACGACGACGCAGACGATGACGGCCACCATCCCCGCGCCGAGCCCGAGAATGTCCCCGACGACGAGCTGGAGGCCGAGGAGAGCGACGCCGATGCGGAGGATCCGCTTGCCCACCAAGGCGATTCCCGGTGCGGCGGCCTCAGGCAGCGCGCCGACATTGGCGACGATCGCCCCGAGGACGATCGCCACGAGCATCGAGCTCAGCCCGGTCAGCCGGGTCGCGAGGAGGGCGGCCACGGTACCGGCGGACGCGACGAGGATGCCCGGGGTCAGCCGGGTGAGAGTGCTCCGGGTGGCTTCGACGGTGGTGGACACGTCGACCACCTTTTCGTCGCCAGGCGCGGCGCGCTAGACGCCGATCCGGCATGGACCCATATCGAAGCGATATGGGCTAGTGGGGCCTTGCGATGCCGGACACCCGCAGCACCGTGCCGACCATCGTCGTGGTCGCAATGTCCGGCTCCAGGCGACCCCGGACCGTCACGCGCGCGTCAGGGTCGGGCTCGACGGCCCACCCGGGAGGCATGAGCAGCTCGTACGTCGTGCCGTCGTCGCCGTCCAGGACGAGGGCGCCGCCCTCGATCTCGAGGCGCCGCAGTATGCCGCTCACCTCGCTCTCCGGGGCCGGCGCAGTCCCACTGCGGGCGGCGAGGTGGCGGAGGCGCTCGAACTCCGAACGCAGATCAGGGAGGTCCCGGCCGGGCCGGGGACCTCCCTGATCCTTGTTGCGTGGCGTCATCCAGCTACGGTACGTCCACCCTCACGACGGTGGGGGCGGGCAGGCCGGTCGAGCCGCCGTAGGCGACCGAGCCGAGCCACTTGCCAGGCTCGAGCGACGAGACGTCGAGCTTGATCGTGCCCTTCTGGCCCGTCGTCGCCGTCGTCGGAGCCGTGACCGCCATGTTGCCGGCGTTGGAGCCGTCGAGCAGCCAGCTGTGGAGCGTGAACGGCGTCGGCGTCGACCCGCTCACGACCCCCCACCCGTGGACGAACATGTAGTACTGGCCAGCGGGCGGGTTGACGAGATTGATCTCCTCGTTCGAGCCGCTGTTGCCGCTCGACGCCACGAGGGAGACACCGCCGTTGACCACACGACCCAGGTAGAGGTCGAGGTCGTCACCGGGGTTACCGGCACCGAAGAGCGACCAGCGGGCATAGGTCGTGCCCGGCTTGACCGTGAACGGGATGACGGCGACCGACTCGTCGGGGGCGCTGTTGAAGTCGTCCGTCGGGTCATCGGCAACCTGGCCGGCCGTCTCGGTCGACTTGATGAGCCCGCGCGCCGTGGCGGTGAAGCTGCCCGAGTAACCGAACGTGACGTCGAAGCTGCTCGAGCCGTTCGCCTTCGCGGTGACGTCAGCCGGTGCCGCCAGGGCGACGGCGCGCACGACCATGGGCGAGCGAACGGTCGTGTCACCGCTCGTCCAGGTGAGCCAGCCACCCGTGTACGTCTGGAGCGCAGCCGTGGTCCGGGTGATCGTGACGTCGAAGCTCTTCGACTCGCCGGCCTTGAGGGTGATCGAGGCGGGCGACACCGTGACGGTGTAACCGGGCAGTTCCGTTTGCGCCGTGAACGTCGCGGTCTTGCCGCTGACGTTCGTCACCGTGCGCTTCACGGTCTGCGAGCCGGCGAGGTCGCCGATCGCGATCGACGGGACGTTCATGTCGCTCGCGTCGGTGCTGTAACCGGCCTTGGTCAGGGCGTCACAGGAGGCCTGGCCGACCGCCTTGGTGGAGCCGCAGAGGAAGGCAAGCCAGTCGTTCCAGTTGCTGTCGTAGACCAGGCCGGGGTTGACGGCCTTGTTCGGGTCCACGTGACCGGCGCCCTGGCTGAACAGCTTCGAGGCCAGCGAGCCGCTGTCCTTCACGTCATAGGCCGTCGTCATGAGCGCACTCTTGATCGCCATCGGCGACCAGTCCGGGTGACGGTCCTTGAAGAGGGCCGCGATGCCGGCGATGTGCGGGCTCGACATCGAGGTGCCGCTGTAGAGGTTGAACCCGTCACCGTTGTTCGAGGCCGGGGAGACCGCCGCGAGGACGTCCTGACCGGGCGCGATGATGTCCGGCTTGAGGATGTCGCCGCCACCGGCGCGGAGCGGTCCGCGCGAGGAGAAGTCCGCCGTGAACGGTGCGGGCGCATCCGTCGAGAGGGCGAACTTGTCGATCGTCGCCGTCGCGCCCGTCGTCTTGGCGTAGGCGTGCAGGTCGGCGCTGGCCGCGATGGGCAGGTGGACCGAGGGCACCGCGTGGAAGTCGGCGTTGAGACCGTCCGAGCCGCCCGGAATGTTGACGAGCACCATGCCGAGGCCGCCGGCCTCCTTGACCGCGAGGCTCTTGTTCACGCGGGCGTTGTCGCCGCGGTCACAGAGGACGATCTTGTCCTTGACCTTGGCCGGGTCGAGGGCCAGACCGCCGTCGTCGCTCGAGTAGCAGAACTGCGCCTTCTTCGGGTCGACCCCTGCAGCCGCGACGTCGCCGGCGTAGACGAACGGACCGCTGACCTGGTGGTCAGCGAGGGACGGGCCGGTGTATGTCTTGCCGCTGCCGAGGTGCACCGTCGAGGTCGTAGCGCGGTTGTGGGTGCCCGCCGCGACCGTCGTGATCCACGGCGACGGGTGCGCGACGGTAGAAGCCGTCGGCCCGCTGTTACCGGCCGAGGCCGCGACGAAGACGCCGGCGTCGGCTGCGAAGAGGAAGGCGATCTCCGCCGGGTCGGCGAAGTTCGTCTGGGAGCCGCTGATCGAGTAGTTGATGACGTCGACGCCGTCCGCGACCGCTGCGTCGATGGCTGCGACGAGGTCACTCGTCGTGCCGCCGGCCGTGCTGCCGTCCTCGGTCGACCAGAGCGCCTTGTAGGCGGCGATCCGGGCGCGGGGCGCCATACCGCTGATGCCGTTCGGTGCGAGGACCGAGGTCTGGCCGCTCACCGGCGTCGCGTAGTTGCCGCCCGAGGTGCTGGCGGTGTGCGTGCCGTGGCCGTTGTAGTCGCGGGCGGAGTTGAACTCCCACGGCTTGTCACGGTCGATGGCGGCGTTGCCGCCCTGGCCCGCGTTGAAGTAGCGGGCCGCGATGAGCTTCTGGTTGCGGTTCTTGCCGGTCCAGCGCTCACCGACCTGGCACTTGGCGTTCCAGCCCGGGATCTGCTGGTAGGCGAGCTTGGCGCCCGGGGTGTTGCTCGGCTTGCCCGACGCGTCCACCCGGTCCGAGAACGAGAGCGACTCGGGCCAGATGCCCGAGTCGATGATGCCGATGACCACGTCCTCGCCGGCGCCCTTCGTGCCGCCGAGCTGGTCCCAGATCCCGCCCGGCTTGTCGAGCCCGAGGAAGCCCGGGGTCGTCGACGTGTCGACGGTGTAGGTCTGCTGCTTCGAGACCGCGAGGACACCCGGCTGCTTCGCGAGGGCCGCCGCCTGGTCACCCTTGAGGTTCGCCGCGAAGCCGTTGTAGGTGTAGGCGTAGTCGTAGAGGTCGTTCGAGGCGCCGACCTTCTTCAGGGCGCCAAGGTGCTTGCCCTTGAGGTGGTCCACGTAGCGGGACACGTCCTGCGAGGCAGGGTCGATCTTCTTGCCCTTGCCGGGCTTGGTGGCTGCGAAGCCCTGGACCCGCCCGTCGTAGGCGACGACGGGGAGGTCGGCCATCTGGACGACATATACGCCGTCCGTGTACTGCGATTCGAGCTTCGGGCCGGCTGCGTGTGCCGACGCGGTCCCGAACGCAGTAGCTGCGAGCGGCAACGCGGTCAGCGCGCCGAGCATCCTGCGGTTCATGAGTCTCCTGTCACGTGGATCTGCGCTCCCCCGAGCACAGGCGTGAAGAGACTCCCGCCGCCCCACACCTGCCGGGGAACCGTAACCCCGGTCAGACCCCCTGAACAGACGGCTTTAACAAGTCTTTACCTCGAGTAGGAAAAGGTTTGGTGTGGCGCGTGGGACGAAGTGCTCATTCGACGTGTAAAAGGCCAAGGGGAGTCCGCGATCGGCTCGAGGAAGTGCACTCTCGATCGGTCAGGCGCCGGCGTGGGCGAGGGCGTGGCGCAGCGTCAGGTCGAGCAGCGCGACGGCCCGCGCCTTGTCGAGCGGCTCGTTGCCGTTGCCACACTTGGGGGACTGGATGCACGAAGGGCAGCCCGCCTCGCACTCGCACGACGCGATCGCGTCCCTCGTCGCGCCCAGCCACTCCAGAGCCCGGCGGTAGCCGCGCTCGGCGAACCCGGCCCCGCCCGGGTGCCCGTCATACACGAGGATCGTCGGCAGGCCGGTGTCCGGGTGCAGGTCCGTCGAGACCCCGCCGATGTCCCACCGGTCGGCCGTGGCAAAGAGCGGCAGCATCCCGATCGAGGCGTGCTCGGCCGCATGCGCAGCTCCGGGGATCGACACCTCGTCGATGCCGACCGACTCGAGCTCGTCCACCGGCAGGGTCCACCAGATCCCCTTGGTGTCGAGCGTCCTCGCGGGTAGGTCCAAGGGGTGCTCGCCGAGCACCTCACCGCTCGGCAGCCGGCGCAGGAACGACGTGACCTGCGTGCGGACCCGCACCCGCCCGAAGGAGCACCGCAGCGGCCCCCAGTCCCGATGCTCCAGCTCCCCGACGATCTCGAAGTCGCTGACGGACCGCGCGTGGGTGGTCCACCCCGGGTCACCGCGCACCGCGAAGGCCGCGGAGTCCGCGAGGTCGAGCTCCGTGATGACCCACGTCTGCCCTTGGTGGAGGTGGACGGCGCCGGTGTGGACCTGCGCGTGCGACGAGGCCTCGTCGACGGTCCCGACGACCCGGCCGGTGCGACTCTCGATGATCCGGACCGGCTCGCCGGCGCCGCGGAGCGACAGGTGGTCGGTCGGCCGGTCGTGCCGGGCCCAGAACCAGCCGCGTGGCCGCCGCTTCAGCACGCCGCCGGCGACGAGGCGGTCGAGCAGCGGCCGCATCCCCGGCCCGAAGTAGGCCTCGTCCTCGACGGTCAGCGGCAGCTCGGCCGCCGCCGCGGCGAGGTGTGGCCCGAGCACGTGCGGGTTGTCCGGGTCGACCACGGTCGCCTCCACGCCCCTGCCGAAGATCGCCTCGGGGTGGTGGACGACGAACGTGTCGAGCGGGTCGTCGTCGGCGACGAACAGCGCGAGGCTGCGCTCGCCGGTCCGCCCGGCTCGCCCGGCCTGCTGCCACAGTGAGGCGAGCGTCCCCGGCCACCCGGCGAGCAGCACCGCGTCGAGACCGCTCACGTCGACGCCGAGCTCGAGCGCGTTCGTCGCCGCCAGCCCGACAAGCTCCCTCGTGCGCAGCGAGCTCTCGAGCTCGCGACGCTCCTCGGGGAGATAACCGCCCCGGTATGCCGCGATCCGGGCTTCCAGCGAACCGCTCGCTCGCTCTCGGGCGATTCGTGCGACGACCTCGACCCCGGCCCGGGACCGCGCGAAGGCGACGGTCTGGACGTCAGCCTCCGCGCACCGGGCGAGGAGCGAGCCGGTCTCGGTCAGCGTGCTGATCCTCTTGGGCTCGCCGTCCTCCCCCTGGACGATCGGCGGCTCCCAGAGCGCGAACGTCATCGCCCCGCGCGGGGAGCCGTCCTCGGTGACCGCGGTGAGCGGCATACCGAGGAGCCGGGAGGCGTGCTCCTCGGGGTCGGCCACGGTGGCGGACGCGAAGACGAAGGTCGGCTCCGCGCGGTAGCGCGCGGCCACCCGGCGCAACCGGCGGAGGACGGCGGCGAGGTGGGCGCCGAACACGCCGCGGTAGACGTGGCACTCGTCGATGACGACGTAGCGCAGCGCCCGGAGGAAGGACGCCCACCGCTCGTGGCCGGGCAGGAGGCCGTGGTGGACGAGGTCGGGGTTGGTCAGCACCAGGTTGGCGTGGTCGCGGATCCAGCGGCGCTCGTCGGTGGGCGTGTCACCGTCGTAGGTCGCGGCGCGGACTCCGGGCAGGGCGAGCGCATCGATCCGGGCGAGCTGGTCGGCGGCGAGGGCCTTGGTCGGGGAGAGGTAGAGGGCGGTCGCGCCGCGGCCGTTCGGTGCGGCGGTGCCGGCGATCAGGTCGCTGAGGAGCGGCAGGTGGTAGCCGAGCGACTTCCCCGAGGCGGTGCCGGTCGAGACCACGACGTGCCCGCCCGCGTGCGCCGCCTCGGCGACCGCGACCTGGTGCGACCAGGGCCGCTCGATGCCCTGTCCGAGGAGCGCGGCGAGCAGCGCAGGGTCGGTCCACTCCGGCCAGTCGGCGTGTCGGGCCTGCCGGGCCGGGACCTCGTGGACGTGGAGCAACCGCCCTGGTTCGTCGCCCGCGAGCAGGGTGAGCAGCGCGGACGGATCGACCCGCCTGCGCAGCGCGGTGCTCCCGGGGTGTCGGACCTGTGCGTTCATCTGGAGCAACGGTATGTCGGCGGGGTACGGTTGCGGACGGGTGGGTGCCAAGGGGGCGCCCGCTCCGTGCTCTGGGGCCCCAGACCGCCAGAGCCGCGACGACAGGGAAGGACAGACGGTGGACCTCTCGATCAACCGCGCCGACCAGGGCGACCGCACGGTCGTGAGCCTCGGCGGCGAGATCGACGTCTACACCGCGCCCTTCGTGCGGGAGCGGCTCGACGAGGCGGTCCACGAGGGCCGGACCAACCTCATCGTCGACCTGACCGGCGTGCGCTTCCTCGACTCGACGGGTCTCGGCGTCCTCGTCGGACGCCTCAAGCTGACCCGCAGCCTCGGCGGGTCGCTCCGGCTCGTCGGCACCGACGAGCGGGTCCTCAAGGTCTTCGCGATCACCGGCCTCGACAAGGTCTTCGAGATCCACCCCACCCTGGACGAGGCGCTCGCGGCGGCCGAGGCCGACGTGGCCGGGACCGGCACGACGGGGACCGAGGAGGGACGTGGCGGCGCCGGACAGGCCGGCGCCGGGCGGGCGCAGGCGGCCGCAGGTCCGGGCCGCTCGGGCGACAGCGGCGCGTGAGCCCTCCTCCCGTCACCCAAGCGACGCTCATCCGGCGCCTTCGCGCTGACCTGCAGACAGCCGGACTCACCGTCGACCGTGTCGCCGAGCGGCTCGGCCCCCTCGCCTCCGCCGCCCTGCACCGGGAGCAGCTGCTCCCCGCGCTCGTCGTCACCGACGACGCGACCGACGTCAGCGGCATACTCCTTCGGCTGTTCACGCTCGGGCGCCCGGTGGCCGCGTCGGCACTCGCCCGCGCGCTGCCGACCCTCGGCGTCGCAGGCGCCGTCGAGCTCGGCCTCGTCCGGGTGCTGCACGCCGGACGCGAGCAGGAGGAGATCGTCGAGGCATGCTGCGACCTGCGGCCCTACGCCGACGACGCGCATGACTGGTGGGTCGCCTCGGACCTCGGCGGGGCCGCGACGCGCGAGCCCCTGCCCCCGGACCACGTGCTCGGCATCGGTGGCGCGTCGACGACCCTGGCGTCGTGGACGATCCGTCGCCCCGTCCGGCGTGCCCTCGACCTCGGTACCGGCTGCGGGGTGCAGGCGCTGCACCTGGCCGGCCACTGCGAGTCGATCGTTGCGACGGACGTCTCCGAGCGGGCGCTCGCGTTCGCTTCGTTCAACGCCGAGCTGGACGGCCTGGCGCTGGACCTGCGGCAGGGCGACCTGCTCGACCCTGTCGAAGGCGAGCGCTTCGACCTCGTCGTCAGCAACCCGCCGTTCGTCATCACCCCGCGCGACGGCGACGTGCCGCTCTACGAGTACCGCGATGCCGGACGGGCCGGGGACAGCCTCGTGCGGACCCTCGTACGGACCGTGGGCTCGGTGCTCGAGCCCGGTGGGGTCGCGCAGTTCCTCGGCAACTGGGAGGTGCCCGTCGGGCAGACGTGGCGCGACGTATGGACGGGCTGGTTGGACGGGGCCGGCCTCGACGCGTGGGTCGTGCAGCGGGAGGTCCAGGACCCTGGGGAGTACGCAGAGCTGTGGGCCCGCGACGGCGGGACCATCCCGGGAACGCCCGCCCACGACCGGATGTATGCCGCCTGGCTGCGTGACTTCGCCTCGCGCGGTGTCGAGTCGGTGGGCTTCGGCGTGGTGACGCTGCAACGACCCGCCGTCGAGCGTGAGCCGTGGGTGTCGCTGGACGAGGTGATGCGGCCGGTGGCCACGCCGATGGGTGCGACGATCGACGCCGGCCTGCGTGCCCGCACGTGGCTGGCGGAGCACTCCGACGACGAGCTGCTCTCGGTGCCGTGGGCGTGCGCGCAGGACGTGACCGAAGAGCGGCACGGCCGCCCGGGCGACGAGGACCCCTCAGTCATCCTGGTCCGGCAGGGCGGCGGGCTCGGGCGCGTGGTGCGCGCCGGGACGCTGCTGGCCGGCTACCTCGGCGTCGCGGACGGCTCGCTGCCGGCCGGGGTGGCGCTGGAAGCGCTCGCGTCCGTCCTCGACGTCCCGGCGGCGGACGCTCGGGCCGAGGTGCTCCCGCAGCTCCGTGACCTGGTCGCCGACGGCCTGCTCGTCTGACCCGAAAGCGAGTGAGTGAGGGCTCACTCGCAGCGGGCGAAAGGGCCTGTGACGTGCACGGTTGTGAGTGAGTGCTCACTCATTCATGCTGGAGGGCGTGACAGTGAAGCAGGGACGGGCGGCGCCGATGCCGCCCGACGAGCGCCGAGAGGCCCTCGTCGACGTCTACGTCCGGCTCGCCCGACGTCACGCGCGGCGGCCGACGACGAGTGAGATCGCCCGCGAGGCGGGGGTCGCGGAGGGCACGATCTATCGGGCCTTCGGGACGAAGGACGAGCTGGAGACCGAGGCGGTGGAGGCGGCCTTCTGTCCCGGGCCGGTGCGCCGCCAGATCGCGGCGATCTCGCTCGAGCTGACTCCCCGGGAGCGGCTCGTCGAGTTCACCCGGATCATGCAGCAGCGGTTCACGGACGTGTTCGGGCTCATGGCCGCCCTCGGGCTGACCCAGCCGCCGCAGCGGAACGGGCACGACGAGTGCTTCGTCGCGGGCCGGCACCAGACGGGGGCCTCCGGCTCGTGCACGGTCCGACCGATCCACCAGCCCCTGCTCGACTCGATCCACGACCTCATCGAGGAGATGCGTGACGAGCTGACCATCGAGCCGCATGACGTCATCCACCGGCTGCGGCTGCTCACGTTCTCCGGGAGCCACCCGGGGATCGCGGACGGCCGCCTGCTGTCCGCCGAGGAGATCGTCTCGACGGTGCTCGACGGTGTCCTTGCCCGGACCGCTGTCGGTGGTGCCCGGCAGGCTGGGTCCTCTCCCCGCACCGGCCGAAATCCGGTTGACCCTCACGTAGGGGCAGCCCCTAGCGTCGCCGAAGAGACGACGTCCACTCCACTCCGAAAGGCTCGCTGATGCTGCTGCGTCTCCTGCGCGGTCACCTGCGCCCCTACAAGGGCGAGATCACGCTCATCGTGATCCTCCAGCTCGTGGCCACGATGGCGTCCCTCTACCTGCCCAGCCTCAACGGCGAGATCATCGACAAGGGCGTCACCCAGGGGGACACCGGCTTCATCCTCAGCCACGGCGGGCTCATGCTCGCCGTCAGCTGCGTGCAGATCCTCGGCTCCGCCGGCGCCACGTTCCTCGCGGCCCGCACCGCGATGGGCTTCGGCCGGGACGTCCGGTCGTCGGTCTTCCACACCGTCGGGGAGTTCTCCGCGCAGGAGGTCTCGAAGTTCGGCCCGCCGACCCTCATCTCCCGCAACACCAACGACGTCACCCAGGTCCAGATGGTCCTGTTCATGGCGTTCGCGATGCTCGTCTCGGCGCCCATCATGATGGTCGGCGGTGTCTTCATGGCCCTGCGCGAGGACGTCGGCCTCTCGTGGCTCGTCGCTGTCGCGGTGCCGCTGCTCGGCGTGGTCGTCGGCCTGATCATCTCCCGCATGGTGCCGCAGTTCCAGCGGATGCAGACCTCCCTCGACGGGGTCAACCGGATCATGCGCGAGCAGATCACCGGTATCCGCGTCGTGCGCGCCTTCGTCCGCGAGGACCACGAGGAGAACCGTTTCGCCGGGGCGAACGGCGACCTGACATCCGCCGCCCTGCACGTCGGGCGCCTCATGGCGCTGATCTTCCCGATCGTCATGTTCATCTTCAACGCCTCGAGCGTCGCCGTCATGTGGTTCGGCGGGCACCGGATCGCCAGCGGTGACATGGAGATCGGCCAGCTCATCGCGTTCCTGTCCTACCTCATCCAGATCCTCATGTCCGTCATGATGGCGACCTTCATGTCCACGATGATCCCGAGGGCATCGGTCTCCGCAGGCCGCATCCACGAGGTGCTCGGCACCCGCTCGACGGTCACCGAGGCCGCCGAGCCGGTCGACATCCCGGAGGGGCCGGCCACGGTCGAGTTCGACGGCGTCGACTTCCACTACCCGGGCGCGGAGCTGTCCGTCCTGCACGAGATCTCGTTCGCCGCCCTGCCCGGCCGGACGACGGCGATCATCGGCTCGACCGGGTCGGGCAAGACGACCCTGCTCGGGCTGATCCCGCGCCTGTTCGACGCCTCCGCGGGTGCGGTGCGGATCAACGGCGTCGACGTGCGCGACGCCTCGCTCGAGGATGTCTGGTCGCACATCGGGCTCATCCCCCAGAAGCCGTACCTCTTCACCGGCACGGTCGCCTCGAACCTGCGCTACGGCAACCCCGACGCCAGTGACGAGGAGCTGTGGGAGGCGCTCCGGATCGCCCAGGCCGAGGACTTCGTCAGCCAGATGGAGGGCGGCCTCGAGGCGCAGATCGCCCAGGGCGGCACGAACGTCTCGGGCGGCCAGCGGCAACGGCTCGCCATCGCTCGGGCGATCGTGAAGCGGCCCGAGGTCTACCTCTTCGACGACTCGTTCTCCGCCCTCGACCTCGCCACCGACGCGAGGCTGCGCTCGGCGCTCCGGCCCCGCACGGCGAACGCAACCGTCATCATCGTCGCCCAGCGCGTCTCCACCATCGTGGACGCTGAGCACATCATCGTCCTCGACGACGGCCGCATCGTCGGCCAGGGCACCCATATGGAGCTCCTCGCCACGTGCGAGACCTACCAAGAGATCGTCGAGTCCCAGCAAGGCGCGGAGGAGGCAGCCTGATGGCCGAGGGTGTCAAGACCGCAGAGGAGAAGGCGGCCGAGGCCCGGCGCGGACCGGCGCGTCGCGGCGGCCCGCCGCACATGGCCATGGGCCAGCCGGCCGAGAAGGCGATGAACTTCGGCCCGTCGGCCAAGCGGCTCATCGGGCTGCTTCGCCCGCACCGCGCGGCCGTCCTGATCGTCGTCGCGTTGACGGTCGTCAGTGTCGTGCTCTCCGCGATCGGGCCGAAGATCCTGGCCCGGGCCACCGACCTCATCTTCGCCGGCTTCTTCGGGCAGATGCTCGGCCAGAAGGTGCCGCCCGGCACCAGCAAGGAGCAGGTCGTCCAGGCGCTCCGGGCGAGCGGGCAGTCGACGCAGGCCGACATGTTGAACGGCATGGACGTCGTGCCCGGCCGCGGGATCGACTTCACCGCCGTCGGTCACGTCCTGATCCTGGTGATCTCGCTCTACGTCGTCGCGTCCCTGATCATGTGGTTCTCGGGCTGGCTGCTCCAGGGCATCCTCGCGCGGACCATGTACCGGCTGCGCCAGGACGTCGAGGCGAAGATCAACCGGCTGCCACTGCCCTACTTCGACAAGCAGCCGCGCGGCGAGCTCCTCTCCCGCGTCACCAACGACATCGACAACATCTCGATGTCGCTCCAGCAGTCACTGACCCAGCTGCTCAACTCGCTGCTGACGGTCTTCGCCGTGCTCGCCATGATGTTCTGGATCTCGTGGCTCCTCGCGCTCATCGCGCTCGTCACGATCCCCATCTCGGTGATCGTCACGGCGATGATCGCGAAGCGGAGCCAGAAGCTGTTCGTCCAGCAGTGGCGCAACACCGGCGAGCTGAACGGCCTCGTCGAGGAGACCTTCACCGGCCACGGCCTCGTCAAGGTCTACGGCCGGCAGAGGGAGTCGCAGGCGGCCTTCGATGCGAAGAACGAGGAGCTGTTCAAGGCGAGCTTCGGGGCGCAGTTCATCAGCGGTCTGATCATGCCGACGATGATGTTCGTCGGGAACCTCAACTACGTCGTGGTCGCCGTCGTCGGCGGGCTCAAGGTCGCGAGCGGCAGCATCAGCCTCGGTGACGTGCAGGCGTTCATCCAGTACTCGCGCCAGTTCACCCAGCCGGTGACCCAGGTCGCGTCGATGGCGAACGTCCTCCAGTCCGGGGTCGCCTCCGCGGAGCGTGTCTTCGAGGTGCTCGACGCCGAGGAGCAGGAGCCGGAGTCGGTCACCCCGGTCGTCATGGACGACCCGCGCGGTGCGGTCGCGTTCGAGGACGTCCAGTTCTCGTACAGCACCGACAAGCCGCTCATCGAGGACCTCGACCTGTCGGTCAACCCGGGTCAGACGGTCGCGATCGTCGGCCCGACCGGTGCCGGCAAGACGACCCTCGTGAACCTCATCATGCGGTTCTACGAGCTGAACGGCGGCCGGATCACGCTCGACGGGGTCGACATCCGCGACCTGAGCCGGCGCGGCCTGCGCTCGCGGATCGGCATGGTGCTCCAGGACACCTGGCTCTTCGCCGGGACGATCCGCGACAACATCGCCTACGGCCGGCCCGGAGCAACGGACGAGGAGGTCGTCGCCGCCGCGAAGGCGACATATGTCGACCGCTTCGTCCACTCGCTGCCGGACGGTTACGACACGATGCTCGACGACGAGGGCTCGAACATCTCGGCCGGCGAGAAGCAGCTGCTCACGATCGCCCGGGCGTTCCTGTCCGATCCGGCGCTGCTCATCCTCGACGAGGCGACCAGCTCGGTCGACACCCGCACGGAGCTGCTCGTCCAGCAGGCGATGGCCGCGCTGCGCAGCGACCGGACGAGCTTCGTCATCGCGCACCGCCTGTCCACGATCCGCGACGCCGACCTCATCCTCGTGATGGAGCAGGGCCGCATCGTCGAGCAGGGCACGCACCATGAGCTGCTCCAGCGGGACGGCGCCTACGCGCGGTTGTACGCCGCTCAGTTCGCGGGTGCCGCGGCCGACCTCGACGAGCCGGCGGGCTCGCCGACGGCCATCGGTGCCGCCATGGGCGCCGGCGCAGTCCCGGCGATGGCGGGTCGACCGGAACCGGACGGGGTCGCACCCGAGGGGCCGGACGAGGGCTGAGCGCGCGGCGCTGAGCGACTCACGGAGAGGCGGCGAGGCCCGATGGTGGCAACCATCGAGCCTCGCCGTTTGTCGGTGTGTCGGGGTCGGAGAGGGCGACCGACGCCAGCGCAGGGAACCAGACCGGGCGCCGGGCGCCGGGCTGCGGCCGGTCAGCCGACCTGTTCCGTCGGCTCGCCAACAGCCTCCCCCAGGTGTTGCCGACCCAGTCGACCGGATCCCGGACCCCGAGCTCGGTCAGCACCGTGGCGGCCGCGGCGGCGCACTCTTCGTTGCTGTAACCGCGGTCCGAGTTGCCGCTGGCGCAGTGGCCCTGGCCGTGTCCGGGCCCCCTCACGGTGATGACCAGCCGGGTCCCCGCCAGGAGGGGGGGCGAGCCGGTCCCAGGACCGGTCGTCCACGAAGAGGCTGTGCCAGAGGACGGTCGGAGTTCCCTCGCCGGTGACCCGGACGCTGAGTGGTCCGAGGGGCTCAGCCTCCGTCGCGTGGCACAGCAGCTCGGGGTCAGCCACCAAGCGCCATACGTGCACTTCGGGT
>NZ_JBQCCV010000128.1:0-14642 GCF_051961875.1 Intrasporangium sp. | reverse complement strand
TAAACTTGGCATCGATTTTTGACACGCTGTTGAGTTCTCAAGAATCGGACACACACCATCAACCAGAACCACATTCCGGCCTCCGGGGCAACCCTTCAAACTTACCCGCCTCGCTCTCCGCGAGTCAAATCGGCGGTTCGGGCTCCGAACCGCCTGTCAGCTCCGGTGGCTTCCGGCGGGAGCCCAAACATTAGCACCGTCCGGGACGGATGACCTAATCGCGTCCCGGGCCGAGCGGCATACCCGCTCTGACCTGCGCAAACGCGCTAGGCCAGCCGTTCGATGACGATCGGCATGAGGTCTGGGCGGGACCCCTCGGGGGCGATCAGGTACCCGCCCTCGAGCGCCTCGAGCGCACGTTCGAAGCGGGCCGGCTCGTCGGTGTGCAGGGTCATGAGCGGCTCACCGCCCTGCACGAATGCACCCGGCTTGGCGTGCAGCTCGATCCCCGCGCCCGCCTGGACCGGGTCCTCCTTGCGCGCGCGACCGGCGCCCAGCCGCCACGAGGCGACGCCGACGGCCAGGGCGTCGAGCTGGACGAGCACACCGTCCGCCGGCGCGAGCACCGTGTGGGTCTCCTTCGCGACGGGCAGGTCCGCGTCCGGGTCCCCTCCCTGGGCGCGGATCATCCTCCGCCAGACATCCATCGCCTTGCCGGATGCGAGCACGTCGGCCGGGTCCACGCCCGACACTCCCGCCCCCGCGACCATCTCTCGGGCGAGCGCGACGGTCAGCTCCACGACGTCCGGCGGTCCCCCACCGGCAAGCACTTCCACGGACTCACGCACCTCGAGCGCGTTCCCGACGGTCAGGCCGAGTGGGGTCTGCATGTTGGTGAGCAGGGCGACCGTGTGCACCCCGGCGTCCCTGCCGAGCTGCACCATGGTCGACGCCAGCTCGCGCGCCCCACTGAGGTCCTTCATGAAGGCCCCGGACCCGACCTTGACGTCAAGGACGAGCGACCCCGTCCCTTCGGCGATCTTCTTGCTCATGATCGACGAGGCGATGAGCGGGACGCAGGAGACGGTCCCGGTGACGTCGCGGAGCGCGTAGAGCTTCTTGTCGGCCGGTGCGAGCCCGGCCCCCGCGGCGCAGATGACGGCGCCGACGTCCTCGAGCTGGTCCATCATCGCGTCGTTCGACAGGCCGGCCCGCCAGCCCGGGATCGACTCGAGCTTGTCGAGGGTTCCGCCCGTGTGCCCGAGCCCACGGCCGGACAGCTGCGGGACGGCGACACCGCACGCAGCGACGAGCGGCGCGAGCGGCAGCGTGATCTTGTCGCCGACCCCGCCGGTCGAGTGCTTGTCACTGGTCGGCCGGGAGAGCCTCGAGAAGTCGAGCCGCTCCCCCGACCTGATCATCGCGTCGGTCCACCGGGCGATCTCGCGGCGGGTCATCCCGTTGAGGTAGATCGCCATCGCGAGCGATGACATCTGCTCCTCTGCGACGGCACCCCGCGTGTAGGCCTCGATGACCCAGTCGATCTGCGCGTCGGACAGCTCCTGACGGTCGCGCTTCGTCGCGATGACGTCGACGGCGTCGAAGGGTTCGCTCATGCTTGCCTCACTCCTCGGTGGGGGCTGTGCCCGCCAGCTCGTCTAGGTCCTCCCGCCCGAAGGCCTGGGGCAGTACCTCGGTCATCGGCAGGACGCCCTTGGGGGTCTGCAGGAGGCACGCCGGTCCCCCGTGCTCCCAGAGCAGCTGCCGGCAGCGACCGCACGGCATGAGCGGCTGCCCGTCCGCGCCGACGCAGTAGACGGCCACGAGCCGCCCGCCGCCGGTCGCGACGAGCTCCGACACCATGCCGCACTCGGCGCACAGAGCCACTCCGTAGCCGGCGTTCTCGACATTGCACCCCGTGACGACGCGTCCATCATCGACGAGCCCGGCCACCCCGACCGGGAACTTCGAGTACGGCGCGTAGGCACGCCGCATCAGCTCGACCGCCCGCTCGTGCAGGGCTTCCCAGTCGATGTCGTATGCCGCTGGGTCAGCCTTCGTGGCAGCGGTGGCGTCCCGCTCCGGCTGAGCCGTCACGTCGCCTCCCCCTTCCGATAGATGACGCCGTCCGCCTTCGGCATGCGTAGGCGCTGCGAGGCGAAGGCCAGGACGAGAAGCGTCGCGATGTACGGCGTCATCTGGGTGATCTCGCTCGGCATGGCCTTCATGATCATGAACCAGGCCCCGACGATGACCGCCATGACGACGGAGACGACACCGGTGATCGGCTTGCCGCGCTTGCGGCGCCACAGCTGCCACGCACCCCAGACCAGGAGGAACACCGCGATCGGCAGCAGGTAGGCGCGGATGACGTCGTCGCCGCCGCGGAGGTTGATCGCGTCGGTGTAGCCGAAGAGTGCGGCGCCGCCGGCGAGGCCGCCCGGTCGCCAGTTGCCGAAGATCATGGCCGCCAGGCCGATGAAGCCTCGCCCACCGGTCTGCCCGTCTCGGTACAGGCCAGAGGCGACGAGGGCGAGGAAGCCACCACCGAGGCCGGCCAGCCCGCCGGAGATGACGGTGGCGACGAACTTGTAGCGGTAGACGTTGACGCCGAGCGTCTCGGCCGCGGTGGGCGCCTCGCCGCAGGAGCGCAGGCGCAGGCCGAAGCCGGTGCGCCACAGGATCCAGGCGGTGAGCACGAAGAGCAGCGCGACAATGATCGTCAGGACCGACAGGTGGTAGACGAGCGCCCGCAGCCCCGAGGCGATGTCCGCGACGAGGAAGGTGCCGCCCTTCTCGAGGTTGCCGAGCCAGTCGGCGAGGGGGCCGATGGTGACGGTCGGCAGGGCCGGCAGCCCCGGGGACTGCGTCGGCCCGCCACCGGGCAGACCAGTGAAGGTCCGGGCGGCGAGGTAGGCCGCGGCCCCGGTGCCCAGCGTGTTGATGGCGACGCCGGACACGATGTGGTCGACGCCGAAGATGACGGTGGCGAGAGCGTGGATGGCTCCGCCGATCGCCCCGAGGAGAATGGCGCCGAGGACACCCATCCAGGGGCCGTAGTGGTAGGCGAAGAACGCCCCACCCCACGTGCCCAGGATCATCATGCCCTCGAGGCCGATGTTGACGATGCCGGCCCGCTCGGACCAGAGGCCCCCGAGCCCGGCGAGGGCGATGGGTGCCGCGAGGGCGAGGGCCGCCGCCAGCGCGCCCGAAGAGTCGATGTCGTTCGCGCCCGTGATGACGCGGACGAGCGAGAGGACGACGAGGGCGCCCACGGCATACACGGCGGCGCGCAACAGCGCGGACCGGCGCCACGGCGAGGGCAGGGTGTCGGCCTCGTCCCCGCGCTTGCGGGTCACGGTGTCACTGCTGATGCTCATGCCCGAGCTCCTTCCAGGGGCGCGCCCGCCTCAGCGGCCAGGCGCGCAGCGACGCGGCGCTGCTCGATACGGACGTTGGCGCGGCGCACGATCTCGTAGGCGATGACGACGGACAGGACGATGACGCCCTGGACGACGAGGACGAGCTTGTCGCTCACGCCCGCCTGGATCTGGAGGGCGTTGGACTGCTGGTCGAGGAACGACCACAACAGCGCCGCGAAGGCGATCCCGATCGGGTGGTTGCGGCCGAGCAGCGCGATGGCGATGCCGGCGAAACCGAGCCCCGGCTGGAACGTCGACCCATAGGAGTAGTCCTGCCCGAAGAGCAGCGGCATGCCGACGAGGCCGGCGACGCCACCCGAGATGACCATGGACACGGCAACCATGCGCTTGACCTTGACGCCGCTCGCCACGGCGGCCGTCTCGGAGGCACCGGTGGTGCGCAGGTCGAAGCCGAAGCGCGTCTTGTTGAGGACGAACCAGTAGGCGATGCCGACGATGATCGCGAGGATGATCAGTCCGTAGACCTCGCGGCTGCTGCCCGGGATGAGCTTGAAGCCCGGCACCTGGGACGACTCGGGGATCGGCTTGGTCTGCACGACGTTCGAGCCGCCGGACTCGATCGCCACCTTGCGCAGCAGCAGCGCGACGAGGAAGGTCGCGATGGCGTTGAGCATGATCGTCGAGATCACCTCGGACACGCCGCGCCAGACCTTGAGAAGCCCTGCGATGGCGGCCCACAGCCCACCCGTGATGATCGCGACGACGAGGCCGAGCACGATGTTCAACGGTCCGGGCAGCCAGCCCTGGCCCGCGACGAGCGCGGCGAAGAAGGCCGCGATCCGGTACTGGCCGTCGACGCCGATGTTGAACAGGTTCATCTTGAACCCGATCGCAACGGCGACCGCCGACAGGTAGTAGACGGTCGCGGCGTTGACGATCGCCGAGAGGACCCGTGGCTTCGGTGCCGAGAGGATGGTCGACCAAACCTGGCCGACGGGGTCCTTGGCCGCCACGAGGATCAACGACGTGACGACGACCGCGACGACGACCGCGAGCAGCGGCGCCGCGAGGGCCATCAGAATGCGGCGGCCGTCCAGACGAGGGTTCACTGGCCGTTCTCCTTGCTGGTGTTCTGCTCAGGCGCCGAGGTGCCCCAGGGGGCCGCCGGCTCGGCCGGGTTGCTGATCGGCATCTCCGCGGGCGACTCCCCGGTCCTGTCGGCGCCCGTCATCGCGGCCCCGAGCTGCTCCCGGGTCACCGTGTCGGGGTCGAACTCGGCGACGAGGCGACCACGCAGGATGACCTTGATGTTGTCGGAAAGCCCGACGAGCTCCTCGAGGTCCGCCGAGATGAGCAGCACCCCGAGCCCCTGGCGGCGGGCATCCCGGATGTGGTCCCAGATCGCCGCCTGGGCCCCGACGTCGACTCCTCGGGTCGGGTGTGCGGCGACGAGTACCCGCGGGCTGCGCCGCATCTCGCGGCCGATGATGAGCTTCTGCTGGTTGCCGCCGGAGAGCGACCCGGAGGTGACGTTGATCGACGGCGTGCGGACGTCGTACTGCTCGACGATCTCCTCGGTCTCCTTCTTGGCCGCGGAGGCGTCGATGAGCCAGCCGCCGGGACCGCTGAGGTAGGTCCGCTCGGTCTGGTGCCCGAGGATGACGTTCTCCCAGAGCGGTGCCTCGAGGAGCAGCCCGTGCCGGTGCCGGTCCTCGGGGATGTAGCCGATGCCCGCCTCGCGGATCTCCCGCGTCTGCCAGTCCGAGGTGTCGACGTCTCCGAGGAGGATCCGGCCCGAGGACGGCTCGCGCATGCCCATGATGACCTCGACGAGCTCGGCCTGGCCGTTGCCCTCGACGCCTGCGATGCCGACGATCTCGCCGGAGTGGATCGTCAGGTTGACGTCGTCGAGCAGGCGCGGACCGCCGAACGGGTTGTCGAGGGACGTGTCCTCGATCGTCAGGACGGGGGTGTCCATGACGGTGGACTCCTCCGTCTGGGGGCTCGGCAGCTCCGAGCCGACCATGAGCTCGGCCAGTTGGCGGGCCGTGACGCCCTTGGGGTCGACCTCGGCGACCGTGGTGCCGCGTCGGATGACGGTGATCGCGTCGGCGACCTGGAGCACCTCGTCGAGCTTGTGCGAGATGAAGATGACGGTGAGTCCCTCGGACGTGAGTCCGCGCAGGTTGTCGAAGAGCTCCGTGACCTCCTGCGGCACGAGCACGGCGGTCGGCTCGTCGAGGATGATGATCTTCGCCCCGCGGTAGAGGACCTTGAGGATCTCGATCCGCTGGCGGGCGCCCACGCCGAGGTCGGCGACGAGGGCGTCCGGGTGGATCCCGAGGCCGTAGGCGTCGGACAGCTCCCGGATCTTCCGGCGAGCGGCGTCGCCGATGCCATGGAGTGCCTCGGCGCCGAGGACGACGTTCTCGAGGACCGTGAAGTTGTCCGCGAGCTGGAAGTGCTGGAAGACCATGCCGATGCCGGCCCCGATCGCGTCGGACGGGGTGCGCAGCTTCAGCTCCCGGCCCTCGATCGAGATCGTGCCCTCGTCGGGCTGCTGCACGCCGTACAGGATCTTCATCAGCGTCGACTTGCCGGCGCCGTTCTCCCCCACGACGGCGTGGATCGTGCCCTTGTCGACGGTGAGCTCGATGTCCTTGTTGGCGACGACGCCCGGGAACCGCTTGGTGATCCCGTGCAGCTCGACGGCTGGTGTGCCGCGGTGGGTCAGCTCTGCTTCGCCGGCGACGGCCGTGGCGTCACGGGTCGCGTCGCGGAACTGCGAGTCGTTGGCGACGATGACGCACCCTCCTCAGGTGGGCCCGCTGCACCGCGGGCGGGATGAAACTACCGGCAAGAACCTACAACCGGCGTGCTGGGTGGAAGCAGAAGGGCCCGGGCGGCGCGCGATGCGCCGCCCGGGCCCATGCAACCAGGATCTGTCCCGAAGGGGATCAGGCGGCAGGCACCTTGATCTCGCCCGAGATGATCTTCTGCTTGTAGTCGTCGAGCTTGTCCTTGATGTCGTCGATCTTGCCGCCCGTGGTGGCGTAGTCGACACCGCCGGCCTTGAGGTCGAAGACCTTGTTGCCGGCCTGGAAGTTGCCGTCCTTGATCGACTTGATGAAGTCGAAGACACCGACGTCGACGCGCTTGATCATCGAGGTCAGGATGACGTCGCGGACCGACGAGTCGGCCGTGAGGGCCTGGTCGGAGTCGACACCGATGGCAAGCTTGCCCGCGGCCTTGGCGGCCTGGAAGACGCCACCACCGGAGCCACCGGCAGCGTGGTAGACGATGTCCGCGCCCTGCTGGTACATGCCGTCAGCGGCGGCCTTGCCCTTGTCGACGGAGGAGAAGCCCGAGAAGTCCGGCGGCTGCGTGAGGTACTTGACCTTGACCTCGATCTTCGGGTTCACCGCCTTGGCGCCGGCGATGTAGCCGACCTCGAACTTCTTGATGAGCGGCGTCTCGACGCCACCGACGAAGCCGATGACGTTGGTCTTCGTCTTGAGAGCCGCGGCGGCACCGACGAGGAAGGAGCCCTCGTTCTCGGCGAAGGTGATGTTCTCGATGTTCGGGCCCTCGGCGTCGGTCGAGTCGACGAGCGCGAACTTGACGTCCTTGTTCTCGGCGGCGACCTTCTTGACCGAGGGGGCGTAGGCGAAGCCGACGGCGACGATGTTCGTGTAGCCGGCGTCGATGAGCTGCTGGAGACGCTCCTCCCGAGCGGACTCCGGCTCACCGTTGGTGGCGGCGGCCTCCAGGCCCTCGACACCGAGCTCGGACTTGGCCTTGTCGAGGCCCTTGGCGGCCGCGTCGTTGAACGACTGGTCACCCCGGCCTCCGACGTCATAGGCCATGCCGACCTTCAGCTTCTCACCGCCGTTGGCAGCCGGCTGGGTGCCCCCGTTGCTGCTGCTGTTGGACGGTGTCTCGGACGAGCCACAGGCGGCCAGTCCGAGGGCGGCCGCGGCGACGATGGCGGCGACCTTCGTTGCGTGACGCAAGGCGTGCTCCTTATATGTTGCAGGTACGGAACCGGCGCCGGTCCGCGGAGTGCACTGTAGCCGCCGAACCCGAGCCATCCGACCCACTCCGGGGAACTGTGGCGAAGTGTTATCTATCCGCGACCCGCGCCTTGTCGAGGGGTGCCGATGCGGGCACGACCCCGATGGTGGCGAGGACGCAGCCGGCGAGGGTCCTCGCCCCGACTCCGATGGCCCCCTCGTCGACGACGAGGTCGCCCTGGTGCAGGTCGTAGGTCTTGCCGCCGGGAGTGCGGGTGCCGAGACGCGCCATGGCGCCTGGGATCCGCGTCAGGTACCACGCGAAGTCCTCGCCGCCGAGGCTCTGCGGTGTCGGCGCGGCCTGCGCACCCGCCTGGCTCACGGCCAGGGTGAGGGCATCCACGCTCGCCGCATCGTTGACCACGGGTGGCACGCCCTTGACGATCGCGACGTCGGCCTTCACGCCATACGGGGCGACCACGTCCTGGACGAGCTCGGTGACGAGCTTCTCCGACCCGTCCCATGCCGTGGCGTCGAGCATCCGCAGCGTGCCGAGCGCCTTGCCCGTCGACGGTATGACGTTGTGCGCCCCGCCGGCGTGCACGCTCCCCCACACGAGGGCGGCCGCGGTGCGGGGGTCGAGGCGTCGCGACAGCGCCGCGGGGACGTCGGTGACGACCTTGGCGAGCGCGTAGGTGAGGTCCTGGGTGAGGTGCGGCCGCGAGGTGTGCCCGCCCGCGCCGGACAGGGTGACGTCGACCTGGTCGGTCGCCGCCGTGATCGCTCCGACACGCAGCCCGACCCGTCCGACGTCGAGCGACGGGTCGCAGTGCAGCGCGAAGATCCGCTCGACGCCCTCGATGCCGCCCTGGGCCATGACGTCCTCGGCCCCGCCCGGCATGATCTCCTCGGCGGGCTGGAAGACGACGCGGACGCCGACGCCGAATCGCCTGAGGTCCTCCTCGATCTCCTTGAGCGCCAGCGCTGCGCCGAGCGCCGCGGTGGTGTGCACGTCGTGGCCGCAGGCGTGGCTCACGCCGTCGGTGGTCGAGGCGAAGGGCAGCCCCGTGTGCTCGCGGATCGGTAGGGCGTCGAGGTCGGCGCGGAGCCCGATCGTCCGGGTCGGCGCCTCGGCCCCGATGTCTGCGATCAGCCCGCTGCCCCGGAGCCGCCGGGTCGTGACCCCGGCTAGCTCGAGCCGGTCGACGACGACCTGCGTCGTGCGCACCTCAGCCCGGCCGAGCTCGGGGTGCTGGTGCAGGTCGCGACGGATGGCGACCAGCTCGTCCTGCAACGCCGCCACCGTCTTGGAGATCGCGTCGAACGGCAGGGACTGGGTCACGAGCACCGCAGTCTAGCGAGAGGATGACGACGACCACCGACCGGAGGAGCGATTCGTGACCGATGTGCCCGCGCTGGTCGCGCGCCTCGACGCGGCCCTGCCCTGGTCGACGGCCACAACCCGCGCCTCCCCCGCCACGGTCTGGTGCACGGACGTCGCCGCCCGGGCGTCCCGCGACCCGCTCAGCGGATGGCGCCACGCCCTCGCCGAGCAGCAGCGGTCGGTGGACCGTCCGCACGTCGCCGCCGCGTTCGTCCTCCAGTGGTGGTGCGAGTCCGTCGCCACCCCCATCGCGTATGCCGCTCACCTTGCCTCCGTCGTGCTCGCCGAGTCGGGCGCGGGGCTGGGCTTCGAGCTCGCGCCCGGCCTCTATCCGGATCGCTTCGTGCTCGACCCGGCATCGGTGTCGGTGAACGAGGCCGAGCCCAGGGAGGCGTGCGTCGAGCAGGGGCGTGCGGCATACCTCTCCTTGGTGTCGGGCGTCGTGACGGACTATGCGCCGGACGTGAAGGCAAGCACGCGGCAGCGGTGGGGCGTCGTCGAGGACGTCTGGCGCACCGCGCTGGCCCGGGCGGACCGCCGGCCGGACCCGCGGCGGATGTCGTGCTGCTTCATCTACGCGCTGCCGGGAATGCAGCCGTGCTCGGTCTGCCCCCGACTCGCCCCACCACCGCGGGTCGAGTAGCGGGAACGAGCTGGGTCAGCCCTGCGATCGGCGCCGGAGTCGCGCAATGGACCGTCTGCCGGGTGGGCCGGCTCCCACCGACAGACGGGTCAGGAGAAGGGGAAGAGGGCTAGTGGCTCGCTCGTCGGCCGGTGGGATCCACCGATGGGCTCGACGGTGATGCCGACCGCCGAGGCCTCTCGCGCATCCCCGTTCAGGGTGACGATCTTGTCGCCGCTGCCGCTCATCAGCCCTGCCGGCTGCATCGTGCCGGCCCGGTCCTCGAGCCACAGCTGGTAGACCTTGCCGTCGGGAGGCGCCGGCATGTCCGACGGGATGAGGACCGCTCGCCCGAGCTGCTTCGACCGGACGACGGTGGCGGTCGCCCCACCAGGGAAGCGGTGCGCGACGCGTGAGGCGTCCGGCGCCTCGAGCACCCGTTCGGCCACTGTGGGGGGTGGGCTCGTGTCGACGGCCCGCCAGATGCCGAGGGCCGCGACCGCGACCAGCGCGGCGGCCACCGCTGCCAACAACCACGGTTGGCGGCGCAGCCGTGCGGGTCCGGCGTCCCGCTCGGTGGGCGCCTCCGGCCGCAGCGGCGGGAGCGGCCGGACCGTGGAGATCTGTCGCAGCACGGACTCGCGCAGGGCGGCAGGAGGTGCCGTCTCGACGAGGGCGGACAGCTGGGTCGCGGCAGAGCGCAGGCCGGCCACCTCGTCCTGGCAGGCTGGGCACCCGGCCAGGTGCCGCTCGAACAGCTCGCGTTCCTCGGGGTCGAGCGCGTCGACGGCATAGGGGCCCGAGAGGGCGTGGATGTCGTCGTTCATGAGGTCACCCCCAAGGTGTCACGTAGTCGGATGAGGCCGTCCCGGATCCGTGTCTTCGCGGTGCCGAGCGGGAGGTTGAGCAGGGCTGCGACCTCAGTGTGGGTGTAGCCGGAGAGGTAGGCGAGCTCGACGGCCTCCCGCTGGGTGTCGGTGAGGTGGGCGAGCGCCCGCCGGACCCGCTGCGCGTCGAGCCGCAGGGCGACCTCCTCGACGGTGGCGTCGTGGGCGACCTCACCGCTGGTCGCACCGTAGCGTTCGTCACGCGTGCGGGCGGCCTCGGCGGAACGGACCCGGTCGACAGACTTGCGATGGGCGATGGCGAGGACCCAGACGAGCGCGCTGCCGCGGCTGGGGTCGAACCGGCCGGAGGTGCGCCACACCTCGAGGAACGCCTCCTGGGTGACCTCCTCGGCCTGGGCCGGGTCGCGCACCACCCGCCGGACGAGACCGAAGACGCGAGGTGCGACGGCGTCATACAGCTCGCCGAAGGCGCCCTCGTCCCCCGTGGCCGAACGCCGGAGCAGCTCGCCGAGGCCGTCGGCGGCGGCCGCACCCCGCGGCTCGGTGCCGGGGGTGCGAGCCGCGGAGAAGCGGGACATGCGATCCATGGTTGCCGACGCCGGGTCAGGGCAACAGCACCGAGTCGATGACATAGACGGTGGCGTTGGCCGTGGGCACGTTGCCGCAGAGAACCTTGGCGTTCTTGCCGACCGTGAAGTGGTCACCCGACCCCGTGACCGTGATCGTCGTGCCGGCGAGGGTCTTGTGCGCGCCGGTCAGCTGGTCAGGACCGAGCCGGCCCGCGACCACGTGGTTGGTCAGGATCTTGGTGAGGGTCGGCTTGTCGGCGAGGACCTTCTGCAGCTGCGCCTCCGGGATCTTCGCGAACGCGTCGTTGGTCGGGGCGAACACCGTGATGCCCTTGGCCGAGTTGAGGGTCTCGACGAGACCCGCCTTCTTGACCGCCGTGACCAGGGTGGTCAAGAGGGGGTTGTTGCTCGCGGCCGTCGCGACCGGGGCGCTGGCCATACCCCTGAGCGAGCCCTTGCCCTCCGTGGGCACGGCCGCACACGCAGGCCCGAAGACCTGGGAGGCCGGTTCGGCCATGTCGGAGCTCGTCGAGGGCATGGCCGAGGAGGTCGTCGGCGCCGCGGACGAGGTCGTCGCCGCCGAGCCGGAGGTCATCGCTTGCTCGCCGGTGCTGCCGTTCGCCGCCCCGGTGCAGGCCACGAGCCCGAGGGGCAGCGTGACGGCGAGGGCGACGAAGGCGATGCGGCTCTTCATGGTGGTCTCCTTGCTGGTGGGTGTCCGGGTGGGCTGTCACTCGTGGTTCGGAGCCGTGCCTGCTCCCGGATTGGGTCGCGACGAAGGTTTTTCAGCCCAGGGACACGACAGATCCGAGGAAGGAGGGCATCGGGACCCCGAGCCGTGCCGAGGACCGCGCCGGTGCCGCAGGCGGCACAGATGAGTGAGAGGTATCGCATAGCCGGCGGCGTGGCCCGTGCGAGGGGGGCGCGCCTAGGCTGCGTGGCATGACGGCTGCCGAGAACCACCTACCGCTCTCCGGGGAGGACGAGCACACGCAGGCCGAGTGGGAAAAGGCCGCCGCAGGGGTGCTGCGCAAGGCGCGGCGACTGTCCGAGGACGCCCCGGACGGGGCCGTCTGGGAGGCGCTGACCCGCACGACGCTCGACGGGATCGAGGTGCCCCCACTCGGCACCCCTGCCACCGTCCGGGACCTCCCGCCCTCGGGCGTCCCCGGGGAGGCGCCGTTCACCCGCGGCCGGCTCGCCGAGCGCCCGGAGGACGGCTGGGACATCCGTTCGCACGTCGGCGGTCTCGCTGCCAAGCGCGCCAACGAGGAGGCCCTGCTCGACCTGGGCAACGGTGTGACGTCTCTCTGGCTCGAGCTCGGCGGCCCCCTCTCGCCCGCCGATCTGCCTGCGGCGCTCGATGGCGTGCTTCTCGACGTGGCACCCGTCGTCCTCGAGGGCGACGACCCGCTCGCCTCGGGCCGTGCGCTCGTCGCCCTCGCCGCCGAGCAGGGCGTCCGGTTGCATCCCGACAGCAACGTCGGCCTCGACCCGATCGGCGCCGCAGTGCGCTCCGAGGGCCACCCCGCGGCGGCCGGCCAGTTCGCGGATGTGGTCGCGGTGGCGGAGGCAGCCGGGATCCGGGCCGTCGTGGTGGACGGCACGGTCGTGCACGACCTCGGCGCCTCGGACGCGCAGGAGCTGGGCTACTCGCTCGCGGTCGGTGCCGCCTACCTGCGGGCGCTCACCCCGGACGGCCGCTCGGTCGACGACGCGCTGCAGCTCATCGAGTTCCGTTACGCCGCAACGGATGAGCAGTTCCCGACCATCGCGAAGCTCCGTGCCGCACGCCGGCTCTGGTCGCGCGTCGCCGAGCTGTCCGGCGCCTCTCCCGAGGCAGGCGGACAGCGGCAGCACGCCGTGACGAGCCGGCCGATGATGAGCACCTACGACCCCTACGTCAACATGCTCCGCACGACCGTCGCTGCCTTCGCGGCCGGCGTCGGTGGCGCGGATGCGGTCACCGTGCTGCCGTTCGACAGCCCCCTCGGCCTGCCCAGCGCCCTCGGGCGCCGCAACGCCCGCAACACCTCCTCGCTGCTCATCGCCGAGTCCCATGTGGCCGCGGTGACCGACCCCGCCGGAGGGTCGTATGCCGTGGAGCTGCTCACCGACGAGCTGTGCCGTGCCGCGTGGGCCGAGTTCCAGCGAGTCGAGGCGTCCGGGGGCATCGAGGCGGCGCTCGCCGACCGGTCCCTCCGGTCCCGGATCGACGAGGTCGCCGCACGACGCGCAGACCAGGTCGCCCACCGGACCCGGCCCATCACGGGCGTGACCGAGTTCCCGAATCTGGAGGAGCCGCGGCTCGAGCGCGAGGCCGACCCCGTTGCCCAAGAGGTGCGGCGCTACGGCGCGGCGTTCGAGGCGCTCCGGGACGAGCCCGCCTCGCACCCGGTCTTCCTCGCCACCCTGGGGTCGGTCGCCGCACACACGGCCCGCGCCACCTTCGCTGCGAATCTCCTTGCTGCCGGAGGGGTTCCCGTCATGACCGCCGGCGCGACCGACGGTGTCGATGCACTGCTCAAGGCCTACGAGGCCCAGGACAAGCCGCCGGTCGTCTGCCTGTGCGGAACCGACGCCGCCTACGCCGAGTGGGGTGCGGAGGCCATTGCGGCGCTCCGGGGCGACGGCGCGACCTGGGTGATCCTCGCGGGCAAGCCGGGTGAGCGGACGCTCGACTCGTCCCTCGTCGACGACTCCGCAGCCATGGGCCTCGACGCCCTGTCTTTCCTGAACCGCACGAGGGAGAAGTTGGCATGAGCGCCGACCGGACCGTCAACACCGTCCCCAGCAGTTTCGCCGACCTGCCCCTGGAGGCCGCCGACGCGCGCGGCTCGAAGACAGCGGGAGCGAGCACAGCGGCATACCAAGGGAATCCGTGGCGCTCTCCGGAGGGCATCGACATCCTTCCGGTGTATGGACCCGAGCACGTCGAGGGCCTCGCCACGGGCACCTGGCCGGGGCTCACGCCATACCTGCGCGGGCCCTACCCGACCATGTACACGACGCAGCCGTGGACGATCCGGCAGTACGCCGGGTTCTCGACGGCCCAGGAGTCGAACGCGTTCTACCGCCGCAACCTCGCGGCCGGGCAGAAGGGCCTGTCCGTCGCGTTCGACCTCGCGACGCACCGCGGCTACGACTCCGACCACCCGCGGGTGCGCGGCGACGTCGGCATGGCGGGAGTCGCGATCGACTCCATCTTCGACGCGAGAACGCTGTTCGACGGGATCCCGCTCGACCAGATGTCCGTCTCGATGACGATGAACGGCGCGGTCCTGCCGATCATGGCGCTCTACATCGTCGCGGCCGAGGAGCAGGGGGTGAAGCCGGAGCAGCTCGCGGGGACGATCCAGAACGACATCCTCAAGGAGTTCATGGTCCGCAACACCTACATCTACCCACCCGGGCCGAGCATGCGGATCATCTCGGACATCTTCGCCTACACGGCCGCGAAGATGCCGCGCTTCAACTCGATCTCGATCTCCGGCTACCACATCCAGGAGGCGGGTGCGACGGCCGACCTGGAGCTCGCCTACACCCTTGCCGACGGTGTCGAGTACATCCGGGCCGGGCTCGACGCGGGGCTCGACATCGACGCGTTCGCGCCGCGGCTGTCCTTCTTCTGGGCGATCGGGATGAACTTCTTCATGGAGGTCGCCAAGCTCCGGGCCGCGCGCGCCCTCTGGTCGCGGCTGGTCGGGCAGTTCGACCCGAAGAACCCGAAATCCCTTTCGCTGCGGACGCATTCGCAGACCTCGGGGTGGTCGCTGACGGCCCAGGACGTCTTCAACAACGTCGAACGGACCTGCATCGAGGCGATGGCAGCGACCCAGGGGCACACCCAGTCGCTGCACACGAACGCGCTCGACGAGGCCAT
>NZ_JBQCCV010000127.1:0-3199 GCF_051961875.1 Intrasporangium sp. | reverse complement strand
CCGGCCTGGGCGAAGCTGCTCCAGATCCCGCGGCCATACCTCTACGCCGGCATCATCTTCTTCGCGGCGATGGGTGCGTGGGCGGTCAACGGCCAGGCGTTCGACCTCTACCTGCTGCTCGCCATCGGCCTGCTCGGCTTCGCCGTGCGCCGGTTCGGGCTGCCGGTCCTGCCGCTCATCATCGGCGTCATCCTCGCGCCGATCGCCGAGCTGCACATGCGTCGCTCGCTCCAGCTCTCGCACGGGGATCCCACCGGCCTCATCGGCGGACCGGTCTCGTGGGCCTGCTACGTCGTCATCGCGATCGCCATCCTCTGGCCGCTCATCGCAAAGCTGATCCGTATGGCGCGTGGCGGCGACGGCGGTAACGATGGCTCGGGCGACCGCCCGGCCCTGGCGACGGAGGCGACCGCATGACCATCGTGATCGGCTACATCCCGACGAAGCAGGGCGAGGCCGCCCTCACCGCCGGCATCGACGAGGCCCGGGCCCACGGTGAAGCGATCGTCGTCGTCAACATGGCCCGCGACGACAAACTCGTCGACGCCAACCGGGCCCCGGCCTCGGACCTCGACCGGCTGGACCACGACCTGGCCGAGTCGGGGATCGAGCACGAGGTCCGGCGCATCGACCACGGCAGTGATCCCGCGGTCGCACTCCTCGACGTCGCGGCCGAGGTCGGCGCCCGGCTCGTCGTCATCGGCCTGCGGCACCGCACACCGGTGGGCAAGCTCCTGCTCGGCTCGACCGCGCAGCGCATCCTGCTCGACGCATCGTGCCCGGTGCTCGCCGTCAAGGCGGGCTGAGCGCGAGGGGCACTGAGCGAGAAGGCCACCGAGCCGCGAGAGCGAGCTCAGCGGCATACCACCTGGTGGGGTTGAGGCGTTCCAGTCTGGCTGGGACGCCTCAACTGTTTTGCGCTGTTGCGCGCTCGACCCCGGTGTAGCGGCCGCTCTCCTGGAAGCCGAGCCGACCGTAGAGCCCGATGGCCGGCCCGCCGTCGGCCGCGACGATGACGAGCTCCCGGACGTCGGGGTCGGTCAGGGCCCACTCGCCGGCAACGCGCACGAGCCGCGCCGCGATCCCGCGCCGCCGGTAGCCGTGGTGGGTCACGACGTCCTGGTAGCGCGCCCGCGTCCCGAGCCGGACGATCCCGAGCTTCGCGACGAGCCGCTCCCCGACGAACGCGCCGAACCAGGCACCACGGCCGTCGTCGACGAGCGCCTTCTGCGCGGCGGCCCGCCGCTCCTCGAAGACGAGCCGCGCCTCGAGCTCCCCGATCGGGACGTCGCTCGCGCCGAGCTCGGCCGCCTGCTGCCAGTCACGGCGCTCGGCGAAGTGCCGGATCGAGATCTCGCCCTCGTCGAGCGGCCTCCAGGACGGCACCTTCGTCATCGTGAGGGCCACATCGGACTCGACGTCGAAGCCATGCTCCCGCCAGCCGCTGTAGTCGCCCTGGCTGTCGGTGAAGCCGAACGTCTGGTGCGTCGCGCCCGGGAACTCCTGCTCGAACCGCTGGATCCATCGCGGGATCTCCGGGGCCGGGACAGCACGCTCGAGGAGCAGGAAATTGCCCCACCAGAACGTCGGGTTGTCGGGCGTGCGAATGACGAGGTGGTCACCGTGGTCGCGGATGATCGAGCCCTGCAGCTCGAGCATGGCGAGGTCCGTCGCGAGGCCGGGTGATTCGACGTGCATGGCCCCGAGGGTATGCCGCTGGGCTTGGCGGCCGGCGCTGGCTCTCCGACGCGTCTTGTCCGTTTTGCGCCTTTTAGGCGCTTTTGTCCCGTCAGCGAATCCGCTTTTGTCCCAGCCCTTTTCGACACACCGGACAGAATCGACGAATCCACCACCGATGGTGCCTAACACGGCATACCGTGTGCTCACCATGGAGTCCCACGTCTCGGGGGAAGGGACGTCGGCTCGAAGAAGTATTGGGAGGGGAACAGCCTTGAAGAGGCTTAGGTCTATTTTGGCGTGCGGTGCTGCCGTCGCCTTGCTGATGGCGGGGGCCACCGGCGCCGCTTATGCGGACACAGCTGCGGCTAACGGAGACGTAGCCGCCACGAACAACAGCGGAAACCTCAAGTTCGGCAGCGTTGCCTGCAAGACGGACAACGTGGGCACCGCGACCCTCTGGGTCGTGCGAAAGAGTGCCAACACCAGAGAGACATTCGCCAACAACGCGAAGGTCACCTTCAAGATGACTGGCGTCGATAACGCCCAGCTCGCAGCTGACTCGCCCAGCGCAACGATCACTCTGCCCAAGAACTGGACCGGTAGCCCGAACGACACTGCCAGCGGCTCGGTCACGGCTCAGGTGCGCCTCCACCCGACCGCCCAGGGCGCCGGCTCAGGCAAGGTGACCTACGAGGCCAGGGGAATGAGTGACAACGGGACCGAACTCGTCCTGTCGACGTTCGTGAACGTCTCGTGGACGACGACCGGCCCGTGTGTGACGAACACCCCGCCGACCGTCACACTCGTCGGCCCGACGGCCGGGGCGTCGTACGAGTACGGCCAGGCCCCGACGGCCACCTGCATCGTGACGGACAAGGAGGACGGCCCCAGCTCGTTCCCTGCCACGATCACCCCGGGCACCGACGTGGTGGATGGCATCGGCACCTACACGGCCTCGTGCTCTTACACCGACTCGGGCGGCCTCACGGGTGCGGCCAGCGTCACGTACAGCGTGTCGAAGATCCCGACCTCGCTGGCTCTCGACTGCCCGGCGTCGGTTACCTACACCGGTTCCGCGCAGGAGCCCTGCACCGCTGTGCTGTCAGGGCGCGATCTGTCTAGTGACACGAAGGCGACGATCACGTACGGCAACAACGTGGACGCCGGGACGGCAACTGCCAAGGCTGTCTTCGCGGGCGACTCCCACTACGGTGCGTCTTCTGCTTCCAGCTCATTCCAGATCAGCCCGGCATCTTCTACGGTGACGATCACGTGCAAGAAGGACCTCGTCTACACCGGTGAGGACCTGACGCCCTGCACCGCGGTCGCCTCCGGCGCCGGTATGGCGGACCTGCCTGTTCCGGTCAGCTTCCCCGAGGTGAGGAACGCCGGCACCTGGACGGCCACCGCTTCCTGGGAGGGTGACGGCAACCACTACGGCAGCACCGCTGTGGCCCAGGACTACACGATCGACAAGGCCCCGTCTAAGGTCACGGTCTCGTGCGACTCCGGTGCGGTC
>NZ_JBQCCV010000126.1:0-4650 GCF_051961875.1 Intrasporangium sp. | reverse complement strand
GCCGCCGGCGAGTACATGACGGGCCACACCTCGTGGATCCGCCGCGAGCCGATCGGCGTCGTCGGGCAGGTCACCCCGTGGAACTACCCGATGATGATGGCGATGTGGAAGATCGCCCCCGCGCTCGCGGCCGGCAACACGATCGTCCTCAAGCCCTCCGACACGACGCCCGAGACGACGCTGCTCCTCGCCGAGATCGCCTCGGAGTTCCTGCCCGAGGGCACCTTCAACGTCGTGACCGGTGACCGGGAGACCGGCCGGATGGTCGTCGAGCACCCCACCCCTGCGCTCGTCGCCGTCACCGGCTCCGTCCGCGCCGGCATGCAGGTCGCCGCGAGCGCCGCCCAGGACGTCAAGCGCGTCCACCTCGAGCTCGGCGGGAAGGCACCGGTCATCGTCTTCGACGACGCGGACCTCGAGGCCGCTGTCGAGGGCATCGCCACCGCTGGCTACTTCAACGCCGGCCAGGACTGCACCGCGGCGACGCGGGTGCTCGCCGGACCGCGGATCCACGACGACTTCGTCGCGGCCCTGGCCGACTATGCGAAGCGCTCGGTCAAGGTCGGCCTGCCGGACGACCCGGACGCGCTGCTGGGCCCGGTCAACAACCCGAACCAGGTCGCGCACGTCAGCGGCATGCTCGACCGGCTCCCCGACCACGCGAACGTGGCGGCCGGCGGCAGCCGGATGACGGGGCTCGGCGAGGGCTTCTTCTTCGAGCCGACCGTGCTCAGCGGGCTGCGCCAGGACGACGAGCAGATCCAGAACGAGATCTTCGGCCCGGTCATCACCGTGCAGCAGTTCAGCGACGAGGCTGAGGCGCTCGCCTGGGCCAACGGGGTGCGCTACGGGCTCGCCTCGAGCGTCTGGACGACGGACTTCGGCAAGGCGATGCGGATGAGCAAGCGCCTCGACTTCGGCTGCGTCTGGATCAACACCCACATCCCGGTCGTCGCCGAGATGCCGCACGGCGGCTTCAAGCACAGCGGCTACGGCAAGGACCTGTCGATGTACGGCTTCGAGGACTACACGCGCATCAAGCACGTGATGGCCAACATCGACTCCTGACCCCACCACGGCTGACCGGCCAGGAGGACCTATGACGGACAGATACGACAACCTCGCCTTCCGGGCCGCGCTCGCCCGGGGCACCGTGAGCCGACGCGGAGTGGTGCTCGGCCTCGGTGGGCTCGGTATGGCCGCGCTCGCCGGGTGCGGCGTCAAGGGCCGCAACCCCGGCGGGACCACGGCCGCCGGCCCGGGCGGCGGGGCCGCGCCAGTCGCCAGTGCTGCACCGGACCTGTCGGCCAACGAGAAGGTCGTCAACTGGAGCAACTGGCCCGAGTACATCGACGTCGACGACAAGACCCAGCAGCGGCCGTCGCTCGACGAGTTCAAGAAGCGGACCGGGATCACGGTCAACTACACCGAGGACTACAACGACAACGACGAGTTCTATGCCAAGGTCCGGCCCCTCCTGGCCGCAGGCAAGGACACCGGGCGCGACCTGTGGTGCAGCACGGACTGGATGGCCGCCCGGATGATCCGACAGGGCTTCGTCCAGAAGATCGACCTCGAGAACTTCCCGAACCACGCGAACATCGAGGACACCCTCATCACGGTGGAGTTCGACCCGGGCCGGCTCTACTCCGTGCCATGGCAGTCGGGATTCACGGGGATCGCCTACAACCCCAAGGCAACCGGCGGCAAGAAGGTCGAGTCGGTCGACCAGCTCCTGACCGACCCGGCACTCAAGGGCAAGGTGACGCTGCTGACCGAGATGCGCGACACCGTGGGGCTCGTCCTCATGGCGATGGGCAAGAAGCTCGAGGACTTCACCGAGGCCGACTTCATGGCAGCCATCGACGAGATCAAGAAGGCCAAGGACGCCGGCCAGATCAAGGGCTTCACCGGCAACGAGTACGGCAAGCCACTCAGCTCCGGTGACACCGCCGCCTGCTTCGCCTGGACCGGTGACGTCGTGCAGCTGCAGGCAGACAACCCCACGCTCGGCTATGCCCTGCCCAAGACCGGGTTCCCGATCTGGTCCGACAACTTCATCATCCCGGCGATGGCCAGGCACAAGAAGAACGCCGAGATGCTCATCAACTACTACTACGAGCCGGAGGTGATGGCGAAGGTGGTCGACTACGTCAACTACATCTCACCGTGCCGAGGCACCAAGGCGATCCTGGCCAAGGAGGACCCGGAAGTGGCCAAGAACCCCCTCATCGTCCCCGACGAGAAGACGCTCGCCAGTGCCCACGTGTTCCGCGGGCTCACGGCGGCGGAGGAGACGAAGTTCAGCCAGGCCTTCTCCGAGCTGACGGCGGGCTGACATGGCGACCACCGATCCCGTGACCCAGCAGTCGAAGACGGCGCCGCGGTCCGACGGCCGCCAGGCCGACATCGGCGACCTGCGCCTCGTCGGCATCAGCAAGGAGTTCGACACCTTCACCGCCGTCCAGCCGATGGACCTCGTCGTGCCGGCCGGCTCCTTCTTCGCGCTGCTCGGCCCGTCCGGCTGCGGCAAGACGACGACGCTGCGGATGATCGCCGGGCTCGAGCAGCCGACGGAGGGACGCATCCTCATCGGCGACCGGGACATCACCGGCACGAAGCCCTACCAGCGCAACGTCAACACCGTGTTCCAGTCCTACGCGCTGTTCCCGCACATGACCGTGCGCGACAACGTCGCCTTCGGCCTCAGGCGCAAGCGTGACAAGGACGCGATGCGCAAGGCGGACGAGGCGCTCGAGCTCGTGCAGCTCGAGTCGGTGGGCGCCAAGCGGCCCGCCCAGCTCTCGGGCGGTATGCAGCAACGTGTCGCCCTCGCTCGCGCCATCGTCAACCGCCCCGACGTGCTGCTGCTCGACGAGCCCCTCGGCGCCCTCGACCTCAAGCTGCGGCGCCAGATGCAGATCGAGCTCAAGCGGATCCAGTCCGAGGTGGGCCTCACCTTCATCCACGTGACCCACGACCAGGAGGAGGCCATGACCATGGCCGACACCATCGCGGTCATGAACGCCGGGCGGATCGAGCAGCTCGGCGACCCGGCCACGCTCTACGAGCGGCCCGCGTCGACGTTCGTCGCGAACTTCCTCGGCCAGTCCAACCTGCTGCGCGCGACGGTGGTCCCCGGCTCGGCCACGGGCGACGTCGTGACCGTGCGCTCGCACGACACCGACCTCGAGGTCTCCCGCGACCACCTGCCCGACGGAGTGACCGAGATCTTCCTCGGCGTCCGCCCGGAGAAGCTTCGCCTCGGCGAGTCGGGCGGCCCGAACCGCCTGCGGGGGACCGTCAGCGACGTGTCCTTCACCGGCGTCGCGACGCAGTACATCGTCAGCCTGCCGTGGGGCCGGGAGCTGACCGTCGTGCAGCAGAACGACGGCACGGCCCGCGCGGCGCTCGGCGAGAACGTCACGCTCTCCTGGGCCGCCGAGCACGGCTTCGCGCTCGACGCGTCTCAGGACGCCGATGCCGGCGCCGACAGCGGCGAGGAGCTGGTGAGCTGACATGGCGGAGATCGCCGCCAGCGTCGGCACCCGCGCGGTCAAGCGGAAGGCCCGGCGCCGTCGCCGGAACTGGGTCGTCCCGCTGCTCCTGCTGCCCGGGCTGCTCTGGCTCGTCGTCTTCTACATCGCGCCGATGGTCACCACGGCGTCGCTCTCCATGCAGGAGGGCAACGTCGACGAGGGCTACGTCTTCACCGGCAACATCGGCATCTTCGCGGAGGCGCTGCAGGCCTACTGGCCGCAGCTGGTGCGGTCGCTCGTCTATGCGGGGATCGCGACGGTTCTCGCGCTGCTGCTCGGCTACCCGTTGGCCTACTTCATCGCCGCCAGGCGCGGCCGGATGAAGAACATCCTCCTCGTCCTCGTCATCGCGCCGTTCTTCACGAGCTTCCTCATCCGCACCATGGCGTGGCAGACGTTCCTGTCGAGTGAGGGCGGGACGCTGACGACGATCCTGCACACGATCGGCATCGGCAAGTACAACCTTGGCTTCCTCTTCGACTGGCTCGGCACGGTGCTGCACTGGATCGGTGCGTCACCCAACGGCGAGATCCTCTATTCGCCGTTCGCGGTGGTCTGGGGCCTGACCTACAACTTCCTGCCCTTCATGATCCTGCCGCTCTACACCTCGCTCGACCGGATCGACGGCCGGCTGCTCGAGGCCGCCGGGGACCTCTATGCCACGCCGAGACAGACCTTCCGGCACGTCACGTGGCCGCTGTCCCTGCCCGGCGTCGTCTCGGGCACGCTGCTGACGTTCATCCCGGCCTCGGGCGACTTCATCAACTCGCGGCTGCTCGGCAACACGAACACCGTGATGATCGGTCAGGTCATCGACGCCCAGTTCCTCCGGGTCCTCGACTATCCGCTGGCCTCGGCGCTGTCGTTCGTCCTGCTCGTGTTCATCCTCGTCCTCGTCATGATCTACGTCCGGCGCGCCGGCACCGAGGAGCTGGTCTGACATGTCACCACTGGCCTTCGTGCGCCGTCATCTGCTCACCGCCGCCGCGCTCCTCACCATGGCGATCCTGCTGCTGCCGAACCTGATCGTCGCGGTCTACTCGTTCAACAAGCCGAACGGCCGGTTCAACATCCAGTGGACCCGGTTCTCGTTCGACGCCTGGACCAACCC